>JAJRWK010000152.1 GCA_024276795.1 archaeon | reverse complement strand
TGGATTACACTCTGGGTTCGTAACCCTCACAACATCATCAGGCATTAGTGCCTTAGTTCCTTTCAGTTTCAGCATACCATTTATGGTCGATAACGGTGAGACAGCTGGATGGAGCACTGTTACAAAAGACGCCCTCGATGAGCCATACGACTGGGACATGTACCCAGCAGCCGCGGGAGACATGAGATTCTTTGAAATCATGTTTACTGGAGTGACGCCTTCTGCTACACCAAACACGCTGGCTATTTCATTGAACTGGACAGGCCAAAACTCGCATGTTGGGTTCTGGCTAGCGGATCCAGCGGGCTCTGTTTTCGAGGCATCAGACTACTTGTTTGGAGATCTCATCAAGGACTATCCATTCCAAGGAAATGCGAATCCTGAAGGCTGGGGTTACAGATATCTCGTTAACCTAACAGCGGCTGCTGAATTCTTCGGGTACAACGTCTCAGCAAGTGACTTCAGAATTCACGTTGCACTTTATCTTGACAAGATCGACACTTCCATTGTCGGTCCCGAAAAGATCACTTTCAAAGCGGCGTGGTTCAACGGCATACTTGGTCAAGACATTACATTCCCAGAAGTTGAGATACAGGGCACACTACCTACTGGTGCACCAACAATCCATAATGGAAAGATCTTAACTACGGGCAACTTTACAGTCAAAGTAGCACAAGATGTTGCAGGTCTTCCAACAGCGTTCTTAAATGAATTCAGCGCTAAGAACTCTGAATTGGGTGTTGATGTTGGTAGCTTCCTTGAAGTGTCCCTATCCAACTATCCGATAGTTGCTGAGGACTTAACTCCAACTAGCGGTAGAATAGTCTTCGAATATACCAAGGCAGTTGACCTTCGAGCGGGAATGTTTGTAAGAGCATCACTTGACTGGGCGAATCCAGACCAAGACTGGGATCTCTTCCTCCTAAGAACCCCAGGCGTGGTTAGCGATCCCAATGATGATGTTTTTGGATTCCAAGCAGCAACCTTGGCTAAACCTGAAACGGCATTTGGAATAATCGATGCAGATGGTACTTACACCATCTCAATAGACTTCTATGACGGCCCAATCGAAGATTCCTATATTGACCTCAGTTTCATCGCGAGCCAACAAGTGCTCTCAACGTTCGTTGACCCCAATGGAGAAAACTTAGCTCTTCAATATGAGGGCGAATATCTCGTTGACGTCACATTATTCGGTTTCAACATTCCAGTGTACACTGCGAAACTAGAAGTAGATCAGAATCCACCAGTAATGCTCAGCACAATAACCGAAGTAAAGGAAGATGATGACAATCCAGGAATGGGCATGATAGGCATTATCTTCGACGAGACAACCTTTAACGCAACGGTACAACTCGACGGAAGCACAATTCAAACTTTAACCAATGCTGAAGGAAAAGTCTCCCTTTACGTAGATCTTACCAAGATCAGCGACTACGAAGCACACACCGTCAAAGTCACTGGTAACGACTATCTAGGTAGAGCAATGACTGAAACAACGTGGCAGATTACGCTCAAAGACTCCAACATACCAACGATTGTGTCACCGCCCAGTGACCAGGAAGTCAGCCCTGGAAAGACAGTAACCCTCATATGGACCGTAAAGGACGACTCTGGAGGAACCTATTCTATTACCATTAACGACAACGAGGTGGCCACTGGTACGTTTGCGGGAGGAAACACCGAGCAAACAATCTCCTATGACTTCAAGGAAAGTAGCTCAGGCGAATACATCGTGAAACTGACCCTCACAGACAAAGGTGGCAATGTTGCCACTGACACCGTTACCATTACCGTCAAATCTGGCGGAGGCGGATTCCTACCATTCCCATTCTACGCACTCGCTGGTGCATTCGCCCTTGTCACGGCCATGGTCTATCGCAGACGAAAATAAGTAAAGGTTGAATAAACAACTTTTTTCCTTGCTCGCCATCGCGAGCACTTTTTTCCTCTTTTCACTGCATTTTTACAACATAAATCAGGTTTTACGGTATCGATAATTTATTCAAATGGCAAAAGTCAACGTCCCTTAGTGATCACAGGAAAACTCAAAAGACTAATTCAAAGCGCACCAGAAGTATCACTAACCACGTATCGCCCTAATGGGACAAAGGCAAGAGTTCCCATGTGGTTTTATTTCGAAAACGATACCATATTCATGATTTCGAACGCCGACTCAAAAAAGGTTCAAAATTTATTATTGCGATCTGAAGCAACCATAGTTCTCAAAAGCGAGGGAAAAGAACTAAAAATTCTAGGAAAAACAAAAATAATTACGCCTCAAGATGAGAAGTTCAAGCTGTTAGCTGAAAAGATTTGGGCTCTTCATCCAACATATTACGGTAACTTTCAAGAGATCTTGATACAATGGAAAGCTCAATGTGTCATTATCGAAATTGAAATCGTCCAAGTGATGGAATAGCAGGTTTTGGCGAGAAAATGAGGGATTACGTAATCAGAAAATTCCACAAAGAAGAAATTGAAGCACTTCTAGAGCTGAATATTGTAGAACAGGGAGAGTGGTATCATGGATTACCAAACGGGCAACTCACTAGTAATCCCGCCAGATGGGAAGAACTAAGCTCATATGAGAGATGGCTTCATGGTGGGTGGTGGCTAGATCCTAAAACGATTGCCCTATATGTTGACATGGTTGAAGAAACTCAGGGCATTATTCTCGTTGCTGAAAGAAATGGAGAATTCATTGGAGAATTAGACTTGTCGATCGGTTACGATCCGATTTTCAAAGAAATTAGAGCACATTTTCTTTGGTTAGTAGTGCATCCTCAGTATAGAAGAAAAGGAATTGCAAATAGCCTAATCCAAACGGCAATGTCTTTGATGAGAAATAAAAACGTGCAGGCGCTATACACAGAGGCGGAGGACAGCAAGAGCGAACAGTTATACATGAAAACGGGATTCAAGACTGTAACCACGATCACGGAGAAAATCGTTTATTCAACAGAAATTAATGACGAGGAAATTGAAGGCTTAGAATACAGAAATGAACGAATAAATCCAAGAAGCATTCCTGTTGACACGTATTATCGGGTATTAGGATTATATTATACACCGCAGTGGGACACGATAAGAGCAAGCCGATTGGGAGAACTCTACGATATTCTAGGTGTCCCTATTCCTGAACCATCATTTGTTAAAACCAATTTAGGGGAAACAACAGCATACATCGTTTTGGATCATAGGCCAAGAATTTTTGTCGAGAAGCTTGACAGCGAGACAATCAAAACTCTTACAAAAATCGCTATAATAGAATCATATTTCGAAGCTCACGGCCCGGAGCAATATTTGCAATACTATGACGGGTTTGAGAAAATGCTAGGGCTTGAGAATAAGTTTCAAGTTAAGCAAGAAGGCATTCCCTTACTTCGGAAAGAAGTGTGAAGGCGTCTCAATGATTTTTCCCGAAAAACAGGGCATTTGCCAAACCTATAAGCGCTGACATCACTGGAAAGGAAAGGGCATATTTTTTATGTTTGTTCAAACATCAATTCTTGATGGCCTCTTCAATCAGTGAGAAGGAACTAAACTTTTTAGCAGAACTTGGGCTAAGCAACGCCGAAATTCGAGTATATTCAGCGATATTAGGGCATGGAATGCTTACCATTGGAGAAATCTCAACCCTCACTAGACTTGATCTGGATGTTGTCACTACTGCGATTGCAGACTTAATGGCAATAAAGATGGTAAAACCACTCAAGGGGGCGCTAACAAGGTATTATGCGACATTGCCCTTCTTGCATGAGTTCATAATTGCCGAAAAAGATTTCCTCTTATCATTAACGGGATTGAGAGGCCAGTTGGAATCAATTCATCGAGTGTTTGTGCAGAAGAAAAAAGATCTCATTGGCGATGTGATTCCAAAGAGTTCAAAAGAATTTAGCGAGCAAATGGAACAAATCTTGATTGAGCCAGTAAAAACAGTAGCAATCGGTGCAAAAGAAACTATTGACCAAACGCTAAGTGAGTTAGAAACCTTGCTGAGTCAAACCTTGTTAAAAGATCTCGAAGAGCTTCTATCAAAACTCTCTCCGGCCGTCGATTATGTCGAAGTTCTGTCTCAGACATTTCAGCAATTAAACGCACAAGGAGAAACTCTTGTTTCTCAATTATTGATGCAATATGCTACAAAGCTTGTTGCAGGGCTGAAGAGACTAAGAGAAGAATTCGAAAAATATGTCAGTCAAAACATAACGACAATCAAGAACGCTGTTGAAGAGATAGAAAAAACACTTGCAAAGTACATTCTCGAAACTGAAATCTTGCTGAAAGAACATGAACAAATCTTTCTCCACTTTCAAACGAAACTCGAGGAAGTTCTAATTCAAGGTAAGAAAACCCTTCAGCAGATTGAAGTGTCATTCAAACAAACAGATCAAATCGATGAACGAATAAATCAATTCGTTTGGGAATTCAACACCGCAACCGAGAAGAGACTAGAAAGCCTTCAGAAAAACCTAAAAGATGTTTTGGAGGGACTTAGCATATTTGAAGGTGTAAAAGAACTAACCAAAATTAGGAACAGCATCGAAATGACCTACTCAGAATTGTTAGGAATTAAAGTAGATGCGACCCCTCTAGGGGACCAGATCAAAAGCGAAATTGCAAAAAGCCTTAAAGAATTAGCAGATCAGGTCGAAAAAACCTTGACTCAACTCTTCTCAGCCATCGAAAACGTTGAAATCGAAAAGCGCGCTAATGAAATCACAAAGATACTGAACAATCTTGAAAGTATTACTGCTTCATTGGCAAACAACTTGAAGGAAAAAACCGAAAAAATTGTAGAACAAGCTTCTGTTGAGAAAAAAGAAATTGGTAATATCATCGAGCAAACTTTGAATGACTTGAAAAGATTGAGTACAGAGTACAGAGAAAAAATAAATGCCGAAGTCAAACGGCTCGATGAAAACTATGAGTCCAGAGCTCAAAAGATGAAAGACTCCATAAACAAGCTGATCAAGCAATTCAATGAAAAGGCAAGTCAAAAGCTTCTCATGCATAACCAGGAAATCATAGGAAAACACAGTGAGTTATCAAATATTCTTACATCAGTAGTTGAAACCTCTGACCAAGTACTCCATGCATCATTAGAAAATGCTAGAAGCAGTATGATTAGAGCCTTAGAGGAAACAGTTAAGCAGATTGGAAATCTCGAACAACAATACACAAAACAACTCGAAGAAGCGGTGCTAGCATTTCTGACCCTATTCAATGCAAAGTACAAAGAAATTAAAAGGATAGCAGAGAAAGCAGAGGAATTCAAGTTCGAAATGCACGTAGACACATGGGGAGTCATTGGAATAGATGAAGCTAAAGCAGTGATAACAGACATGATACTTCGTACGAAAAGACAATGCACCATTATTCTACCAGAGCTTATGTTGGATCTAATAGATCATGTAAGAAAAAAACGAATGATTCGTATTGAACTAATCACAGATCTCGACCCAAGCGCTGATGCTAGTCTAATAACCAAGCTAAAACAAAGGGGAAACGTTACGTTAAGACAATACAGAAAAAAAGACTTCATGGCCTGCATTCGTGACGATGATGAAGCAATGATTTGCTCTTTTGATGAAAAAAGCGGGGTCTCTGGAATAAAAACCATCGATGACAACTTCGTTGGGATACTAAGAATGGTAATCAGAGACACAATCATTAGAGACAGTAAGTCAATCTGATTTCTTTGTTTCGGCTTCTTTCTTTGAGTGTTTATAGTGTGTCAAGAAATATATCATCAGAATGCTTCCGAGGAAAAGAGAAGCACTCAATCCTAGCTCGATCATGTCTGAAAAGCTCAGACCATTGTCTTCGGATTGGGGGAGAGCAAGATGAAGGTTAGTGTCAGAAATCTGCATGGAGGGTAAACTTTCTTCAGAAGAGACGTAGTATTCGAGCAGAATCCCAGTCATAGCTTCATAATGTAAGACATAGCCTTTGTAAGGGCCACTAGTAACTACTAGCCTGTAGGCTCTGAGAGGGACAATCGTGTCATTTTCGCTAACAGTAACGATCACATCAGAGACAACGTCGGCGTTTCCATTTGCAATTGCAACCCCAACATCCCCGGGCTGAAGCGTTTTTGTTTGAGCCCACAAGTAGAAGTACGAGATTGCAGGATTAGACACGGACACGGTGAGAAAAGAAATTAAGCGCCCAGAAGCTGTTTGATTTATTTTGATAACTAATGCAGTGTTGTTTGGAAAAATTGTGACCACTTCCCAGAAAAACCATTCCCCATTTTGAAGGGTATAATTCACATATGCTCCTTCAGTGATTGTCTCAAGGTCTCCCCCAAAAAAGGGTTCTGACTCCGAATTACTTGCAACAATGGGCGATACAAGAAAGGAAAGAATCGCAAAAAGAAGCAGAAGACTCAAAGCAAATACAACCAATTTGGGGGAGGAATCGACACTCACGGACATTAGCAGAGCCTAGCAAGAGATAAAGCTTTTCAAACAGAATTAGCACACTTGGAAAAAACTGACAAAAATAAATGTAAAAACGATACAGAAATAGTGCTTAGATAGGGAATGAAACTCTTGTTCAAGGTTTTTTTCTGAATTTTGAAATGAAGAAACCAATTGTCTGGTGTGGAAAAGGAAAAAGGCGGGCGACCGCAGAACTAATGTGGCGTCCCAAGTCATCATCCGAGACGATAAAGCCTTCAAAATGATCAAAAGGAATATCAGCTGGTAGTATCTCAACGTTGGGGTTGTTTTCCAATAACCACCTAATGACAGCTTCGTTTTGTTCTATTGTAAAGGAACAGGTAGAATATACTAGTATACCATTGGGTTTGAGCAACTTAAGAGCAGTCTGAACCAGCTTTTTCTGTCGCTCTGAATGTTCAACAACCCTTCGAGTCGAAAGGGGACGGAGTTTCTCATGCTTATTCGGTAACAAGCCATCTCCGGTACATGGTGCGTCTATCAAGACTTTGTCGAAGCGTTCCTCCCATGTGGAAGAAGGGATTCGGGTCAGATCTTCTCGAGTAACGATGACATTTGTACATCCCATGCGTGAAATATTCGACAACAGACTAACAGTTCGTTTCTTGTCGATTTCATTTGCTACAACAGTTCCTTTATTTCTCATCAATTGCGAAATCAGTGTAGTCTTCCCTCCAGGTGCCGCACAACCATCTAACACAATATCATTAGCTGAAGGATTAAGGGCAAGAACAGCTAAGACTGAGGCCAAATTTTGTATATAGAAATATCCTGCAAGGTGTTCGGGTAAGAATCCTATGTTTGAACCGCGATCTACGGTTGCCACAAAAGGAATCCGGGGTGAAACGATACTAGTCATAATCCCTTTTTTCTTCAGTAAGTCCAAAAGGTGTTTAGGCTTTACTTTCAAGGTATTAATCCGAATGTAAATAGGAATAGATCCCTTAAGGTAACGACTGAGGGGGTACCCCTTCCATTGCTGGGGAACTGTTGGGTAGGATCGAAAAGATTCTTCCAAGAACAACATGATTTCTGAACGTGCCAAAGGAAGTCCCTCATGATTGTTCTTTTGCCAGAAAAGACTTGAGCTCAGCAATTGCATCTACGGGATTCGGGTCGATGCCCCGTAGCAATGCAGCGTAAATTGAAGCAAAATCAAGCTGGTAGGTCAGAGCAATCATTGATTCTGCAACACTCCTATCTCTTGGGAGCTCAAAGACAGAGTAGTGTTCTCCGATGCGTGAAAGAAAAGAGAGCAAAAAGTCTACTCGACGAAGATTCCTTGTGAGACTCCGGTGTCGATCCACTAGGAACACATAGTGAATGGGGAAATCCCGGTCAATACCGATGGGCACTATCGCATTATGATTGTGCTCGGGAATATCAAACGACATAGCGTGTTTTTTGGCATTCTCATTCAACTGTGCCCTAAATCTGAGAGCTAAGGGAAAAGTATGTTCTATGCCAAGAATCACGGGCAATGATGACATCAAGGTCTCAGCTAAATCAAGAGCGAGCTGAGACGGTTCATTCTCAGATAACTTAGACAATTCTGAAGAAAAGGAGCGAGTAATCTGTGGTTCAGCACCAATGGCTTGCTCAACGATACGAGCAAGCAAGGGAAACATGGCTCCAAGTGAAGCGCGAGGAACTAGTCCTGTGGGAAGGAGAAGATGAGAATTACCATGTTTTGAGAGAAGGTCTTTGAGTTTGCCTCCAGTACTCATGCCAACAAGATCATAGCCTTTTTCGATTGCGGCTAAGGCACCAGAAAGAGTTTCTTCAGTGTTTCCTGAATAAGAAGAAGCAATAACAAGAGTCTCGTCAACGGATGATATCTCGCGAGGTAAACCGTAGTTCTTGTGAACAAGAAAACGAACTCCAGAATCCTCATATGCAGATTTCACGTAATTCCCTGCAATGGCTGACCCCCCCATTCCTAAAAACACAATTTCCGTGTACTCATTGGAAAATGAAGGGATCAAAGCGTCATACGCAGATTCCCAGAGCTCTGGCCATTGTTTGAGCATGCCAATCTGATTCATTGAATCCAGAGAAAAATCTAGTTTGTTATTCAATGCCAAACCCCTCAAAAGTTCTAAACTCAAGTAAAATGTGTTTGATTTAATGATTTCCTTTGCCTAACAAGCAAACTCCAACAAAGACTAAGAAAAGAAGAACGGATTTAGAAAAAAGTTTTGCTTTCAAGAAAGCATAGCTTGTCATATTAATGAATGGGATCAGATGGAGACCACAAAAGGTTTGGATCATAAACATAAGCAACCGTAGCAAGAATTACCAAATCAAAGGAATGAGACGCCAAGTATGTCGTTGATATTCTGCATACTTCGATCCGAAGTGTCGAAGAAGGAGTGTCTCTTCATATTCAATTATTCGAACATAACCATAGATTCCAATCACAGTCAAGAAACCTGGCCAAAAACCAGAAAGCAACGGAAGCCCAATAAACATAAGACCGTAAAAGAGATAGTTCGGATGTCGTATGAACTTGTACGGCCCACTTGTTGCCATTTTCACTTGACTATGGAAACCCCAAGATGGGGCATATCTACCCCTTGCAATTCTAGCACTGATTGCAATTAACACACCAAGAATACAAAAAACAAGCCCGAGATATTGAGCCAATTCATTTTCCCAAAACAGAGAAGGAAAGGATGACTGCAGCCAACCATTAGCACCTAATGCAAAGGTGAACCAGAGAAGCCAAAAAACAATAGAAGGAACACCAAGGAAAACAATGAGCTTTTCAGAGCTCTTGATCCCGTAATCACGTACAGGCTTGCGATCAAGAAGCATCCACAGATCTAAGGGAACCGTGAATGAGACAAACAGCAAAAGCAGAAATAGTAGAATGCGAGAAACCAACACAGGAGGAAACATTCGATAAATAATTTGATATATTTAGGTTAATAACCATTACAAATCCCAAGAAAGAGAAAAACATGGAAAATAGCAGCCGCGGGTATCTTAAAACATTCAAATATAACGAAGTTCAGAGTAAAATTGTAAACGGTGACAATAATGGTTTCCGACGAGATCCTGAGTAAAGAGGCGTACCTAATTTATAATTTCACGGCAGGGTTTGCACCCTTTCATAATAGACTAGACCATTGGAGAGGAAACATCAGGGATAAGAGCGGGAACCCACACTCCGTTGAGCTCCTTATCCCCCAAAATTTCCCAGATGACGCCCCTCGTGTATTAATAGATGGAATAAATGCCCAGCAGGGAGGGTTTCCTTTCAGACTAAGATCACTTGATAGATGGAACTCAGACAGTCATGCATTCCACGTACTAGTTGAGGTCAGCGAGAGAATAAGAAACACAAGCTTTGAAGTTGGTACCCAACAAATGCAGTTACCAAAAGAAAATGAGACTATGATACTACAAGAACAGATTCAAATGCTTGAAACAGAGATCTCGCGAAAGCAATCCCAGCTCCAAGAATTACGGAATCGTTCACCTCAAACTGCTTCAAACCATGAAATTCAAGCTATGCTCGAAGATTCCATAACACAACTAGAAGCCGAATTATTCATGATTCAAAAGGAATTTGAAAAGGCCGAAATTGAAGCTTTGGAATTCGCCAGAAAGTATGTGGATATCGCAACGAGGATTAACGTTCTCAAACTTCAAAAGGCAAAATGAAGACAAAGTTTTTCTCACTTTGCCCCCAGTTTCATATCAAAATGCTACTTTTTGACGCAGACTTGTGAAAGATTAGTGAAAATCAACTCTCAGACATTGCAACAACTTATAAGCAAGATGCTTAACCTATTGGTAGGAACTCTAAATCACCACATTTATCAAGGAGTGGAAAACATGGAACCAGACGAGTTAATCGATAAAGTAAAGGGCCACTTTGGCGATAAAATTCTGAGCGCAGAGCTCATAGATGCCAATCGAGTTCATGTTGAAGTTGAGAAAGAAAACCTTGTTGAGCTAGCATCATATGTTAAACATGAACTAGGATTCAATTATCCGGACATGCTAACTGGAACAGATCGTCCTGATGAGGGAATAATCGAACTCATCTATTACGTTGGCCGAATGGATGCGCCATTACTTGTAGGGCTAACAACAAAGGTAGATCGCGACAACCCAGTTATTACTTCCATGACAAGAATGTGGAATGGCTTCGAATGGTTTGAAAGAGAAACCTTTGACTTGCTGGGAGTCTTGTTTGAAGGACACCCAGATCTTCGCCGAATTTATCTGCCAGAAGACTGGGACGGTTATCCACTCCGAGAGGACTATGTATACAAGCGCCCACGCTTCCGAAAACCCGAAGATTTTGACCCTGATTATTATAGAAAGAAGTTCTAAGGCAAGGTGGAAAAAATGTCGGAAAAAACTGAAATGAATCTTTTCATGGGGCCACAACACCCCTCAATGCATGGTTTGTGGGCAATGAGACTCACAATTGATGGAGAAACGGTTCTTGACGCAGATGCTCAATTGGGCTATCTTCACAGAGGATACGAAAAACTTCTTCAAAACAGACAATACCACCAAGGGATCCCAATTGCAGATCGTTTGTGCTACGTAGAATCAATGAACTACTCCATGCCTTATGCTTGGGCCGCTGAGGGAGTTTTTGGCGTCGAAGCTCCTGAAAAGGCAAACGCGATTCGAATCTTGACACATGAAATTCAGAGACTTGCGAGTCATAGTCTATGGCTTGCAGCTATGGCTGCAGACTTAGGACAACTGACAATGCTTATCTATCCAATGAATGCGAGAGAATATCTCATCAAATTACTCGAATTGATTACTGGCGCTCGAATGACCTATAATTATGCCCGAATTGGCGGTGTTGCGCAAGACTTACCCCCAGGATTTGGATCGGCCTTAGAACAGACTCTTGAGGATTTCCAACGAAAACATGGGGAATTTCTCGACATGCTCGACGAGTCCCAAGTATGGAGAATGCGAACTGAAGGCGTTGGGATCATGACCAAAGAACAAGCCATCGAGTGGGGAGTAACGGGACCAGTCTTAAGGGCAAGTGGTGTTGCCTACGACATTCGCAAGATTGACCCATACTGGGGCTATGAGAGGATGAAATTTAAAGTCATAACCCGAAATACAGGAGACTCATATGCACGATATCGCCTCCGCTTAGATGAAATGCAAGAATCCATCAAAATAATTTATCAAGCTCTTGACTGGTATCATGAATTCAGAGATAGCGATCCAGTAAACATCGAAAAAATCCCCAGACGTCCCGAAAAAGGGAAACGAGTATACCGAAGAATTGAAGCGGGTAGAGGAGAAGCCGGTTTCTATCTCGAGAGCGATGGAACACCCCAACCACGGCGTGTTCGAATTCAAAGCCCAACCTTCCAAAATCTTTACGTTCTTCCAAAATTGATCAAGAATCAAAAACTGGCAGATATTCCGGCAATCATGGGGACAATTGATATTTGTGTAGGAGACTTGGATCGATAAAGCGTTACCGAAACATTTTCCCAAATCTTCGGATCATTCCGCAGGAAAAACCTCCTCTCCAGCAATTTTATTCATTCTCCAGCAGAAATAAACAAGAATCAGAGATGAGGGCAAGAAAATACGTCCTATTTCCAAATTATTACGCGCGGGTAAAGCATTTATGTGCATAAAACATGCCAAAAAGGGAAAAGTGAAGAACATCTAATTTTCCTTTTTTCATTGAAGAATGGTGACGTACGTCACACTCTTAAGAAAGATATTGCGAACATGCAGTTGACTTATTCCGCACTTTGAATGTGGTGAATAGAATGACAGAGCAAGAAACTGCAAAATACGTAATGTTCTTTGGCGAAGGCTCCAAGGACATGAAGGAGTTACTAGGCGGAAAGGGTGCAAACCTCTCTGAAATGACCCGATTAGGAGTCCCCGTACCTCCCGGGTTCACAATTACAACAGAGGTTTGCCGATATTATTATGCCCATGGAGAAAAATACCCCGAAGAACTTAGAACCCAAGTTCAACAGGCTTTGGAAAGGTTAGAAAAAAAAGCTGGACGTAAGTTTGGTGATCCTAATGCACCACTTCTAGTCTCAGTAAGATCGGGAGCCAAAATATCGATGCCAGGTATGATGGACACCATCTTAAATTTAGGGCTTAATGACGAGTGTGTAGAAGGGTTAGCAACAGAAACTAGCGATGAAAGGTTTGCGTGGGATTCCTATCGAAGGTTCATCCAAATGTTTGGAAACGTAGTCATGAACGTATCCATGGAGCGTTTCCACAACAAACTCGAAGAAAAGAAGAAGCAATTAAATGTTGAGTACGACTATGAAATCAGCGCAGAAGGGCTGAAGGAGTTAGTAAGGGAATACAAGGAGATTTATAAGAACGAAACAGGAGAAGAATTCCCGAAAGAGCCAATTCAGCAGTTATGGATGGCAATTGAAGCAGTCATCAAATCATGGAACAACAAAAGAGCCATCGACTATCGGAATTTCCATGGAATACCTCATGATCTTGGAACTGCAGTAAATGTTCAGATGATGGTATTCGGAAACATGGGGGATGATTCTGGAACAGGTGTTTGCTTTACAAGGAATCCCAGCAATGGAAATAAGGAATTGTACGGTGAATTCCTACCAAATGCTCAAGGAGAAGATGTTGTAGCGGGCATTAGGACGCCCTTCCCAATCTCCAGGCTTCACGAGATGTTCCCCGGAATTTATGAGGAGTTACTGGAAATCGCCACAAAACTGGAACAGCACTTCAGAGACATGCAAGACATTGATTTTACAATTATGAAAGGCAAACTGTATATTCTTCAAACCAGAAATGGTAAGCGAACGGGTCTAGCAGCGGTTAAGATTGGACACGACATGGCAATTGAAGAATTGATAACCAAAAACGAAGCGTTGCTAAGAATTACCCCACAAGACGTCGAGTTCTGCATGTTCCCCCGAGTCTCGTGGGAAAACCCCAAGAGAAAAACCTATGTTGAAAACGGAGAAGTAAAGGTTGCCCCTCCAATCGGGAAAGGATTGCCAGCGGGTCCAGGGGCAGCGACTGGAATCATTGTCTTCGATAGCGACAAAGCTGAGAAAATGAAAAAAGAAAAACCAGATCTCCCCATTGTTCTAGTGAGAGATGAAACAAGCCCAGAGGACTTCCATGGAATGGTAGCTTCAACTGCAATCCTAACCATTCGAGGAGGAATTACGTCACACGCAGCAATCGTTTCAAGACAGATTGGAAGAACCTGTGTTGTCGGGTCAGAAGCGTCCGGATTGCGAATTCGAAAAATCAATGGCGAATCTTATTTGGTAGGTAAGAACGGAGAGAAGCTCAAAGAGGGAGAATGGATCACTGTTGATGGCTTTGACGGAACAATTTACATAGGCAAGCTCCCCATTGCCAGCATTGCCGAAATGCCCCCAGAGCTCAACGATGTACTCGACTGGGCGGACGAGGTTGCTAGACTAAAGGTTCGTACTAATGCGGACAAACCAGACGATACTGCCATTGCATTCCAATTCAAAGCAGTAGGTACTGGTCTTGCCCGAACCGAACATCAATTCTTTGAAAAAGAAAGACTCCCAATAGTTCAAGACATGATCCTTGCTGAAACCGAAGAAGAACGCGAGCAGTATCTTTCTAAGCTTCTCGAATTTCAGAGAACTGACTTCGAAGGACTGTTCTAAGTTGCAAAAGGAAAGCCAATCACCATTCGATTAATTGATCCTCCATTACATGAATTCCTTCCAAAAGAGGATGAAATAATCAAACATATTGAAGAGCTAAGAGCAAAGGGGGAGAAGGGAGAACAGATCGAAAAACTGACGAAGATGTTACAAAGAGTTAGAGACCTAAGAGAAGCTAATCCAATGCTTGGCTTGCGAGGGTGCAGACTAGGATTAACCATGCCGGGTATAATCAGGATGCAGACTAGAGCGATTATTGAAGCGGCGCTAAACGTCCAAGAAAAAGGAATCGAAGTTCATCCTGAAATCATGGTTCCACTAGTCGGATTCCCCAAAGAATTCAAACTCTCAAGGAAGATCATTGACGAAACAGCAAAACAAGTCATGGAGGAAAGAAACACGACTGTGGATTACAGAGTCGGAACCATGATTGAAGTCCCGAGAGCAGCATTAGCACCCGAAGAAATCGTTAGTGGCGATGACGGAGCCGAGTTCTTCAGCTTCGGCACCAACGACCTTCACCAGATGACTCTCGGTATTTCAAGAGATGATGCTGGCAAATTCTTGCCATATTACCTAGAACACAGAATCATTGACAATGATCCATTCATTTCAATTGACCAGGGCGGAGTTGGCCGCCTAATGCAAATCTGTGTTGAGAATGCTCGAAAGATCAGGCCAGACGTAAAACTGGGAATCTGTGGTGAACACGGAGGAGACCCTGCAAGCATTGAATTTTGCCACAAAATAGGGTTAGATTACGTTTCCTGTTCTCCATATCGAGTTCCAGTCGCTCGTTTAGCCGCAGCTCAAGCAGCACTCAGAGACAAGCAAAACTAGAAACACAATACCAATTATAATCATCTCAAAAACCCTCTCACCTCCCCTCATTATTTTCTAACAGCAAATAGATCACCATTGAAACTAGACTTCTAACGATAGAGTTAAATCAAAGACTGGTGGAAATCGGAATAGATCGGTGTGGCAAGATGGTACAGCGAGCACGCATAAGATTACTAGGAACTAATCCAAAAGTCCTCAATCAAGTCTGTGACGAACTAAAAAAGATATCTGAACGCACTGGAGTTCGCATGAAAGGACCCATTCCCCTTCCCACTAAGAAAGTAATCATCCCAGTACGAAAGAGCCCGTGTGGAAATGGAACAAACACGTGGGATCACTGGGAATTGCGAATTCACAAACGCGTGATCGACATTGATGCAGAAGAAAAAGCAATGAGACTGCTCATGCGAATCCAGGTTCCAGAAGATATCCGAATTGAAGTCGAACTTGCATAATTACAGGCCAGGCTCCAGCACTCTATTTTTTAAAAAAAGAACTAATTTCTGAACCTCTGCTTTTTTGCTCGTAATAAAAATAAGCCATCATTATATACTAGTAAGCAAGAGCATCAGAGGAGCATGAAAGAAGTCAAACTTCTCCTTCCAAAGAAGCATGAAGACGCTCTAAATGACTTAATTGATGATTTTAACATCTCTGCTTCAATTTTTGAAAGCAAAAGCGACACATTACTCTGCTTAATCTGGGTAACAAGTGAGAAAGCAAACGCTCTAGTGAGTGAGGCGAAAAAAAGAGGGATCGGATCAGCATTTGGTTCCATAATCATTAATAACGTAATAATTGTTGAAAGTGGAGAACAAACTATTGATGATTTACCATCCAGATTAGGAGTAAACGTTGAGGAAATATTGGGAAGCCTTCGAGGAAATGCAACGATCTCACCCACGTATCTCCTTCTCACGGGGCTTGCGGCAGTTCTGGCAGCACTTGGATTGTATTATGACAGTGTCGTAACAATTATTGCGTCAATGATAGTAGCCCCCCTAATGGGTCCCATAGCATTAACTGCGGCGGGGCTCATCTACCCAGAGGAAGGAATACTGAAAGATGGCATTATAGCGGAAACTGTTGGGCTTTTCCTCTCAGTTATTCTGGGACTTGTTGTGGGCTTAATACTACCACCGATGCTGAAGCCTACACACGAAATGCTCATAAGAGCTGTTCTTTAACCAGATGTATTCTGGTTTGCCGTTTTCAGTGGCGCTGCAGCAGGAGTGATTATTTCCCGAGGAATGGACTTATCCATTGTCGGAGTCGCCATCGCCGCATCTTTAGCCCCTCCAGCTGTAAATATGGGATTACTATTAGCACAAGGCCATATGGAATTAGCGATCAAAGCAGGACTCATTGTTCTTCTTAACATCTTAGCGATTGATTTCTCATGTGGTCTCATGTTTGTCCTTTATGGTGTAACTGAAACAGCAGGTGTATCCCAAAGACAGACAAGCAGAGCAAAGAGGATGAATTTCCTAGTTTTGGTAATCATTGGCGGACTTCTAGCAGTGATTGGTGTATTCATTGTGCTACAAGGGGTATCATAGGGCTCTTCTTTTCTGCAAAAATTATCATGTTTTCAGCAAGAATGATATGAAGTAAACAGAAATGTCCGTCATAAACCGTATATGTACTTCGTATGATAAGAAACGGAATACGAAGACAATTTTTTTACTCTTATTTTTTTCTATGAGAGAAAAAACAATGCTTAAAATTAACAAAGCCTCGCTCTATTTTGAGAGAGTTATGAAGAAGACAGTAAAAGACCTTATTCAACAAGGATACAAAGGCTGTACAGTTAGAGATATTCTCACTAATCCCGAGTTTAGACGAAGAGTCTTGGAAGACAAAGGGGTGAGAGGGAATGATAGAGTAAAAGAGCTCGTGATGGATAAGCTCGCAGTGGGAGGAAAAGTTCTACTTACAGGACCCACGGGCGAAGCAAAAACCCTGTTCGCAAGATTACTCCTCGACTATGTCGTGTCAGACGTTAATCAGAAAAAATACCACATCGCAGGATGCCCATTCCTCGAAGATGCCTATTATGTGATAGAAGTCATCAATAATATCCAAGCCAATCCATTTGCTAGTGTATCAGTATTGCAGTCCTTGTGTCCCTATTGCAGAAGAACCATTGAAGGAATTTTAGGAGAAGAAGCCAAAGCTCAGGTTAGTATTGACAACATCGAAGAGATCATGAAGGTGGGAAAGAAAATCCCTGATGCTCTCAAGAAAGTCCCCGTAGAGAAGACAATAGTAAGAAAGGCACAAATTGATCCCAGAACGGATCCTGAAAGCTTGTACATGCTTATCGCGGGAGTTGAGAATCTGGAGGTCTTGTTGGGAGGAGAAACAAAGGAAACATTCAATCCTGCAGCTCACAAGGTTGGAGTGCTTTCACAAGGTTTCATGGTAGTGAACGAGATCCAAAGACTTCCTTTGTCCCTGCTCGAAGCGCTTATGGGGTTCCTAGAAGACCCTCAGGGGATAAAATACAACCTCTTGGGTCAAACGATCTATGTCGATGGAGCAATAATTTTCACCTCTAACGCACCATTGACCGTTTTCGGTGAAGAATCCCAGCCAATTATTAACAGAGTTCCAGAAGTTCTCTGGCCAGCTCGTTCAGTTAATGAGCGAACAAAGATTGTGGCAGACATGTTCAGGGATCACATTGTTGTTTCAAGGCAACATGTTCCCCCCAATCCATCAGTAATCAGACTTTTCGAGTTATCAGGAACCGATCGCAAAGACGTTGTTTCAAGGCTTGCTGTTGAATTCATTGCCCATGTAGCCAGTGAATCCATCCCTCAGGGTCTCCAAGCTGAAAATGTGACGAGAGCTGAGAGCAGAAAGGCTAGGGCTGAATTCTATGCAGCCCTCGAAGAAATCCACAATCCCCAAAAGTCCCCACATATTGACTTGAGGACTCTTAACAATGCAATTGGAGAGATCGTGATTCGTGCAGAACCAGCATTTGATGATGCAAAAGTTATTACTTTAGACTCCGTGAGAGCTACGCTAGACAGCTACGATATTGACACGAGGTATATCAATGATGCCTTGCAATCGCTAAAAATGAATTTGCGCGCACACATAAGAGAAGGCGAGCTCAGCATTAGCGTAGAGGATGTGAGCGCAGATTTGGATCGCCTAACAAGCTTAACACCTGAGCAACTAGATGAGATCATCGTTTCTTATGAAGGACTAAACGAGTTAGGTGCAGACCTTAAGAAAAAAGTAGTCGAACTCCTCCGACCCAGCTACGAACAGCTCCTATCCCTTGAATTCATGCATTAAGTCAAGAAAACTGGAGATAAGGAGCCATGCCACACAGAATTAAGGAGATATCTGCAGGATCATTACCGAATCCTCTCTTCGCATTCGACCAATGGCAACTAGATCTATCTTTTGCAGATGCAGCCAAGCTCCTTCAAGCCTGGCGAAATCCCATCAAAGCAAGGGGAATTCGCGAAGGCATTGTAGTCGCACTAATGACGGAAGCCCAGATAGCGATCGAAGCAATCTCTCAAAAACTAATGTATGATGCCCTTAGTCCCGAGCGAGAGGAGGAGCTACTCGAAACTCTCAAAGTCTTACGCTACATAAGTGCCACTGCTCTGCCCGAGGCGTTAGAACTTGTGACGCAAGACAAGCTTTTGACAGAAGAAGATATCAGAAAATTCATCCAAAGGCATCTACAAGGATTGCGAGAAGAATACGGAAATATTCGTGGAGCGAGGAGAATACTAAACCGCTTGCAAGAGATCACAGATTTAGAGATTGTAGATAGCTTCGGTAATAGGAGACGCGTGAAGAAAGACGAAGTCATCGAGTTTCTAGGATCCATTCTAGGATCATTCCTAGCAAAACAAGCTGCACTTCAGCCACTTCACGGAGTAACATCCAAGCCATTAGGAAAAGTCCTACCACTGCAAACCTATAAGGCCGCAGCTATTTCTTCCACTAAAGTACCACCCGACAGCATCGACCAGGACGATATTAGAGTTCTTGACAAAGACAGGGTTTCTCTTATCTATCTTGTCGTTGATATGAGCCAATCCATGCGAAGAGTAGTATTTGAACAGGGATTATC
>JAJRWK010000012.1 GCA_024276795.1 archaeon | reverse complement strand
CAGATAGCAGTGTCTGCAGCCTTAATACCTCTTAATCCCAAAGCAGTGGTTGTTTCTTTCTTATCAGACATAACCTATAACCTCTAATTGGTTTGTTTTCCAAATAGCTCGTCAAGGAGCTTTTCATAGCTATAATAGTCTAGCAGTTCATAAAGTTCTTCCCGGGTCTGCATTATATCAATAACGTCCCTTTGAGAGCCTTTTTCCCTAATCGTTCGATACACGGTTTCAGCTGCCTTGTTCATTGCGCGAAAAGCCGAAAGAGGGTAGAGAACAATTGAAACTCCCGCGGATTTTAGCTCCGCTGTGGTAAAGAGCGGGGTTCGACCAAATTCGGTGATATTTGCAAGAATCGGCACATTGACAGATTCAGCAATCGCACGATAATCGTCGAGTTTCTGCAATGCTTCAGGAAAGATCGCATTGGCCCCCGCGTCAACATATGCTTGTATTCGCTCTAGTGCTCCTTCTAGACCTTCTTGGGCAAAAGCATCCGTGCGAGCCATGATAACAAATGAGGGGTTTTCTTTTGCGTCGACTGCTGCGATAATTAGATTTACCATTTCGTCTTTTGGCACAATTTTCTTGTTGGGCCTATGTCCGCACCTCTTTTGCATTTCTTGATCCTCGATATGCACTCCTGCCACTCCGATTCGTTCCAGCTTTCGAATCGTTCTTGCAATGTTAAAGGCACCACCAAATCCAGTGTCTATGTCAACCAGAAGAGGCAAGTCTACTGCCTCTGTTATTCGACTTGCATCCTCGGCGACGTTGTCCAGAGTGGTTATCCCTAAATCTGGCAGACCGTAAGAGGCATTCGCGACTCCTGCTCCAGAAAGATAAATTGCCCGGAAACCAATTCTCTTAGCCATTTTAGCAGCCAGAGCATTAATAGTACCAACAAGCTGTAATGGCTGTTCTTCCTTTAGAGCTTTCCAAAATTTTTCGCCAGGGGCTAAATCCGATGTCATCACAGATAAATCAATGAGGTAGAATAATAAAGAATTGGAAAAAACACGATGGAGAAACCGAGCGTAAAAATTAGGCATGAAGAATGTTCATAAGGCAAGAACTAGTCTATCTTGGAAACTTCTATTCTGCAGACATGGTCACCTTTAGCACGGCAAGATATCGAACGAGCAACGAATTTCTTATTCTCTTTAAACAATTGATGATAGAATGTTTCAGTAAGTTCTGGCTTCTCGACGATTTTTCCCTCGTAAATCAAGTTCATAATGCTGGAAAGAACACCAAGGGAGAGATAGCACTTGGCTGATTCGGCATCTGTTCCGTAGTGTTCTAAGTAGTGTCGACACTCGTATGAGTTTATCACTTGAACGACAAGTTTTTCGCCAGGGATCAGTTCTACGATCTCGTACCGCCCCCATCCTAGAGCGTTGATAACAGCAATGATCCCCCGGATCCAGTCTTCTTGTTTTTCAATCATCGGCATGACGACAGCTTCCCATGCTTCACTTTCCATGATACCACCCAGGGTATTGAAACCACAGACGTGCCCAGCTTCAATGAATAGCTCACGAGCAGCTTGCCTCACGAGTTCATCCTCGGTTTCTTCTTGGAATAACCGTTCGGCTTCGTATTCTAACTCTGCATAGTAGTCAGCAAAACCGTAGGTCAGAGCGACGCCAAACTCTAGAATAAGGCCGTTTTCTCCACCTTCTAATCCTAATTGCTGCACACTTTCAATAATAATATCTTCATCAATTGCCATTCTTACCTACCTCGATAATGCAATATTCGTATTCCTCTGGGTTCATTGCCCTGCACTGTGTTTCCCGAATGTCTGTTGAATCAAAGCTAGTTCCAAAGGCCTTATTCATTGTCGCTAGGGCAAAGCCCATTGCAAAAAGACAGACGCCTTTCTTAGCGGGACCGAATTTTTCAAACCAGTTAAACGCATAGTGCGACATGGGCAGGAGTATTTTACCACCAGAGGCACTGACTTTTGAGAAATCAATAATGCCATAGCCCAGTTTCTTGAATGTTTCAGACCCTAATGTAAGAATTTGTTCAGGATCAGAATAATTTACTCTGATACTTTCGTAAAGCCTCGAAATTACTCTATGGGCCGCAGAAATTTGGAGAGTTCTCGCTTTTTCATCACCAATTAGGTCTGAAATAGATTGCTGGAGAAACATGTTATAGTGATGACAATGCAGAACGACTGGCTGATTCCCGATTTTGAGTATATTTCTTTCTTTGTCAAAGCTAATGGAAGCACTCATTTTTTAAACCTCCTCAAGAAGCGTGCAATTCTGCCTCTTCGTTTTTCGACTTGGCTCGCGGCTCTCAGCTCTAAACCTAGCTCGTCTAATGCTTTTTGAACTAGTCGAAGGTTTTCTTCTGAATCGGGGATTTTTCTTGCCATTTCTGGAGAGATCCTCGTTTTCACGATTAATCGGTAAAGCTCAATTTTTCCCCATGTTGATTCCACTTGTTTGTACAGTTTGACAAGTTGATCACCCAATGATCACACCCGTCGAAGCTCTAAATGATTATATCTAATAACCTTTATACAAGTAACGCGATGAACAGATATAAATTCTGAAAAAAGAAGACAATTTTTCAGTTAGTTTCAAATTTCAACGAAAGTAGTTTGTTTTCTACTAATTTTTGTATAGCATCTGCCATTTCTCCTTCACAATGATAGACCACCCGGATAGTTTTTGAGCCTTCAACAGCTGTTAAGTCAAAACAACGGGCCTTCACCCGTAGTAGTTTGAGAGAAAATGATAGGAGCTTTAATTCACCTTCAGATTCGAAGGCTCTGGCAAGGGAATCGATGGGAATATCTAGTGAATAGTTGATAGTAATAAAACCCAAGCAACCTTTGCGTATTTTACGTTGCAGTTCCAAGGATTTCACCATTTAATCTCAGAAGTAGCCATAGAAATGGGCGGTTGGAAAATTAAGGGATTGAGGGAGGCAATGACTTCCTTGAGGAGTTTTTGATAACGCTTGTCAGGCACAGCTTTCAGGACAGACGAAATCGTTTCTCCTTGGAGGATATTATTTAGAGCAATGATAGCGTCGGAAAAGACCTTATGGAACTCCTCTCGGAAAGCATTTACTCGGGAGCCGTCAGGAACATGCTTGAAAATAGATTTTGTTTTGTTTTCCCAATATTCAACTTTGATTGCATTTGTTACTTTGCCTGATACCAAGTTTACAAGCACATAGTTTAGTTTCAGATAGATTTCCTTGAAATCGGGCGGACTCCAAGTTATTCTTTGAGGGAATTCTTCGCTTAGATCAGTAGAAACACTCGATATTTCACAAACATAAGAGAGAAGATTAATCAAGGGTTCTGCGTCTTTCGCAGAAGAGGAATAAACGGCCACTGGCCGGCCTAGTTGAATATTTGCAAGCAGTTTTCCAAAATCTTCGTCGAGTAAGTCGATCAAGACTTCGAACAAATCTAATTCTAGAGAGGGGACTTCGCTGGAGAAGTGATTCTTAAATTGTTCGGTGAATTCTCCAATAACGCCAAGTATTTCCGCTTGGTTGGATTGTAACACATTCAACCTATCGAGGTTTTTCTCTAATGTTTGTTTGGCCACGTAAGAAAAAACATGTTTGAAGCTCCACATGGTGTGGAACATTTGCTTTCCGAACGCCGTATAGAAAACGATAGGGCCCTCGGCGTGCGGATAGATGTATCCGAGAACTATTAATTCGTTATTCAAGGGGAGGAAAAAAGCCAAGTCATTGGGGAGTTTTGTCGGCACAATTGAGGAAAGAAAAGATAAAAGCTCGGATTCGCTTTCATTGTCAAGATCTCCTGAAAGAACTTTGAAACCAGCCACGCCTCGTCGTCTCAAGATCCCAGATCGTATCAAAGAATCTGTCCAGAGAACTGATTGCTGGCTAAGGAAGTCCTCAACATAAGAAATAACTTCTGAGGGGATATCTTCAAAATGGATATTTTCGGGGATATGTTCGTCTAGAAATGCTCCCAGTTTTTTGAGAGTAGCTAGAACCAATCCTGAACGCGTGAATTCTCCAATGACAACTAGGATGAATCGTTCACTTAATTCAGAAATGAGTGTATATTCTTCAGTCTGCACAATTTTTATTTGTCCCAATTTGATTTCTTCAAGGAGGCGAGAAACAGCAGAGACAAAACCACCAAGTAGTACGGAATCAGCTAATCCATCTTCGAATCGCATTTCCTCCGTCATTATGGGCGTTCCACTGTCGCGATCGATGACCAAAAAGGCGAACCCAGTCATATAAACCAGCTTAATCTATGCCTACTAAACTAGTTTTTGGTTTTAGAATTAATAAGTGTTCTAAAAACTCTCTTCGTATTTTGATAGTGAACGGGGAATATAGTAAGAAAATCCTATTCTATGGAATCCGATGAAAAATCATTTTCTTCAATCTCTCTTCTCGCCTCTCGATACTCAGAGAGAATTGCTTCTAACTTTTCTTTTGTAAGCTTTCGCTCGAATTCCTCAATTTCTTTTTCTCCGTGTTTGATTCCCTCTTCGAGAGCCTTCTGAGTGATCACACCGATTTCGCCAACTTTTAGAAAGCCAGTTCTTGGTTCCTTAAAAATTGGGATTCCCCTACGCATCAATTCGTATTTCGAAATCTGGGTGAATTCTCCCTTCCGGTAAATGATGGCTTTTGGGTTAAGCATTCCGATTAATTCTGCAGTAATTCTGCCCCCGCCGCTTACGTCTTCAAAATAAAAGACTTCTCTTTCTTGAAGGTGGTAGATCCGGTCTGCTTTCTCTATCTCTGCATTAGTAAATCTCCTAAGTACTCTTACCGGAACTCCGTTCATATAGTTCCTCAGCCACAGCATCTGCTTGGCATCTTCTACTTGTTTTTCCGTATTCTTGAGCACGATTTTCAAACGGTCAATTTCGTTGCGCAATTGTGTTACGATCTTGCTTTTTTGCCTAACTTCTTCATTTGCCATCGCCATGCTTATCTCTTTACTTTTTCTCCGACGCAATTCGGCTTGTAGCTCTTCTACTTGTTTAGCGAGGAATTCGTTGTCTCGCAACAGCTGAGCCTGGTATTCTTGCATGTGCTGAATTATTTCTTCTGTGTGAGACAAGAACGAGAGTAATCGTAGGTATCGTTCCATTGAAATGGTCTGCTCTTCATACATGATGGCGGATTCTTTGGGTTGAACATCCGCTTGCTGAACTTGGATAAGAGCTTTTGCTTCTTCAATGGGAAGGCCTCTGAGAACCAAAGCAATCACAGCTTCGCGTTGAGATCTGCTCAAGCCGTGAGATTGGGACTGAATTTTTTCAATAGTTGATTTCACAGATTTATATCCTTTCAAAGCAGCGGCTAGGGCGTCCATTTCATGAGCATTGCGAACACGATAATTCTCCGTCAGTCCTTTCTTTTCAGACTTGGACAAGTCATGTGTAGGGGCGAATTTAATTGCATTGCTCAAGCTAGCAATTTTTTCTACTTGCTTGGGCATTGGAGAAACATCAGAACAAACAATAAGAGGAGACCCATGTGAAAGAATAAAATCGAGAATCTCGGAACGTAATGCCCGTTTTATGCTTGTAGTCTTTACCATTTTGCCATTCAGATCTACCAAAGCGATTCCGAACGTTAAGCCGGGATCCAAGCCTACGATGAGCTTTCGTGAAGAACCGGATAGCGCAATACTTGGTGTTGTGGCTGAAAGAGGAAGAAATTTGAAGCGATTCTTAGGTTTTCTAACTAATCGAATGATGGCAGGATGGTACTTTCTTGTGCTAATACTTGAAAAAACCTTTGTAGCATCCCCGTAAACGATGATCCGAGAAGAACGAAGCCCCTGGTTACTTTTTTCAGAATATGTTTCGAAGTCAAAGCCCATGTGTTCGAGATCTCTAGTCAGATCTCTTGTAGCGCGTTGCACAATCTCATCCAACGACCGTTCATAGCGTCTCTGACTCCAACCACCCTTTCCTTTCGAGCGCGGGCGAGACACTAGAATTAAGACTTCATCGTCAAAGACATCTAGGATTTGGCCGTACCCACGTTTTACTAGTTGAACAACAACTTGAGCGGTTTGTAGAGCGGAAAGCTTCTTATTCACTTTGATTCCAATTTTTTTAGCTAGAATCTGAACGGGAAGGGTCTGATTATTGGTCTTGGTGGCGACAATCACTGAAACATCAGGGGGGAGACGAGAAAGGAAATGCATGATACTTTTTTTCTCGCTTCCAAATTCAGTTAGACTGTCGGTAACCACGTAATTAGGCCGATATTTATGAATTAAATCAACAACTTCTCTGTATGAAAGACGGTCAAAAAGCTCCTGTTTTTCCTTACTCTCGCAGTAAGCAGCATAATATCTGTCGGAAGGTCTAGAACCACTTTCTGTTAGAATATCCAAACCTAGGTATGAGAACTCCTGAAAATTAGTTGAAGAAGCAGAGAAAGATATAGGCTCACGCACCACTATGATATAATTCACTCATAAATATATCAAGCCTACGAAAACTCACAGCCAAACAGAAAAATGCTGTATCGAGAAGAAAATGAGTCGAGCCCGTCATAAGCTTTCGAAAGAGTTAATGTCGATGTGGAAGATTAAATGTAATAGGATTTTCTCGAAGGAATTCTAGAGTAGAAAGAGACGGTGAGAAAAATGCAAAAACATATCCCTCCAGTATTTTCTGCCGATAAAGTGAACTCATTGCTTGATGAAGTTCTTCCCTTTATTGAGAACGAACCAACCATCAAAAAGCTGATTAGTAAAAGCGTCATACTGGTGGGAGATATTCATGGAGATTTTGA
Organism: archaeon; assembly: GCA_024276795.1. Taxonomy (GTDB): domain Archaea; phylum Asgardarchaeota; class Heimdallarchaeia; order Heimdallarchaeales; family JAJRWK01; genus JAJRWK01. Next base: position 8,067 of record JAJRWK010000012.1, on the reverse strand, counting down.
TTCCTTGCTGAGGTGCTTTGGGATTTGGAGGGAAAAAGCTGAACACATCATCTTTTTGGGAGATATTGTGGATAGAGGATCTCACCAAGTGGAAACGTTAGCGACTCTTCTTTATGTAAAGAAACGGCATCCTGAAAAGGTCCATCTGATCCGAGGCAATCATGAGACAAAACAAGTTTGTAGAACATATGGATTTATGAGCGAAGCGAAAAAATTCTCAAAGAGGACATTCGAAAATTCACTAAAGATATTTGCTCAACTACCTTACGCAATGATTCTAAATGAGAAATTCTTCTTAGTTCATGGGGGAATTGCCAAGAAAAAAGGAAAATGCCCCGCTCATTTGGATGACTTGTTCGAACTACAAAAGACACCAAATCCAGATTCCCTTGCGTTACAACTATTATGGAACGATCCGGTAGATAATGATTCCTGGTTTGAACCCAATTATTACAGAGGCCAGGGAACCTTCTTTTACGGGAAATCAGCAGTTGATGCATTTCTTTCTGAAAACGATTTGTCTACGATCATCCGTGCTCATGAAGTCAAAAAAAAGGGATATGAACAAATGTTTGAAGGAAGGTTGTGGACCGTTTTTTCTAGCAATGACTATTATTCAGTAACACCTCATGTCCTTCTTATTCAAAACAGCAAAATCATCCCTACCAATGTATATGAATATGAAGCCAGTGAGTATGTGACAAACCTGGTCAGTCTCTTGCGAGAAGTGTAGATAATGTCGTTACCGGGTCTTTCATTTTCTTTTGTGACGCGTTTTGTTCTAATAATATGCCTTCACAAGGCTTTTTCTCATCACACGAAATAGATAAAAACAAATTTTCAACAAAGCCTCTGTGTCTGAAAGAAAGAAATTTGATGTGATTATTGCTGGTAGCGGGCCAGCCGGGGTTAGTGCAGCAATTACGACTGCGAAAGCAGGTTTGCAAGTAGCTGTTCTCGACAAGAAAGCAAAAGATCAGATAGGTAACAAAACCTGTGGAGACGCACTAGATCGGCGTTCACCAATGCTCCTTCACGAGAAACTGGGAATTTCAATGCCCCACAGCGATGAGGTAAATGACATTATTAAGCGCATGGTTATCATTGGGGAGGATGAAGATTCCAAGGTTGTGCTAGATGCTCCTGGCTTCGTAGTTGATAGACATGTATATGGACAGCGCCTTCTCAAAGAAGCCGAAAAAGCAGGGGCAATTATTTTCCCAAAGACGCGAGCCAGGTCAGCTATAATTAAAGATGGCAAAGTGAGCGGAGTGAAGACTCTTGCAACTGATGGAAAAGAAATGGTTCTGGAAGCACCAATTGTGATCGATGCAACAGGTGCGGTCAGTGTTGTTCGAAGAAGCCTCCCTGCTAATTTTTACCCTCCTTTAGATAAGGGCTTTGTCAAAAAATTCATGGTGAAGACTTATCGAGAAATAATTGAACTAGAGGAAGATCATCCGTGGAGAGAAGAGATTGTCCTAAAATATGAAGAGGATATTCCTTCACCAGGATATATTTGGTTCTTTTCGAAGGGAGAAAAACAGCTGAACGCAGGAACCGGATGGGTCCCCCATGAGGGAATAGCCCATCTGAACGTCAAGGAGGTTTACTATGAGGCAATGAAAAAGTATTATCCGCCTGGAAGTTACAAAGTAATTGATGCTAGTGGGGGACAGATTCCCGTGAGACCTCCACTAGATACAGCAGTTGCCCCTGGATTCATGGCAGCAGGGGATGCCGCATGTCATGTCGAACCAGCAACTGCTGAAGGACATGGACCGGGTTTGGTAGCCGGGTATTATGCTGGTATGCAAGCGGTTAGAGCAGTGGAAGAAAGAAATACTTCAGTGGAAGCTTTGTGGGATTATAACGTTAACGTCATGAATGCATTTGGCACAAAGCATGCTGTTGGTAAATTGACTGCAGAATTCCTAGAACAAATTGGTTCTAAAGGACTGCAATTCTTTTTTGACCGTGGGATAATCACTGAAGAAGACCTAGCATTCATTTTTACCGATGCGTCGCATACTATGGGAATGCTTGATGCGATCTGGCGAACAATCAAGGCATTTCCTAAATATGATCTCTTATTGAGACTAAAAAGATTCATGTCTCAAGCAAAGCGGGTTCAAGCTATCTACAAAGAATATCCCAAGACCCCGGAACAACTTTCAGTGTGGCAACTCAAGCGTAACAAGGTACTTCCGAGCATTGCATGACTCAGTAATTATTGCTATAGAACAAAGCCCAAATTTATGAGACAGCATTCTATTTCTTGTTTGTGAAATTACCCCCCACCTATCAAGTATTTGCCCTTGAATCAAAACTGATTCGGCCGGGAGAAGAAGTTTTCCCTGCGTTTATAGCGTCTCTGGAGAGCCACGGGTTCCAATTAGAAAATGATGATATTGTTGTGATTGCAAGCAAGGTATTCAGCTATCAAAATAATCTAATGCTCAAACTCGATGAAATCGAACCTTCACCACATGCAAGGTGGATTGCTGAAAAAGCAAACATGGATCCACGTGTTGCTGAAATCGTAATTAGAGAATGTGACAATCAAGTCATTGGGTGGGTTTATCGGGTGCTCTTAACTGAGACAAAACATGGTTTATCTGCAAATGCGGGAATTGATCTATCAAATGCTCCTCCAGGATATGTTCTTCTACTCCCAAGAAATCCCGATGAAATAGCGAGACAATTTAGAAAGAAAATAAAAGAGAAACTAGGAAAAGATGTTGGAGTTATCATCATAGACTCAAGAACGATTCCCTTGCGTAAAGGAACAAGCGCAATTGCATTGGGAATCTCTGGCCTTCCAGCAATCATTGACGAGAGGGGTAGTAAGGACTTATACGGCTACAAAATGATGATCACAACACGAGCCTTAGCCGATAATATTGGTACTGCCGCAACAATTCTGATGGGTGAAACAAATGAAAGAAGACCATTTGCTGTAGTAAGAGGTTTACGAATAACACAACCAAACCTTGATTCAGTATCTCAAAGTGCAGCAATGCCACCCCATGAATGCCTATACGTCGGGCCACTGTACTCTAATATTAAAGAGAAAGTTCAAAAAATCCAAGCAGAAGAGCTATGAAAGCTCGGCTTTGGCTATTCTCGCGTTATCAGAGCTAGATCGCCATGTAACTTCCACATCTTCTACTCTAAAGTGTTGATCAACAAAATAGTCCTCTGAACCTGGTCTTTGTCCTGTAGCCCACATTAAATAGCCAGTCCACGCAATCATAACCCCATTGTCTATGGCTAGTGGGGCTGGCAGACCTGAGAAACTTGCTCCATGCTCTGTAGCCATTTGATTCAGCATTTCTTTCAAGCGCGAATTAGCAGCCACGCCTCCAGTTACGAGTATCTCACTTTTCCGCGTGTGACTAAGGGCTCTTTCGGTTACTTCAGTTAACATCGCAAAGACTGTCTCTTGCAAGGAATTTGCCAGTACATCAGTAGGAGTACCTTTCTTTAATTCTTTCAATGTTGCTGTCAAGATTCCAGAAAATGATAAATCCATTCCCTTGACGACATATGGGAGGGGGATATATTCGTTGGTTTTCTCAGCGAGAAGTTCAACGACGCGTCCCATGGGCGCGTCTTTATCGCTTAAGCCTGCCTCTCGACCAAAGACGTCTAAGCAGTTCCCAATCGGAATATCAAGTGTCTCTCCAAAGACCCGATATCTCCCTTCAGTATAGGCAATTATCTGAGTGTTCCCCCCGCTAACGTAGAGGACGACTGGATCCTCAAAGTTCGTGATCATCCGTCCTATTTCAATATGACCCACTTGGTGGTTTACACCGATTAATGGCTTGTTCAGTTGAGCACTAAGAGTTCTAGCTGCGACGGCAGCAACTCTCAAACAAGGGCCCATTCCACACCCTCGCGTGAAAGCAATCAAATCAACGTCTTTCGGTTGCAATTCTGCAAGTTCAAACGCGTCTTTGATAAGGCCAGAAATATTCTTAGCGTGATGTTCAGAAGCCTCTCGAGGCAATACACCGCTCCCTCTTGGGGGTTTATACGTTTTTCGCAAATTCGCGAGGATTTCTCCATCACTTGAGACAATACCAACGCCAAGTTTGTCTGCGCTAGATTCTAGGCCAAGTATGATCATCTGCAGAAAAAATACGGTAAGGATATTGCAAAAAGCTTTTGTTAGGAGAAAATAAGGTCACCATAATGTCTATTGCTTTTGAATTGGATGAGGTTGCAATTAGGAGGTACGAGGATCTGCGGTACTCAAAACACCCAGGTTACATCGTTCTGAAGATTGAAAATGAAAAAATTGTTATCGAAAGTGAAGGGGAACTCCCTATTGATGAATTTCGCAAAGAGCTCCCAGATGATGAGCCACGCTTCATCCTCTACGACGTGCCAGTCAAGAATAGAGTGGGGATGGATGACAAGAGAATGGTGTTCATTGTGTGGATGCCAATGGAAGCACCAGTGAGATTACGAATGACATATGCGGGATCAAAAAATAGAGTGAGAGACCATTTTCAAGGAATCAGTGCAACAATCCAATTTGATGAAAAAAATGAAATGACCTTAGAACGAGTGCGGAATGCAGTAATGCGAAGACAAGGGATCAACGTTTGATAAAGGAAGGGTTTTCCTTGGAAACCATTGAATTTAGGATCAAACCCTTTTATTTTCGCATAGTATTTGCTTTTTTCGCAATTCTGACTAGTCTCTTGGGAATGATCGTCTACGGAACCATTTTTGGAGTGTTGCATCCGTTAACCCTTATTGCACCTATTGGTGGATTATTGATATTTTGGATAACAATCATGCTTGTTTTGCTTTTACCTTATCGAAGAGACTGGAGGAGTGTCCTAGACGCGTTCCTAGAACTAAGAGAAACATGGAAATTATTGTGGGGCCTTACCTGGGTCATACTTCGAAGAATGATTCTTTGGTTCATTCCAGTTTTCGTCTTGTCAGTATTCGCCATAGCAGGTGTTTTCACGTTAAGTGGAAATGTGTTGTTCTCAGCAGGGCTCGGCATAAGCGTTACCTGGGCATTTCTAGCTTCGCTCATTATACCAGACCTTTTCGACGAAACTAGCACAAAAAAAGGAAGATTCGTTCTGAAAAGAGAAAGACCATTACGCTGGGACGTAGAAGAACTCCCAGTGCCTTGTTCCGAGTGCGGGACAATGAACAACACTGACGAAGAGATTTGTATTCTATGCGGAGCCAGTCTGACTAGCGAAATTAATAATGGAAAGAAGCACGAATAGAGCTGTATTTATTCTTTTTCTACAAACGTGTTTACAATTTTTATTACGTCTATTGTGGGTTCAACATCATGCGTTCTTACCACCGAGACCCCTCTTTCCACTAGCAGAGTCGTCAAGGCAACAGTTCCATGCAGGCGATCAGAAGGATCCTTTCGGTTTGTTGGAATACCTACAGTAGATTTTCTACTAACAGCGACATAGACAGCGTGTCCAAGCGACTGAAATCTCTTAAAGTCCATAAATATCTGAACATCTACCTCAAACGAGCGACCTTGCCAGCTTCCAAATCCAGGGTCCACGATTATTCTTGTCTCTGGAACTCCAGCGTCCAATCCAATTTTTATTGAGGATTTGAGGGCATTGAGGGCATCTTTAGAGGAAATGACATCTCCGGGAAGTTTATTCGAAGCCATAACGATGGCAGAGGCACCATGTTGAGCAACAAGATTTGCAATTTCAGCGTCATGTTTAAACCCTGTAACGTCATTAATGCCGGCAACTCCTTGTTGCAGGGCATACTCTGCAACTTGACGATGATATGTATCAACAGTGACTTCCGCATCAAAAGAAGCAACAACATCAAGAACAGTGGGAAGATTGTCCCTTATTCGTTGCAATTCTTGAGAATAATCCGATTGGTCTGGACCGCCGTACAGCGAGCGAGGGCGTGTGCTTTGTCCTCCTATGTCAATGATTCGGGCACCTTGTGTTAGCATTTTTTTGACTGCTCCTTCTACCTCTCTTGGATTCGTCTTAACTGATCCTTTGTAGAAAGAATCTGGAGAAACATTGATGACGCCAGAAACGAAAGGAAACCGAGAATTTTCAAGAATTAGTTTTCCAAGATAGCCTTTTCCATTAGTCATTTCAATATCAAATAGCTTTATCGCTACGAGGATTTGATTATTTCCATAAGTGCTCGACTGCTAGTTGAGAATGATACTTGTACTCGGGGAGAGAATTGCGAGGGCAGAAGGGGGAAAGGCGGATTAGTCAGAGGAAATCACATCTTCAGATGGAAGGAGGCGAGGCTCTACTTTGGATTGTGTACGAGTGATTACCCCAAACAGGTCTTGTAGCCTGTGGACACTGAAAAACGCACCAAGTGCCATAACAAAGACAAAGACCAATACCATGATGGCCCCACCATTTGGCCCGAGAAATTCATTGCCTAAGTCCCAGAAAACGCCTCCAACAACGTCCCCAGTTATTTCACCCAGACCCATAAGAAAGCTATAGATTCCGCCACTCATTCCGCGATTTGTCTGATCGGAGCTATCAGCTAGAACAGCAAGGGCTGCAGGACCAAACGCCCCGACGCCAAGTGCCGATATTCCGCCGATTGCTACAAAGATGATTCCGGGATATGCAAAGGGAGCTCGAAGAATCTCTCTCTTGAAGCCGACAACATACACAACGTCTGCGGACATTATGACCAAAGACACGAGGCCTAATGTCAGCACGGGTTTTCGCCCCCAATGATCTACAAGTTTTCCAAAAGAGTACTGCATTGAACCTAAAACAATCATTCCCAGCACGAAGAAGATCCCAATCTCAAGAACGTTAAAACCTTGAGCTACGGAATCATCTGTAGGAGTGCTGGTCTCTCCCGGTGTCCCGACGCCTTGGTTAAGAATTATAGGGAGATAAGTTGTGATCGTTCCAATGATGATCATGACCATTAGCCAAGCCGGGAGAATCTTCTTTAAGTCCTCGTGCTTGAACGCTTCAATCACTTCTTCTATGTGAGAGTGTTCCTTACCTCCTAAAGGAGCCTTATCTTGAACACTTAGGGTTAATTCTAGATAAAAGTCGATGAGCCCAGTAACAATAAGAATAATTGAAGCAGCATAAAGCGTCCATATAAATCGAACATGCAAATATTCCCCTCTTAACATTGCATAGAAGTCAAAGGTTTGCCGAAGCAGCATTTGAACAGCAGACATGGACCAAACGAATCCCGCAACAATTATACCGCCAACAATGTTGATTTTGTGATTAATCGTTTCCCGGTAAAACCTTTTCAAGAGTTGCCATTCTTCTTTCCAGGTTGTCTGGTCTGGTTCAATCATCCTATAGGCCTCAAAAGCACCAAAGAGGAGGAGTGGAGCCAAGATTGCGAATGACCAATGACCATACTTGGCAGCTCCTCCCAAGGCCTTGTACACGGCACCGCCGAGAAGAAAACCAACAGCCATTCCACCAAAAGTCATAGTTTCAAAAAGCCCCATTTTGGTACCCCTTTCCTGAACAGGTGTTGAATCCCCAATTAGAGCTAGGGAAGGGCCAATAACCATTGCAGCACCAACACCTTCCACCACATGAGCCCAGAATAAAACAAAGAAGTCATTAGAAAGACTAAACATGGCAAAAGAGACCGCTGCAACAAGGTTACCTATTACAATAAATGGTCTCCGCTTCTGCATCAAATCACTCAGACGCCCGAAGATTGTTACAAAAGCCATTTCTCCTATAAAGTAAGAACCGACAACTAATCCGATCTCAACTCCTGAGAATTGAGGCCCTCCAGTTCTCCCTAGTTCGTGAAGATAGACGGGCAAGAGAAGCATTACCGTGCCAAAAGCAGATCTCAAGAGCAAAGTACTCGTGTAAAGACGGATTAGGTTATGTTGGGCATGTTTTAAGAGAACAGGGTTAACATCAGATCCTTCGATTTCTTCGAGTACCTGACTCATTGTTTCTTCGTTTTCCATGAGTTCCTCTAGAATCGGTTCACGATCCCTTTCGTCATGGGGAGGTTCTGGTGGATTCATTTTTATTGCCGATATAAACTTCCTTTTTT
>JAJRWK010000151.1 GCA_024276795.1 archaeon | reverse complement strand
GTCCGCAAAGTAACGGCTCCCTATCCAAGAAAATCTCCATTCTACTGGAAGAATACAGTATATGGACCAATGGTACTGGTAGGAATAGGAATTTTTGCATATATTGCGGGGATCGCATTTCTCTCAATCTTTGGAGGAGTGAGAATCGGATTTCTAGTCCTAGTTACAGGAGCAATCTTGTTTGCAGCAGGGTATTTTTACCTAGGAGCAATTGTATATTTTCACCCAATCGTTCTTTTTCATTCACACACCTCAGTTGACGCTCTCATCAAGGAAGGAATTATTTCCGCAGCGATTGTTACACTCGACTATGATGGGCCTACTCCTCGCCTAAGCATAGGATACGAAAAATTTCCGAATAAGGAGGACTTACTAGTAAAGCTATCTCTTGGCTACATGACTATGATTGCACAAGGAGAGAGCTTTCCAGAAGGAGTCTTCGTTCTCCCATTTCCAGAAACAAGAAACTACGAGTCAATCGTTGCATCATGCTTCTTGACGGATCAAAACCAAATAGATCCTCGCTTCAAGGGAAAAACTTACGTTTTGTTCATCATTACTTATCCTCGAGGCATGGCTTCATTTTTCAACAAAAGAGAAGCCTCCGAAAAGGCGCTCAAATATGTGTTAAAAGGATCGCATTCAGTTGATGATCTCTCAAGAAGCGTCCTAAAAGAGTATGTGAAACAGTTCCTCGTATCTATAATTGAACCAGAAAACGAGTGAAAACGATTTGAGATTTCAAGTCAAAGATTAGTTTCCAGAATCACGTCGAAATCTTTCAATAAGGAGAATCGCAGTTTCTTCAGGGGTCGTATATTGAATGCGATGATCAGAGGCAAGCCTAATAAGAGATCGCTCAGCAGCCTGACGAACATACGGGTGATTATCATTCGTTAGGGCCCGTAATATTGCCTCGACCCCTTCTGAAGAGGGGAGATAACCAAGAGCTTCCACAGCAGCTTGACGAACTTCCCAATTGGAGTCCTCTTCTAAAGAACGAATAATCTGTGGGACTGCCGAAAATGCCCGCAATTCCCGCAACGCGTGCAACACATGCGTACGCACGTAGAATTCATCGTCATTGAGTCCCTCCACGAGGATAGGAATGGCCTTTGGATCCCCGATTTGACCGAGAGCTAAAGCAGTTCCTGCTCGAGCCATGCCCCAACTCTCAATAGTGAAATGATCAATGAGAGCCTCAGTTGCCTTGTCGCTACCAATTTCTCCTAGAGCGCGAACGATGGCATTGCGAACGCCTTCTGAAACCTCTTTTTGAAGGATTTCTATGAGTTCTGAAACCGCTTCCTCGTCCCCAATCATCCCAATAGCTAGCGCACAGTCTTCTCTTGTAAAATCGTCGGGGTCACCACGAAGATGTGAAATTAGTGCTTCCAGTGCCTCGGATTGAGCAAGTTCACCAAGAGCTAAAGCAGCATCCGACCTCACGGATGGATCTGCGCTGTCTAAACGCTCAATTTCCTTTTGAACCCTCTCTTTAACTGAACTCATTTTAGTCACTTTTCAATGTGAAAGTCTACTCACGTAAATTAAATAAATTCGATTGGTTAGTAAGAAAACACACCCCCCCAAATAACCAATAAGACAAGAAAGGAAAAAGTGAGGAATTAATACAGGCTAATCAGGGATGATCCTAGTTCCAGCGTTTCCTCTCACTGATTCCAAGGCGTGTTCTTGGTCGGAAATTATCCCCTTTTTTCCTCCATTCCGAACAAAGGCAATACATGCTTCAACCTTTGGCCCCATGCTTCCTTTTCCGAATTCGCCATTCTTCAGCAAGACCTCAGCTTCACTTGCTGTGATCTCCTCGATCGCTTCTTGATTCGCCTTGCCGTAGTTTCTATAGGCATGGGGTACATCCGTGAGAATCACTAGTTCATCTGCTTTAATCTGAGAGGCCAGAACTTGACTTGCCCTATCCTTATCAATTACTGCATTAACAAATTCATAACCGGTCTTTTTCTTGACAACCGGAACGCCTCCTCCTCCAACAGCTATTGCAACACCATTGTTAAGCAAGATACTCTCTATGATCTCTGACTCCACAATTCCTTGAGGAATGGGACTTGCTACTACGCGCCTCCAGCCCTTTCCTTTTTGCTCCCGAATAGGCCCTAAACCCTTCTGCACCAGCATTTTGGCTTCTTCTTCCGAGTAAAATGGACCGATGAATTTGGTAGGATTGTCAAATGCGGGGTCTGCAAGATCAACTTCAACAAGTGTAGGAATTACGGTGATTTTCTTGGAAATGCCCCGTTCCGAAAATGCATTAATCATCGCAAGTTCCAGCATGACGCCGATTTGACCTTGAGTCATTGCATCCAAAATAGACAATGGCTGAGCTGGAACATCGGGCTCTGCCCTTTCTTGCTGTATCAAGAGATTACCGACCTGGGGACCATTTCCGTGAGTGACCACCAATTCATTTCCGTTTGCAGCAATTTCAGCAAGGATTTTCGCAGATTGCCTAATACGAGAAAATTGCTGGTTAAAAGTGCCTTCATCATTTTTCTGTAAAATCATGTTCCCGCCGAGAGCCACAACAACACGCATGCCAAGTCACCTCAAGTAAAGCAATAGAGGTGTGAACTTGCTCCCAAGAAGTTTTAGATTTATCGCTTTGCGAAAAAACGCGCGAAACAACTCCTCTCAAGAATAGGACAATGTGTCCACTGTTAAGGAGATACAAAGCATGTGTCCAGATTCTTGAACAATATTGCCCTAACATTCTTAAGACTAAAAGTCCTCGTATTGTAATGGGACAAATGGGGTATCGACGAAGGAAAAAAAGAGGAGCAAAACCAAAGTACAAAAACCATCATCTGCTCTTGACGTTGCTCCTAATCGATAAGTACAAGTCAATTGGCAGATATGTCCTCAGTGAATACTTAATGCTTTCAGAAGCTTCGACGCGCAGTGTTTTAGAGCGGCTGAATGACGCTGGGATCACACATTCTCCGGGGCAGTCTTCGGGCCGCAGAGGAAACTGGCTCAGCACGTTTGGGATAGAACTTGCGGAGAAGATCAAACAACACGTAGAACTCGTTGAAGTTATGATTGAAGATATTTTCGCAACAGAAATGCAAGGAATTCTGATCCGTGGTTCTGCAAAGCGTATTCGCGATGGAATAAAACAAAGAGACGATGCTATCAGAGCGGGAGCATCAGGAGCAATAACTTTGGTCCATAAAGACGGAAATTGGATTTTCCCAAATACACACGATCCAGTGCCAGTGCAGGGAATAGAAAACCCACAAGAAGATGATGTTCTCATAGTTGCGTTTCAAGAAGATAAGACTTCTTCCCTAGTGGGAGCGATTGGGGCGGGGTACATTCTGATTCACAGACCAACGCTTGTCTATTTCGAAGGAAAAGTGCAACAGGAAATAAAATATAGCGAGTAATTTTTTCTTTCAACACGAGCTTTTTTACTAATTGAAAGCGAAAAGATAATATTGTATCGGCATACAATTTTTTACCCGTGAAACATTTCTTTTCATAGTAATAGGTGAACAATATGGAAACAAAAGTTGGAACCCAAAAGGAAACCATCGAAATTTTAACGCCTTACGCGAAAAAGCTCGGATATACTGATGAAGATATCCAAGAATACAAAGCAGTCCTAGAAACAATAGATGAAATTCTTGCCAAAGCACAACCACTCGAATGGGATAAAGAAGGGGTCAAGCTAGTAAACGGTAAAGTCGTTCTGCCAGGAAACATGGAAAGCATTCTCAACGAACTAATCCAAGAAAACGAGCTCTACCGATTTTTTGTCCCAGAAGACCACGGAGGCTACGGTTGGTCTCAAATATTCTTAACGGAGGTTGGAGGATCTGTTGCAAGAACAGACATCCCACTAAATGTACTTCTATTCATCACCCTCACAGTCTTAGAAGGCATGTTCATGTATTATAACGAAGCCTATGATCCAATCGTCGAAAAACTAGCTAGTGGAAAGGCTGTGGGATACGTAGGATTCTCAGAAGCAGAGGCTGGAAGTAACCTAGAAAATGTCAAGACCACCAGTGAAAAAGATGGTGATGAATACATCATTAACGGGACAAAAATCTGGATCAGCAATGGAGGATATGCCGAAACAGGATTGGTACTGGCTCAAAACATAGAAAACGGAAAACAAAAAGGTCACAACGTCTTTCTTGTTGATGGCCTCGATGGGATCACAACTCTGCGACTAGAGGAAAAAATGGGGCTGCATGCCAGCCCAACCGCTCAATTAAAATTTGACAACGTAAGAGTTCCTGAGGAATTTCTCATAGGTGAACCAGGAGAAGGATACCGCAAAGTCTTGGAAAGATTAATGGGAATGCGCGTCGGAGTGGTTTGGCAATCAATTGCGGCAGCCGAAAAAGCCTATCAACTAGCCAAAGAATATGCAGAGAATCGTTATCAGTTCAAGAGACCGATCATTCAATTTGACGGTGTTAGCAGAAAGCTAAAAGAAATGGAAAAAGCAATCCCGTACCTTAAAGAACTTGGAGCACAAGCGGCCTACCATCTTGACAGATATCTCCGCGGCTACGTTCCCATTGATACGGGAGCAAGTGGACACCAATCAGAACTCCAAGCAGCCCAAATGGTGCCAAAGATGGCAAGAGTGGGTATGGCTCACTACTTTGTCTCTCGAGCAAAGCTAATCACCGCTGAGATGGCTTGGCAAATGATTGACGACGCCGTACAAATATTCGGTGGAAATGGGTTCGTTTCAGAATACGAAGTGAACAAAATCTTGAGAGATGTCCGTGTCACTCGAATCTACGAGGGAACCAGCGAGGTGCACGAATTCATCTTAACCAAGACAAAAGAGGTCTGGGAAAGAATGAATATTCCCATACCGAAAGTATCTCACGAAAAAACGGTCTATGAGGAATATTTAACCAGAAAATTCCCTCTTATCTCGGACTTATTTTGAGTAATAAGAACAGCCAAGCAAAAAAATCATCCCCACGGCTCCCTCTCCGCCTTTTTCTCAAGCAGAAACAAGCAAGTTGAAAATTCATTTTAGTAGGGCCAGTACAAAATGTATTTAGAGGGCAATTCCAAAAGAATAGATGAAGTCAAATCTACAAAGGGTACTGGGCAAAAAACCCTCCCCCCCAAAAGAATTGATTAAAAAAGGTGATAGCAATGGCTAGAAAGAAAAAAAGCGTCCACGTTAGGACACCGTCCGGAGAAGAAGGAGTATTAAGAGTTAGGCTACCAGAAGAAGGAGAAGTTCTCGGCCAAGTCGTGCAAATACTAGGAGGAGGAATCCTACTAGTTAGGTGTTTAGACGGTCAGACTCGTAAAGTTAGAATTCCTGGAAAATATCGAAAAAGAATGTGGACTCGCGTTGGAGACATCGTCAGTGTAATGCCCGAATACGGGATGAGGGAAGAGGAATGGGGAACGCTCGCGCATCGCTACAAGAACAATGAAGCAACATGGTTGGAGAAAAACGGGTATATTCCTAAAGAATTCCTCCTATAGCATTTCCTCCCGGATTCTTGTCACGCATTTCCTTCGCCACATCTAGTAAAAGGGCGATTTAATGTACGAAGAAGACAGATTGGACAAATTTGAGCGCAAGGCTCAAAGATGGAAAGAAGAACGCATAGAAAAAGATTCAGAACGCTTCAAGGTAGTGCAAGGTGTCTTTGACGAATCCACTCTGATGGTTCTGTATAAATTCCTAAGCAAGGGCATTTTAGAAGAATTATTCGGAACCATCAATTCCGGCAAAGAAGCAAACGTATACTATGGCAAAGCCCCGAACGGTGATGAATACGCCGTCAAGGTATATCGAACCGTGGCATCGGTATTCAAAAGAATACATGAGTATATTCAGGGAGACCGAAGATTCAAACGATACAAGAAAAACTCGTACGCAATAATTTACACCTGGGCTCGAAAAGAATTTTCCAACCTCAAGAGAATAGAAAAGACGGGAATACCAGTTCCGCGACCAATAGAGGTTGAGAAAAACGTGCTAATAATGGGGTTCCTAGGCAGAGACGGGCTCGCATTCCCGCTCATTAGAGAAGCGGAAGTGGAGGATCCAGATAAGCAGTATAAATCAATTATCGATGATATTAAAAAGTTGTATGAAGAAGCAGGCTTAGTACATGGGGATCTAAGTGAATATAATCTCATGTTTGATCCCGATGAACAACAGTACTACGTGATTGATGTGTCCCAAGCAGTCCTCGCCTCCAATCCCCGCGCAGACTTGTATCTTTATAGAGACATCACAAATATCAACAATTACTTTGAAGGATTAGGTGCAACAACAGTTTCTAGAGACACACTATTCAAACAAATAACGGGAATGAAACCCTCGCCGTCATTGGCATTAGATGTGGAAGGTAACTAATGAAATATTAATCATGTTGAAGGAAGGATGATCAGAATGAAAATAGACGCAACCGAACTTGTACGTGTCCCGAAGAACCGTATCGGAGTCGTAATAGGAGTTGGGGGGAAAGTTCGAAAACAATTAGAAGATGTAACAAAAACAAAAATCGTCATAGACAGTGAAACTGGGGAAGTAGAGATTTTTTCAACACCAGAGATGGATGATCCCGTACTCTTGTGGAAAGCAAGAGACATCGTCAAAGCAATGGGTCGCGGGTTCTCCCCAGAAAGGGCCTTCAAGCTCCTAGACGATGCCTATTATTTTGAAGTAATTCCACTCAAGCAATACGTTGGAGAAAGACCTAATCAATTAAGGCGAGTAAAAGCGAGAATAATTGGCAAAGAAGGCAGAACAAGAGAAATGATCGAGAAGTTCACCAACTGCCATATAGTTATTGCAGGAAATACAGTCTCAATAATTGGAGAATACCTAAATCTGAAAGTCGCAAAAGAAGCAATACTCATGCTCATCAAGGGAGCCAAGCATTCCCAAGTTTACAGGTTCCTAGAAGAAGAAAAAGAGCACATGAACGCCCCGGGAATAAAGCTTTGGTACCGCCGATCAGGGTCAGCAGAGGATGACCTCGACATTGAAGATGAAGGAGAAGGAGCCACTGAAGAGCAATCAGAAGAATACGGGGAAGAGAACGAAGGAACAGACGAGGAAAAAACAGGATAAAAATCCCGTCCTCACAACGCCCATATCTTTCATTTTTCCTAATCCCGAATCAGTACAACTTAGCAAACGCCCAAAAATCACAAGTCATTGTACGAAGTCAAATAGACTCGTTTGTCCAGTTCTTGTGATAAATAATTCATGACCTCCCAAGGATTCTTTGAAGCTCTCAAGACGTGTTGTGACAATCACAGTTATCTCTTCAGAATACTTCTTGAGCAGATCTGCCAATACATGAAGTCTTTTTTCGTCAAGAGCGGCTTCAGGAGAGTCTAACAGCAACAATCCGTGGTGAGCAGCACCTTCCCGAATCAAATGCCGCCAAACAGCTATACGAAAGCACGTATCTGTAAGATATTTTTCTCCCCACGACATTGAGTCAAACGGGCGAATCGATTGATTGGCACCCACGGTTATCACACCCGTTTCCGGCTCAACAATCAGGGCGTAACCAAACACTTCTTTTGTTATGGAACTAAATTCAGAAAGAATCTGGCGGACATCCCTTTTCTCTGGAAGCTGTGATAATAACTCCTGCCTTTCGCGTTGTTTTTGCTCAATAGAATCTTCGATAAGCTCTAATTTTTCTTTAATCAAAGGTGCTTCTGTTCTCTCTCTAATGAGACTGATGGATAGTTCGATTTCATGAAGTGATTCTTGGTGAGACCGAAGAGATCTTGAAAGTGCCGATAATTCATCCTCTTCTTGAAGACGTTGCTTGGAAATGCCGACGAGGTCTGTTCTTAGAGACGCAACAAAATCCTTCTCATCCCGAATCTTATTGGAGAGTTCGAGCAGTTCTTTTTCTTTCTGACCAATTACTTTTTCCAGCTCAGAAAGTTCCTTTTCCAAATTACTGAGATTAGAAGGGCTTAGGTTAAGTTCAACCTTCAAAATTCTTTTTCGAGTCTCCGAAGGAATTTCACTCCAGGGAGTCAGGCAGTAGGGGCATCCTTGCTTAGCTCTTTCTCTTGCACGTGTTTTAAGACTAGAACGACATAAGGGACAACGAGGATGCTGTGCGAGATAATCCTCATAAGAAGCATGTTCCACTTGATTCTGAAGATCATTGAGCTCCTTGCGAACCATGTCTGCTTGATAATTAGAGAACTCAAGCTCTCCCTTGATCTTTTCACGCATTCGAATTAATTCTCTCAGTTCGTCTTCTGCAGCATTAAGAGATTTCACAATTGATGCATGTTTTTCGTTTAGACGATGCAGAGCCTCTCTCTTTTGCTCAGCTTTTCTTTCAATCATAGAAATCTCAGCAAGTAGTTGTGATTTCTCAGCTTCAAGAGCAGGAAGTGTACGTTTCTTCTTCCCAGCGCTTTCACCAAGAATCATCTGAACTTCACTAATGTTTTCAAGCAAGGCTTTCCTTTCTTGTTGCAGGACACGAATCTCCGTTTCAAGCTGACGCAACTGTCCGCGAATTTGAAGCGTCTCTTTAGTCTCTCTAAGGGTCAGCTTGGAAAGAAGCTCCATAACAGAGAGTATACCCCCCGAACTCTTCGCCATCAAAGCCAAATCGTTTTCTCTCTTATAATAGAGTGATTCGAACAATTCTTGAAACTCATCAAGTGTTAGCCCCATTTGCTGAAGCAAGAATCGAGAATACTCTGGTTTCGTATAGTGCTTAAATGAACCTTGAGGAGGCATCAACCGTGTACGCACTCCGTCATCAGTCAATTGTTGCTCAACAGTAATCACGCGATCAAACTGCCAATCCGCCAGAATAAACGCAGCAGATGATGCCCTCTTATGACTAAAGGAACGATAACGCTCAGCATGGGCATCAGAACAGATAGAACGCTCGATGAGATCTAAGAAAGTAGTTTTCCCATTGCCGTTTTCCGCAACAAAAACGTTGATACCATCATCAATTACTGCCTTTTGAGTTCCTTTTACGGCGAGGGGAATAACATAGCCAAACTCAATGCTCCGCAAATAAGGCAACATCCTAATCGCACTATGTAATAGTGTTATAACTAGTTTGCGAGAGAAGAGGAAAAAAAGAAAATGCTGAAAAATGAGTTTATATCCTTTTTCGTATTATTAGTCCTACAAGGAATATGCCAAGCAAGGACCACCAAAAGGCCACGGACAATGCATTTTCAGTGTTCTTATAAAAAGCATCATTCCCATTTATTGAGGAAATAACAAATGAAAGCACAAAATTACCGACAGTTACGTCGGCTTGCAACAACAAGCCCGTTGCAGCGTCGTATACGATCGTGGTTTTCTGAAAGCCATCATTTATAGTGATAGAAACGGTGAAAACAGAGCCTTGAAGATAGGTCTCATCAGAATTGTTGAAAAAGAATATTCCTGTTGAATTACGAAAGGCATTGTCATATTTTTCTCCGACAGCATCCCAGTCAGTTGAGGAAACGATCCCATTAAGGTTGACCTTCCAATATCCGATTGCAAGATTTGATTCAACGTCAGCATCGGTTGTATTCGTAAGTGTAATATTTCCAAGAGTAATTGATAGAAACGGCTCACTTCCCAGATTAGGAGGATAACCCTGGTTGAGAAATGTAACATTGATGAATGAGTCCGAGACAACTTTGTATGGAATAAGCTTGGATGAAGCGCTGTCCCACCAGTAATAGGTTGCGGAGGAATTGCTCTTAGAAACGGCATAACTTACAGATTCGATTTCTAGATTAGGACCATAGATAGGTTCCGCTGCTTGAATAGTCGGCAGAATGCTCAAGCCGAGAACAAGAAACAGAAAAACCATTGAAGAAAAAAATTTAGTTTTCATCAACATGTCAAAACCACCTTGTTATTTATAGGTTTTTTCGCCTATTATTCGGAGTCTATCGTGGAAAGAAATGACCAGGATTCACCGAACGCTTCAAAATGGACGATTTCATGGAGAGGCTTCCGTTTCTTCTTTCCTTTGGGCTTTTCCGATTCAGGGATGAAGCCAAAAGGCATAACAGTCAATAGCTTGAAGTTTCCAGTCATAGGCACGCCAAGTACTTGCTTGGCCTTGTCCCAGAAATTGGTGATCCATACTGTACCAATGCCGTATTTCCACGCGACCAGAGTCATGTTTTGAATAGCACGAGCACCATCTGTCTCCAATTTTGCGTTTTCAAGAATAACAGCAATCGCGAGAGGAGCAGTAGCTAGGAAATCGCCCGTATACGTCATCCTTGATAGTTCTGAAAGCTTTTTCCGATCCTTCACGATAATAAAGTGCCACGGCTGTGAGTTCTTTGAAGAGGGAGACAACCGCCCTGCTTCGAGAATCTTGTATAAGATTTCATCAGGAATGGGATCAGGTTTAAAACGCCGAATTGCTTTTCTCTGGCGAATGGCTTTTTCGACATCATAACACTCTTCTGACATATTAATCCGATTCTATACATTGTTAATGGGTTTTTCCAACGCAAGACAACATTGAATCAAGTGATAGTCCCATAATTGCGCACAATTGGGGAACCCCAAAGTATTCCAAGAAATCCTAAAAGCTTTATTAGTAAGAGGAGAAAAAAAGCATTTATGAGTAAATCAACACTACTAAGGTATCAAATCCATGATGCGCCCTCATTCGCATCAGTAGAAGTGGATCTTGGTCCCGGAGAGGAAGTAATCGCAGAGGCAGGAGCAATGGCATACATGGATGGAACTGTAGAAATGAAAACCAGCGCGAAAGGGGGAGTTTTCAGAGGAATAAAGAGAGCACTGTCAGGGGAAAGCTTCTTTGTGAACACATTCACGGGACCGGGTAAGGTAACATTTGCCTCAGGCCTACCGGGTGACATCGTTCCGCTCAGCGTCTCACCGTCAACTGGTGGATGGATACTATCGAAAGACGCATTTCTAGCGGGAACATCTAATCTCGATGTCTCCTCAAAATCTGGCGGGCTCAAATCCATGATTGGTGGAGAAGGATTGTTCCTCACCCATGTGAGGGCGAAAGAAATGGAAGGTTTATTCTTCGCGTCAGGATACGGGGCAATTCATAAACACGAAGTTCCAGATGGCCAGTCATTAGTAGTTGACACAGGATTATTCATGGCGACCTCTGAAAGAACAGAATACAAGATTTCGAAAGTTGGAGGAATGAAGTCATTCTTATTTGGTGGAGAAGGATTTGTGATGAGATTCTTTGGACCCGCCATAGTATTGACCCAATCACGCTCCTTGCCCGACCTAGCCGCACTCATGTCTCAATACATTACCAGTAAGTAAAAAAAGAAATATCAAACTCTGAGGATCCTTACAGATCTTTCTCCATTTCTAGGGCTTTAATTTAGCGACGTTACGTAGAACGAAAAATAAAATACCGAGTTACAAAATATTTGCTTAGTAACCGGTGATAGTCTAATGACAAACGTAGTTATTGAGAAAACAAGAAAAAAAGCCTCATCTCCTCACTGGACTCGACCAGCAGCGTATCTTGACTTAATCAAGTACAAACAAACAGCATTACTTGTGTATACAGGAGCCATGGGATATATCGCCAGTCAACAATTCAACTGGCTCACTCTTATTCTATTCATTGTTGCAACGACGCTGATTGTCAGCGGAACCACGATTTTCAATATGGTTTACGAAAGAGACATTGACGCAAAGATGAGCCGTACCAAGCGAAGGCCTATACCATCAGGATTCATCTCTTCAATAGAAGCCTTGACCGTGGCGTCTTTTCTATTGGGAATGGGACTAATTGTTGCGGGTCAGATTAACCCTCTAACTGCAGCAGTCCTCTTTACTGGATTCTTCCTCTATGTTTTCATTTACACGCTACTGCTCAAGCGAAAAACCAAACTATCCGTAATCCCCGGAGGGATAGGGGGAGCAATGCCGGCTCTGGCAGGTAGGACTGCAGCAACAGGGTCTCTTGATATTGTGGGAATTCTTTTCCTAGTTTTTGTGTCAACTTGGGTTCCATTGCACTTTCTCACAATTGCGATTCTGTATCAAGACGATTACCGAAAAGCAGGGATACCCATGTGGCCAGTGGTAGAGGGAGTGTTGCCGACAGTTAGGATAATAGCATTATCTTCCGTAGGAACTGCTGGTGTGGGAGCTCTACTTGGTATTGTTCTCAGCATACATTGGGGTTTTCTGATTGCACTGCTATTACCTTCTACTTACATAATGGTACTTTCGCTGAAGAACTTAGTAAAACCAACAAGTGAAAGAAACTGGACTTTGTTCAAGCTTGCTTCTGTCTACATGCTGTATGCATACATTGTTTTTGTTGCTGGTTCTTTCTTCAAAGTTGATTACTCTACACTATTAGGCATCAGTTAATTCAAGAACTTCCAGCAATATACATTATTGAGCGACGAGTACTCTCAGCTCCTCTTCACCACCTTGTTTTGTCGATACTTCATTTTTTAGGTTGTAGGGTTAATTTTACTATTCTTATAAACTCAGCAATAGGTCTTAGGAATTCAGCGTCGGGAGAATCTCTCTTGGTGTCATATCCAAACAAGAACTTAGTAGCCCGGGGATATTTTTCAACATACCAAGTTATGATCCCCAGCCTATCTTCTACACTCTTCATGATTTCTATGGAAGGCTTGAAGGTCCGAAAAACAATTTTTACTCTGACAGCATCAGGGTTGGCACACAAATTTTGGAACCAGTGGCTCTTTTCTCCCCGACTGCTAAATAGCAAATACTCTCCATTATATTTACGGTACTCCAATGGGGTAAAACGGCGTTTTCCCGTTTTTCTCCCCTTCGTTTCTAAAAGCAAAAAAATACGCCCAACACCGAAAAGAGGAAGAATATTTGCTCGATAGAGAGGCACTACGAAGTATTTGTTCCAGAATTTGAATTTACGGATGGCTCTTTTTCTCTCTCTTGTTGACCCACACATAATAGGATACATGGTTGAGCCAGGTCTTGGAAGAGAAGAATCGTTACACATTCATGTACATTGTTAAGTAGTGACTTAAGCGTTTTTTGACAACTATTGAAATTGAGAAAAGGGGGAAAGAGGAGGAAAGAATCAGTGGAATTAACTGTAGGCTCTATGGGAAAAATACAGCCTTCAGTTGCCGGAGAGCCACCGCAATCACTCCAATAACACTGAAGATTGCTGCAGTTGCTGAAATGACGTCAGTATTCAATTCGTTGGGATATTCACTTTCTCCTGCTTGTTCCAAAAGATCAGGAGGAATAGAGACAGAAACATCGCCGGGAGTCGCTTCAACGATTGTAGAGGGATCGCTCTTGCCATAATCGTTTACAGCAACAACATAATAGGAATAGGTAACATTGATTTGTACATCACGATCGATAAAGTAAGTCTTGTTCGTGGTTCCCACCAAAGTAAACTCATCGCTTCCATTTGCTGCCCTGTAAACTTCAAAATGAGTGGCCGGGGAATGATCTTCACTAGTAGAAACCCATGCAAGGGTTACTAACTCCTCTGAAGCAAGAGCAACGAGTTCTGTAGGAGTTGCAGGAGGAGTAACGTACTGAATCGAGATCTCTGGGGAGTAAGAGCTTTCTCCAGCGATATTTACAGCAGTAACCATGTAGTAATAAGTAGCTCCTACCCTGATGAAGTCATCCACATAAGACAGATTCTCACTAACTCCAACATTCACGTATATCCCATTTTCAACGGTTGAACGATAAATCCGGTAGTACACCACCGGAGAACCGCCGTCATCACTGGGAGCATCCCATTCCAAGACAATACTACCATCAGAGAGGACTGCACGTAGATTTTGGGGCGAAGAAGGACTTGAAGCGGGAAAAATGCTTACCGCTTCGGAAGGAGCACTCTCACCAATGGTGTTCATGGCAGTAACGCGGTAATAGTAAGTTTTGCCAAAATCGGCTTTTGAATCCAAGTAAGATTTACCGTACGTGTAATCATAGAGAGCAAAGTTATCAGCAGATCCTTCAGACCGGTAAATGTTGTAGTATAGTACGGGGAAACCACCATTGTCAGCTGGTTTGCTCCATGAAAGCATAACCTTGGAGTTCCTCAAGGTGATAGTTAGATTTTCAGGGATCGCTGGCACGGTTGCTGGTGTTACTTCAAAGAAAGCAGAGTAGGGGCTTTCTCCTACAATAGAGTGAGCAGTAACTACATAGCGATAGGTTTGACCATTGACCAAGCCAGTATCAGTAAAGGATGTTGTGTTCACTGTCGCAATTGCAACATAGGCAGAAGCACCAGGATCTTTTCTGTAGACCGTATAGTTGGTTACTTCAAACCCTCTGCCATCAGCAGAATTCCATGTGAGAATAACTTGCTGATTCCCAAACGTTCCATTAAGATTTGTGGGAGCTAGAGGAGTGTTAGCGATAAGCAATCGTTGTTCATCGGAATAAGCGCTTTCGCCAAAGCTGTTGACAGCAGTTACGACGTAGTAGTAAGTCTGACCATTAACAACCCCTGTATCAAAGAAACCAGTTGTGCTGGTGTTGGTTCCAATGAAAGTATATGGCCCACCAGGCGCCTGGCTTCTATAAACGTTATAATGAGTAATCGGATAGCCTCCATCTGAGATGGGTTCGGTCCAATTTAGCGTGGCAGTGTTATCTCCATTGATCGCTTCAATGTTGAGAGGCGAAGTTGGTTCACCAACAGGATTAGCAACGACCTCCGAAGAGTATGCGCTCTCATTATACTTGTTCAAGGCCGTAACAACATAATAGTAAGTAAAGCCATTGATAGCTGAAGTATCAGTGAATCCTAGTACTGAAGTGTTGGACCCAATCAAAGTATATGGCCCACCAGAAGTTTGAGAGCGGTAAATATTGTACTGAACAACGGGAATTCCACCATCATCCTGAGGATAGCTCCAAGAAAGATTGACTGCAAATGAACCACTTGTCGACGTAACTGACTGCGGAGGCGTGATATCACCCAAGGGAAGAGTGATAGCAATATTGGAATCCCCGCTTTCTCCTTCAGAATTAGTAGCAGTTACTTTGTACTGGTAAATGACGCCTGTAGTTACAGTTGTATCAACAAAATAGGTATCATTAGTCGTGGCGATTGCCGTGAATGTTTGCCCATTGTCTTCAGACCGAAAAACTGTGTAATTGGCAATAGGATAACCACCGTCTCCAAGAGGAGCGCTCCAATTAAGCATGACTTGATTGCGTGTCGCCGTAGCAGTCAGGTTTTCGGGCGCAGCTGGAGGGCCGTAGAACACAAACAAGTATTCTCGTTCAGCCATGTCGTGTATCACGCCGATATCGTCGGAAGTGGTTTGAAGAGCAAAAATAGCGTACATCGGCTTTCCAGGGATTAGTACCTTGTCATGGTCGGTGTCTCCAGTATTGAGTTCTCTTGAGAATTCTAGATAGGTGTACCCAATATCCGGCCTTTCGGTTGCGGCGAATTCATTATAATTGTGAACCGCATCAACGGGTGGCACAACTTTGCCAATAGTATACGCGTCGTAAATATACGAAGTATTGGTAGCACTGTCAAACCCGCCAGTTATAATGTCATAATCTTCCATCTTGTTATAACCACCGTATCCCATCGAGACCCAACCAACACCTTGAGCAGAAAGGCCAATATAAATAGTTGAACGAACAATTGTATAGTAAAGAACAAGCCAAGGGTAATGATGGCTTATGACAACACGGTATTTGTATTCTTCATAATTGATGATCCCATCAATTGTAACGCCATTGACCTTTAGGTTCTGAGAATCAGGAGAGGTAATGTTAAGCGTAGGGGTCACCGTATTGGCGGATTGTGAGACGGTTGCTACAAACATGAAAAAAACAAGAGCAAACGTTAACTTTTTCTTCACACCACTGCACCTTTGTTTTCTTTTTTTGTATCTGCTACAAATAGCGCAACTAATCCAATATAAGTACTTTGCAATGTTCCCGAATTAATGCCGCTAAATCCGACCATTTCGGCAATCCCCCCTAAATTCTAAGCAACCAGACAAAAAAAACAGAGTAAACCACGTTTAAATACCCATTGTTCAAGTATTGCAAAAGAAGAGTATCCCAAATTCCGGGGGCAAACCGATTAGAATAATGAAAAGAAAAGAGCAAAGATATTGACTAAAGTACGGGTTGATTCCAGAAATCCTCAGGAGGTATTCTTTTCCCCTTTTTCTTCAAGTAAAGACCGATTTGGGCTCTATGATGAATATCGTGTTCTACTAGGTGCCAGAGAATCCACATTAGAGAAACGGTTTTTCGAGTCCCGTTTTCCTCAACTTCGTATTCCTTTCGTAAATCGTCCCATGTGCTATTCTCGATAAGATCCCAGATCCTTTGGTGTGCTCTTCTTAGCCTCGACTGTATTTCTTCAACACTATTGGCAACATCTAGGTCTGGCTTAATCCCTTGCCCATCGTGAATAATGTATTCAAGCCACCAATGATAGGCATTTGCAACGTGATTGAATTGTTCTCCAAGATTCCTCATCTCTCGATCATACTCAAACCCTAGTTCTTCGTTGTTTAAATAACTCAAAATCTTGAAAAAACTGCCTTGAACACCTTTCCAGAAATCAAATGCTTCCCGCAAGTTCCATTCTGAATCCATCTACATCACCGAATAAGCGATTCAGTGGCCATATAAAAATGGAAGTATCAAAAATAAAAATCATTGGCATTTTAATTAAGTTCTAAGACTTCATAGTATCTGTGAAGAAATCCCAAGCTAAACAAATTCGAGCAAAATGAATAACTCCAAGGGCAGGATTAATAACGCAATAAACGTGAGGACAACAATACCAGTCGAGGTTATTTTTGTATCCAGCTCAAAGTATTCTGCGTAGACTTGATTTGCAACTGCGGGAGGAGCTACTGCTTGAACGAAGAGCGCGATTCTTACGTAACTTGGCAGAGGAAAGAAAAGTATTCCAAGACCAACAACAAATCCTCCACCAAAACGAGAAAGAATGACCTTCCGGATAGGGCCGGAAGTAACTTGTCTCAATAACCCCAGCTCAAGGTCAAAGCCAATTGTCATGACCATGGCAAAGATCAATGCTTTTTGAACCAAGGTGTAAAGTTGATTCTCATTTAGAGACTGAGGGCCAAGAAACAGCCATAGCACGAACCCAATCGCTACTGAAAAAACAGGAGGAAACAAAAGAATCTTTCGTAAGATCTCTCTAGAATCAATGCCGTCCCTTTCTCGAGGAGCGTTAGTCCAAACTCCCAATGTGTTTCGCAAAATCAGTTGCCCTAGGAGAAAAAGCGTGGCTGGAACCAATCCTGCAGTTCCGGCGAAAGCCAGAATTACAGGGAAAGGAAAATTCAAAGAATTGGGAAAAGCGGCCAAAGACTCGAGAGCAGATTTTGTGGCGTGTGTTTCCTCTTTGAATCGGTAGAGTATTCGTATCGCGACGTAGCCACTGATAGTGGTTGCAAGAGAGGCGAGAATCGGAAAAACATAGTCTGAAGCTGAAGCGTCGGTTCCAATTGTAAGCAGTGACCCAATGATCAGTGCGGGAGCCACGAACCAGATCACGAAAGCATAGGATTGTTTTCTGATTCTTGGCTTGAAGAATGGTGATCGAGCAATGAGATAACCACTAACAACCCCGGCATATAGGAATGCTAGACGGGAGAGTAAATCAACAAAGAAACCCATTATGAAGCTACAGAAAAGAACCCTTTACCAATTATTTGATGTAGGCACAATAAAATAGAGAAAAAATCTGAACGAGAAAGAGGATAGTGAAAAAGAAAAGCTGGAAGCATTACTGGGGGTCTCGAGGTGCACCTTCAAGCGGGTTGCCTTCTTCATCGAGTTGGACAACCTTCATGTTTTTCCATTCATTCGGTGCTTGACCCCAGACGAGCTTGTCTGCAGCGTCACTTAACCAATCTGGTTTTTCGGGTTGTTTCCACTTCTTTCCTTGCTTGATTTTTTCTTGTAGCTTGGAAACACCGTAGAACAAAGCTTCAGGTCTTACCGGGCAACCGGGAATATAAACATCAATAGGAATGATCTGATCGCTACCGCCAACGACTGCGTAGCTCTCCCAGTATGGCCCACCACTAGTGGCGCATTCTCCCATAGCAATTGCCCACTTGGGATTTGGCATTTGATCGTACAATTGCCGTAGTCTGGGGGCCATCTTGTGACTTACGGGACCGTTGATAACAAGAAGATCAGCTTGACGAGGAGAAGGACGAGGGATCATTCCATACCTTTCCATATCGGGACGACCAACTCCTGCCGCCATGAACTCAATAGCACAACACATGATACCGAAAGTGAGTGGCCATAAACTACTCCGGCGCGCCCAGTTGATCCTTCCATGTAGAAAATCACTCAAGCGGCCAATTGCAATATCAGACATTCTGTTTCCTCCTTGGTCAAAGTCATTAGTCGATTACTAATATTTTTCGTAAGCGGGATGTTTCGATTCGTTAATCACGCTTAAAATCAAAACAATAACGGCCAAAATAAATACCTAGCAAAGCTACAGCGTTGAAGCGTTCAGAGAAACACGGAAAGAAAGCATCACAAGAAGAAAATCGGAAACGAACGTTGACTTTCAAAACCATCCATGTCACTGAGTAGATGGGATTTTATCGAAACCGGTATAGGGTCGCAAAACTTCGGGAATAATAATGGAGCCATCTGCTTGCTGATAATTCTCGATAATTGCGATAAGCATCCTAACATCGGCTAATGCTGTGCTGTTCAACGTGTGGACGTATCCGGCGACGGGAGCCCCTTCTTTCAACCGATACCTAACCTTTAGCCTACGAGCCTGATAATCAGTAACATTGCTACATGAAACAATTTCTCGGAAACGATTCTGACCAGGCATCCATGCTTCGATATCATATTTTTTTGCAGCAACACCGCCCAGATCCCCTGTGCAAACGTTTACTACGCGATAAGGAATTCCCAACGATTGAGTTATTTTTTCAGCCGTCTGAATAAGGTGCTCATGCTCTTCCCAAGACTTTTCAGGCAAGCAGTACTTGAACATCTCAATTTTGCGAAACTCATGCACTCGGAAAATACCCTTGTCTGCCCCTGTCGTTGCACTTGCTTCTGTTCGATAACATGGTGAATACGCAGCATACCATTTTGGCAGTTCATCAACGAGAAGAACTTCGTCCATGTGATAGCCACCAAGGGCAACTTCGCTGGTTCCGATCAGAGCAAGGTCTTCTCCTTCTATCTTGTAAATATCTTCTTCACCTAGAGGAAGAAAACCAGTTCCGTAAAGCACTCGTTTTCTGACCAAGGAAGGCGTAATGAACGTTGTAAAACCCTCCTTCCTAAGAAAGTCAATTGCATACATGGCTAAAGCTAAATCTAAGACAGCTGCTTCATTCTTCAAATAGTAAAACCTTGAACCGGAGGTTTTTGCAGCGCGCTCAAGATCAACGAGGTCATGCATCTTCATCAGAGTCATGTGATCCTTTGGTGTAAAGTCAAAAGCAGGCAATTCACCATAGCGACGAATTTCGACATTATCTTCGTCGCTTTCACCGTAAGGTACGCTTTCATGAACTAGATTTGGGATTCGATCCAAGATCCATTGTCGTTTCTCAGC
>JAJRWK010000150.1 GCA_024276795.1 archaeon | reverse complement strand
GGATAATAGTTCTTAATGTCGACGATGGAGTTGTTGCTCTTAATCCTGAGTTTTTCCATTGAAT
This sequence comes from archaeon, assembly GCA_024276795.1. Classification (GTDB taxonomy): domain Archaea; phylum Asgardarchaeota; class Heimdallarchaeia; order Heimdallarchaeales; family JAJRWK01; genus JAJRWK01. The sequence continues at coordinate 3,533 of JAJRWK010000150.1, read as the reverse complement.
CAGGCAGACCGTCTCCATCAGAGTCGTATTCTGTTGGTGAGAGCCCGTCAAGTTCGTAATATTCAAGGTAATCGGAGAGATAGTCGCCATCGGTGTCCCAGAAGTCCGGACGTGTTCCATTATTTACCTCAACCCAGTCATTTACCCCATCGCCGTCAGTATCTGCTAGAACAGGAGAGGAGTTGAAGGGGTTGTATACCATCAAGGCCCTGTAAGGATACACAAGCATCGATTCATTGAGTAAGACGAGTTCATACCCATCAATCAGCCCATCTCCATCAGTATCGTTATTACTGGGATCAAGATTCATGACGGGAACGTCAGGGATCAGACCGGAACCAAGGTATTTTTCGATTCCATCAGGCAAGCCATCTCCGTCAGTGTCAGGTTTAAGCGGATCCGATTCCCCACTAATAACTTCATCGTAATCAGTCCATGGAAAAGTAGGATCGCCGTTTTCATTGGGATACCAGATACCATCCCCGTCAGTATCTATTTCCAGAGGGTTGGTCTTGTAAGTGTTCACTTCTTCTCCATCTCTTAAACCATCATCATCTGTGTCCTTATCAAAGGGGTCTGTTCCATGGATAAAGATTTCTGCAAAATCTGTAAGGTCATCATTATCTGAATCCTCGTCCACGGGATCTGTTCCATAAACTCCTACTTCTTCACTATCAGATAATCCGTCAGCATCGCTATCTATCATCCAAGGGTTGGAATGATAAAGGTAGAGCTCTTCACCATCAAGAAGACCATCGAAATCGCTGTCTGGATATAGCGGATTCGTGCCAAATAAGAAGTATTCGTCATAATCACTAACAAGATCTTCATCGCTGTCTGTTTCTCGGGGATTCGTCCCCAGCAACACTTCGACCATGTCGCTTAAACCGTCTCCGTCAGTATCAGGGTTATTAGGATCGGTCTTGAAGTTGGAAAGACCAGAAAATGCTTCGATGCCATCAATTAGGCCGTCTCCATCGGAATCCCCGTTCAACGGGTCTGTTGCAGGGTCATTGTAGTACAGCTCATAACCGTCGCTTAACATTATTCGGCCTGGTTCGGGAGGTCCGGTGTCCTTGTCTGAGTCAGGCTTAGTTGGATTGGTGTAAAATACGCGAGTTACGAAATCCCCGTCCTCAATTATGGTGGCTTTAATGCCAGCAACTTCTGTGCCATCCCGCATGTCGCCAAAGTAGATCCTTGATGGGAGGATTTCACCGTCGTAGGCCTGGATGTAAGAGTCATCGTCAGTGTCATTGTCGAGTGGATGGGTATAACCACCGTTGAAAACGATGTCCAAAGTTCCTCCGATGCTTGTGGTATCATTTTCAGGTACTCCGCCATAAAGCGGACCGAATTGGCCTTCCTGACCATCCAACAAGCCATCATTATCGGTGTCAGGGTTTAGTGGATCAGTTCGGTCATTATAGACGACACCGCCAATTATTACTTGAGTAACGCTGGGAGTGATTCCTGTTAAGTTCCATGAATACGTAACCTCAAAGTAGTCTGTAAGACTGTCACCGTCGGTATCAAAATTAAGCGGGTCGGTTCCAATAATGGACACCTCTTCAAAATCAGTTAGCCCATCTCCATCAGTGTCAATATTATTCGGATCAGTCTTGTAGTCTTTGTATTCCTCTTTATCAGTAAGTCCATCTCCATCTGAATCTGAAATGGTTGGATCTGTATTGCTGAATTTCATCTCTTCCTTATCCGTTAGCCCATCTCCATCAGTATCATCCGAGCTAGTGTCAAGTCCGGGTAAACTTTTCTCATAGGAGTCAGTTAACCCATCATCATCCGAGTCGTAACCCATTGCTTTCTTTTGAGTTTTGGAGTCTCCTTTTCCAGGAGTTAAGTCAATTGGAAATCCGGGGGGAACGAATTCTAGGTCAAAGTCCAAAGAAACGAAAAGAAGCTTGACCGTTACCTTTAGGATAAATTTGAGCGAGAGGGTTATCTTCAAAGGAGTGGCTAGATCCATCAGATTCTGGATAAATGTAAAGATAATTTCAATCCCGGCATATATTTTTAGAGCGGCGATTACGACATCTATGCCCAATGAGACGCCAGCAGCAATAGTAAACTGAACCGTCAAGGTCCCACTAGCGGGACTTGTCGCTGTTTCAGCAACCATTATTATGGAAAACATAATGCCAAAACTGATTGTTATTTTAATGGCGTCAAGGCCGATGTATTTCCCTACGGCATTTAATGCTCCCCCACCGACTCCGCCAGTAACGACATCGAGTAGGGTTATATCTCTGCTGAGTTTGATGCTAATCTTGAGCCCCCATTCGAGGATCTTGAAGAGCTTGCTGACATCAAACCCGTTAGCACCAATGCTAAACAACATAATTTTGAAAAATGCCTCGCCTGTAAAGCTAAGATCAACTCCTAGTGCACCCAAGATTATCTTTAGCAAGGGAGAAGATTTTGTGTCCAGTCCCTTGACTCCGAGTTTTGCTTCGAAAACGGGTGAGAGCTCGATCCATGAGAGAATTAATTTAAAGACATCTTGGACGCTTTTTACTTCGGTTAGAACTTTATTGCCCTCAAAAATAAGATCTAAAAGAAAGTCAGCAATGCCCTGCGTATCGATGTTCAGATTAGGCGTTAATAGAAATGAATAGGTGAGGGTAAACGCATTGTAGCCTCCAATCCCTACGGGGAATTCGCCCTCTAGTTTTAAGAAGTCAAAGTCAGCTAATGCCTTGTTAATGGCTTTAACAAGATCATCGAGAAGCGAAGAGACCATACTCTTTGCCCACTTTATTAGTTCACCTACAAGCCATCTCAAACCATCTTGGAAGAATTGTTTCAGATCAGGTAGGATTTCAAAAATAAATTTGATAGTACTATAGACTTCAGGCGGAACGAGAGATTGAAGCTGGGTGTCAATATATTGCAGTAAAGTGTTTACCACGGTTCTAAAGTCGGGTATCTGGATGTCAAACTTCCCTTCAACTAGTGTTTCGTAAAGAGAAACGGCAACATCAAGAAATGGTTCCAAATCCAAGCCAGAAACTTCTTCTTTCAAACGTTGGATACCAATATTGATAAAGAAATAGCCAAGCTGGCGCATGATGCTAACCCATGAGCTTTTGGACTCAAATGAGGAACTAAGCATTGAAAGAACAAGGGGGGGTATTTTTTCTACGATTTTTTGCAGTTTTTGTTTTTGGGTTGAGTTTAGCCCAGGAATCTTTTCAAGGATATATTTGATACCATCATTAATATAACCAATAGCGTCTGATTTTAGCTTCTCTAAAACTTGTTGGGGTGTCAGATCAAAGTCCATTAAGGCAGCTCTGGCCATGGCAAGGTTCCCACTAAGCACTGCTGAAATTTTGGGAATCCCAGACATGAAAAGTTTCAAAGCAATGTTGATCATTTCTTTTGCATCCGCGGGGAGCTGATCAAAAATGAAGTCTTTCAATTTGATAATGAGGTCTTCAATGACATCTTTAGCGGTTGTTCTCAGAATATCTCCATTTCCGGAAAGTAGGGCGGCAACTGCTTCAAAAAGT
>JAJRWK010000149.1 GCA_024276795.1 archaeon | reverse complement strand
TCATGTTTTTCTCTAAACTTCTGATGGCTCTTCACACTGTCTGGACTCACGCCGATGATTACGGCGCCTAGTTTTTCAAATTCTTCCAAATGTCTGGTGAAATCAACCGCTTCAGTTGTACATCCCTTTGTGTTGTCTCTTGGATAGAAATACAGTATTACCCACTTTCCTCGGAAATCCTTGAGGCAAACGGTTCCGTTAGTATCGCTTTCCAGACAAAAATATGGAGCGATTTTTCCAATTAGTTGTTCTGCCTTGGTCATCAATAATAATTCACATAGGTAGATTGAAAATCATGGCGGTTATTGTAAACCCGCGTTCCCTAACACAATCTTTAAGATAAACAAAAAAGTGAAAGAAATTGCCCGGCGAGAAGGCGGTGATTTTTTGTCTGAGGAGGAAAAGGACGACAAACTAATTGTATCTGATGAAATCGTCATTGGTAGTAAATTCCTCACGCGTTATGAGCGATCAAGAATAGTAGGCTCACGCGCTTTGCAGGTCGCAATGGGTGCGCCTGTGTTGATTGATGTTGGGGCAAATCTCCAAGATCCAATTATAATCGCAACCATTGAAATGGAGGCCAGAGTTTTGCCAATTAGCGTCATGAGGCGATTACCCGACGGCCGATATCAGAACATTCCGGTTAGGAAGCTACTGGATGCCCAATATGTTGAACAAATCAAGGTAGATTTTTCGTTAAAAGATTTAGAATAGACCAAAGAAATTGGTAAATAATCTCTCTGAAACAATTTCTCTTTGCTTGCTGGACCTACTGGTTGAATAAAGTTTTGGATAAGCAAAGTCATTCAGAAATAAACATCCCACTCAGAGCACGGCTTAATTGACTAAGCATATCCTTTCATGTATCACTCATTTTCATATTCTAAATACTCCTTTTTTCTTCTGTAAAACAAGCAAGCTCGAGTATCCACGATGTTTTGGTTCAAGTCATGGGATGCAAATAAAACGGAAAGGTTGCAACATTTCCTCTTTCTAATAGCTTAATCGCAATGCCTGCCAGTCTGCGCATTCATGATTGTTCTGTATAGCATTGATAATGATCCTTTGTGGGTTACAACAATCCGTGGAGGCTACGCCAAGAATTCTTCCTCCGAATACTAAATTTATATGGACGAAGACATTTAAGCTTCATTAGGCCAGAGCCAAAATCGCCTAGGACAAGAAAGAACGGGATCGCGCCATGTTGGAGAGCTACGAACTAACTGCCAGATCACTAAACACAATGATAAATACTCTTAGGGTTTTCTTCCCACCCGAAGAGTTTGACGAATATTTAGATGTCTTCAGAGAATTCTTGGAAACAGGAGCGGGGATTCTTTTTAAAACAGAAACGGGAATAGTAATGATTTTTTATGAAGTCGAAGAAGAAAAAATATTCCGAGTCGATGAAGTGTTTAACCGAGGAGACTTTACTTCAGACCAACTAGTCAAAATCCTTGATAAGTTGGAAGACTATGCGCGCTCGATAGGTTGCTTGGAAATCGAGTTAACTCTCGACTTAACACAGATACCCATTACCGCGTCCCAGATAGAGGAGGCTGGCATGGAAATCATGAGCTGGGAGTTTGAAAAAGTAATTCCATTCCCGAATAACTTGCAAGACATTATTGGCCTAATTAGAGATCAGTTTTCGGAATTGCTCGAATTTGAGATAATGTTTGATAACGGGCAACAAATGGAACTTGTAATCATTACTTCATTAGCAGAAGCTGAAGAGCACATTGCTTTAGGGAAGACTCCTCTTTTACTAACAATTACACTTGACGAGACAACTGCTAATTCTTTTCACGAAGCAACAAAGGACATCTTGAAATGGGATTCGATTAATGTGGTGTTTTCAAAAAACCTTTGAATGATAGGCTCTAGAGCGGATTTAGGGATAGGCTTTGAATAGTTCTGGGCAAGAGAAATCTAAGATCGAGTTATGGCACTGGAGTGAAGAAGTGTCAAATCAAGCTCGTGAAGCGTTTGGCAATGAACAAGTTGTTTGTAGCGGCTGGTCTCCTTCCGGAATCTATCACATCGGGAATTTCAGAGAAGCTGCTACATGTACTGGGATTCGAAGACAAATGGACATAATGGGGTTAAACACCAAGTTTGTTTTCGTAGTCGATGACTTCGACCCATTAGACAAAGTACCTAAGTTCTTCAAACAGTATGAACATGACTTGAAGCCCTATCTCGGCCATCCATTATGCAGAATTCCTGATCCAACTGGACAGGAGGCCTCTTATGCGGATCTATTCGCTAAGGGTGCGCGCGAGGCATTCGAATTGTTCGAAATGGACGCAATTATCGTCAAAGCATCGGATCTCTATGCAGAAGGTAAGTATGATCCCTACCTTCGATTATACTTTGAAAAAGAAGAAGAAGTACAAACGATTCTAGAAGAAATCAGCGGTTCTAGGATGAACACCTTTGTAAGTGTAGTTTGTGAGAAATGTGGAAGCATTGGTAATACTAGGGTTACAAAATACGACGAGAAAGAAGATATCTTACACTATGTATGTGTTGATAATTCCTATCGCAAAGGCTGTGGTCATGAAAGTAAAATATTGGTAAATTCTCATGAATGGAAACTGAAATGGAGGCTAGACTGGCCCGCTAGGCAAGACTTTCTCGGAGTAACGGTCGAACCCGCTGGAAAAGATCATTCTGTTGCTGGTGGAAGCGTAGATTCTGCTATTGCTTTACACGAAAAAATCTTAGAAAGAAAACCGCCCATAATGGTTAGATACGGCTTTATCACTCTTAGGGGAGAAAAGCTCAGTGGTTCAAGTGGGACTGGAGAACCTGCTGCATCTGCGGGAAAGTTTATGCCTGCTTCTTCATTCCTATTCTTGGTTTTCAAAAATGATCTTCTGACAGATATTCAATTCAATCCAAAAACTCTTGATGTTCCTAAAACTGTTGATGAATACGATCTTGCTCGTCGCTATTTCCTCGGATTAGAAAAGCCCACAAAAGAGAGGGCAGGCAAGAAACTTGCTACAAGCGTAGAAATTGCCATGTCTGAAAGCAAGAGATCAGTACCACCCCCGAGAATTAAATTCATGGATCTCGCTCTTGTAACACAAGTTTGTTTTGGAGACAGAACTGAAATCATGGCTCGGCTTAAAGATCGTGAAATAATCACGCAAAACGATCCTCCGGAATACATTGAGGAGATTAAAGAACGGATCAACCACGTAGAATTCTGGCTAGAAAAATACGCACCCTTTGAGGCAAAATTCGCTCTACTTGAAGAAATACCGGCTAATATCAAGCAACACATAGATCCCTCCATAATTCAATTATTCATTGAAGCTCTTAACATAGCGCACAAAGAAAGGATTGAAGATGCACAAGAACTAGCTAACATTCTATTGAACCATATAAAATCAGGAGGTCTATCCCCAAGAAAAGCCTTCCCCCACTTCTATCGGGCATTAATTGGAAAAACTGGAGGGCCCAAAGCAACGTTCCTCATTCTGGTCCTAGGATATCAGCGAGTCATTGAACAACTTGAAAAAGCTCTGTAGTGCACAGTGGCTTTTTCTCTACTCTGCCTTCGTTCTCTTCTTTCCTATAGCGATCCAAGAGCTTCACCTATCCGGATCATGGCTTGCTCAATTTTTTCCGCTGACCCCGATCCAAAACTGATTCTGAACCGGTCATTTCCAGAAGGTCCAAATTCATCTCCTGGAACAACAACAACTTTCGCTTTTTCGAATGCCAGTTCAGAAAGCGCTTTGCCAGAAGTCGAAAATTGTGGATAAGCTTCTTTGAGCTTTTCCCCAAGGTCTTTTGATATTTCTGGAAAAGCGTAAAATGATCCTTGAACGTGAAATGTCTCGAGTCCTTCCATCTTTTTGATTTCTCTTTCAACAACTACACGTCTTTCTGCAAGAATCCTCACAAGTTCTTTAGTGAATTCTTCTTCTTCGGGAGTCCCAATGAACCCGGCAACCGCAGACTGTACAATACTGGGCGCGTTTGCCGTTACAAAAGCGTGATACTTGGCGACCGGCTCAATTAATTTGCTGGGTCCAACGGCAAACCCAAGCCTCCATCCTGGCGCACAATACATTTTACTGAAAGAAGACACGACAATGCTTCTGTCCGGGGCAAGTGAAGCCATTGAATAGTGTTTGTAGTCATCGAAAACAATACGAGAATAGACTTCATCGCTGAGAATGATTAAGTCATGATCTTCAGCAATTTCTGCGACCCCCTTTAGAACTTCTTTAGGCTGAACAACACCACTTGGGTTTCCCGGTGAGTTAAGCAGAATCATCCGCGATTTTGGAGTAATCACATCATTCAAAGCATCTAAGTCAATCGTTAAATTCCGTTTTGAATTATAGTAAACGGGCTTTGCACTAGCTAGAATGGGATATTGCGGATAATAAACAAAACCAGGATTTGGAACAAGAACTTCATCGCCAGGGTTCACCCATGCTTTGACACTGTCATAAAGAACCTCTGAAGCCCCACATCCTAGAACTACCTCGTTAGTGGGATTATAAGAATGCCCCCAATCCCTTTCGACCATTTCTGCAATCTTTTGCCGGGTAACAGTTGCACCAGAGTTTGGGGTATAATAATTGTTACCATTTGATGCAGCCTTGCCTATTAATTCAACTAGTTTTCTCGGAGTTGGGATATCCGGTTGACCAATACCTAATGATATGACCCCTTCCAATCCTTGTGCACGATTAAACAGTTCTCTAATACCAGATGGCTTCGTCGCCAGTAACCGTTCAGACATATGATCGTATACACTGTATTGCTTTTATGAAATTCCTAGCTTGTATAGAAATGTGTAGAAAAATCCCCACAGAAAAAGCAAGGAGAGGAATTCTTCAAGAATGTAACAATTAATTAGGAGAATCGTGTTTGCTTAAACAATGACTTGGGCAACGACACACCTTGCCGTGGAGAGCTTGTTAGTATTCCTCTTATTACCCTCTGAAAAGAAAAAATATTACTCACAACATCGCCGGAAATGGATGGCAATAAGTTTGCTGGCTGAACTTCCTGATCTCGACACATTCACAAAAGTACATCGCTCTTTGTCACATTCCTTTTTCGTAGCAATCGTTGTTTCTCTCTTACTCTATGTCTTATTATGCAAAGTAAAGGTCGTTCAAGAAAACCAGTCCTTAGCCACTAGCCTGACTTACCTTCCTGTATTTTGGATAGTCCATATCATATTTGATCTAGGTTTTGGTCCCTTGCAACTATTCTACCCTCTGACTGACAGCTTTTATCTAGTAACTTTTTCCCTTTTGTTTTCCCTCAAGCCAATCGGACCAATTCCTTTTCTGCTAACAGGAATAAAAATAGATATCAAAGTACTCACTCCTTCCGCTGGAATCAAATCCTTCATTTCAAATCTTTCTTACGAAGAAAGATTAGCAATTTTTGGAACCTCCAAAATTTCCTA
>JAJRWK010000148.1 GCA_024276795.1 archaeon | reverse complement strand
GAAGAACTAAAAGAACTCAGTATGGATGAGTTTGTCGAACTCCTTCCCGCCAGACAGCGCCGAACTCTCACGCGTCAGCAATACTGGACGCATCGGCGCCGCAAACTCCTCAACGACATGAGGAAAGCAAAAGAGCTGATGGAACAAGGCAAACCCTATCCAGAGATCCGAACGCATGTGCGAGACTTTATTGTATTACCCGAATTCGTTGGACTTACAGTCCACGTCCATAACGGAAGACAGTTTGTTCCAGTGGAACTAACACCTCAAAGAGTAGGACACTACTTCGCAGAATTTGCCAACAGCATTAAGCCAGTAAATCACGGTGCACCCGGGGTCGGTGCGACTCGAAGCAGTACGTATGTTCCGCTGAAATAGAGAGATGAAAGAGTCAAGAGAGGAAGACTAACACAATCAATAAATAACGATTTCATGCTGGTTGAAAGTGTCGGATAAGCGGTGAATAATATGCCCAGATTTGGTTACTCAGTAATTGGACTCGATCCTGATAAAACAGCAATTGCATCAGGGCGAGAATTAGATATTTCTCATAAACATGCCCGAGAGATTTGCAAGACAATCAAGGGAATGCTACTTGATGAAGCGAAAACATACTTGGAAGAGGTTACAAAGCTCAAAAGAAGTGTCCCATTTCGAAGATATAAGAAAAAAGTAGGACACCGAAAAGACCTCCAAGGCTTCGCGACGGGAAGATATCCCGTCAAGGCAGCGAAACATATCCTTGATATTTTGAAGAACTTGGAAAATAACGCTGAATTTAAGGGACTCGAACTCGACCGTTGTGTAATTGTTCACGCAGCCGCCTATCCCGGGAGAAAAATCCCCCGAATTTTTGCACGAGCTTTTGGTAGAAGCTCTCCAAAAGTAAACACTCTCACCCACGTTGAAATCGCTGTTGAAGAATTGTAAGAGGTGCTGGAATGGGAAATCTGATCAAACAATTTACAGAACGACGCTTAAGGCAAAAATTCATTGAAGAATATTTACGAAAAGAGCTCGTAGGCGCAGAGTTTGGAGGTCTTGAAATTCGCCATACGAGCATGGGGGACAGAGTCGTCATTCGTGCTGGGCGCGTTGGATTAGCAATCGGCCGAAGAGGACGAAATATCAAAAAAGTCACCGAAGACTTAAGAAACCTATTTGGCCTCTCAGACGTTCAAGTAGAAGTTGAGGATTTAGAAAATCCTGAACTCAACCCCCATGTCATGGCCGAGCGTGTTGCAATTTCACTGCAAAAAGGCCGCCACTTCCGACGAACTGCGCACGGAACGGTTCGTAGAGTAATCGCTGCTGGAGCCAAGGGTTGTGAGATCAGAATTGCTGGAAACGTGGGTAGCGAACGTGCCAGAAGAGAAACCTTTAGACAAGGGTATGTTGCTAAATGTGGGCACCCCTCGGAAATATTTGTCAAGGAAGGATTTACTGTTGTCCAAGCCCGCAGAGGAGTAATGGGCATTACTATCAAGATAATGGAACCAGATGCAAAACTGCCAGATGATATTGAAATCATTGCAGAGCCAACGGCTAAGTCGAAAGAAGTACTTAGCCCTCAAGACGAAGCCGAATTGCAAAGCAGGCTTGAAGAAAGCGAGGAAGAGGCAGCTGTTGCCAGTGAGGATTTAGAGACCCTCACGGAGCCCGCTGAAGCCGATGAAAAACCAGAGGAAGAGACTGCTTCAGTCGCAGAAAGTGAAGAAGAAAGTACCGAAGAAGCAGTAGAAGCACTGGAACTCCTCGAAGAGGAAAGTGAGGAGAACAATGAAGAAGCTTTGGAACTTCCTGAGGAAGAAACAAATGAAGAAAAAGAAGGTGAATAGAAATGGCAGTCCTTCGAACCACTGAAATAAGAAAAATGAATCCTGAACAGAGAGCTTCTCAGCTTCGCAAACTCAGAGAACAGCTCATGAAATTACGCGCCGAACAAAATACTGGAGGGTCATTAGAATCCTATGGCCAAATCAAAGCAATTCGGCGCACAATCGCAAGGATCTTAACAATCCAAAAAGAACTAGGAGAAGCATAAAGAAGCCTCTCCACATCCTTCGAGAAGGATACAATCCAAACTCGTGATGAAACCCAGAAAAAAAGAGATCACACGAGCCCTCGAACGGATCCACCTGTCCCTGGCTGGTCTCCCAATAACAATTGAGGAGGCCTCCGATCCCGGTCTGAGAGGCGTGCCAGGCGTCGTGTTGGCAGACAAAACCAATACTCTCGTGATCTTGCGAGAAACGGGCCGGGTCATAACCATTCCTAAAAAAAAGACGGTCTTCACCGTCAGGGTAGGATCCGTAACATTCAGGGTTCAAGGTGATCACCTCGTTGGTCGATCCGGCCACAGACTCAAAAAGAAAATACGAAAATGGTGAACACCATGGTAGCAAGAAACATAGGAGTAAATGTCACTCCACCCACAACCGAGTGTGACGATCCTCATTGCCCCTTCCATGGCACTCTTCCAGTGAGAGGAGTCCAGTTTGAAGGTGTCGTCATCAGCGACAAAATGAGGAACACAGTAGTGGTAAGGAGAGATTATCTCTATTACGTGAAAAAATACGACCGTTATGAACGGAGACACGGTAAAATCAGTGCTCACAACCCTCCATGCATTAATGCAAGAGAAGGAGACATTGTCCGAGCAATGGAATGCAGACCTTTGTCAAAATCAGTAGCCTTCGTCATTATTGAGAAGAAGTCTCATGAAGGAACGGAGTGAGTGGTGAAAAATGGCAAAACGAAAAGCAGCAGGAACACCCCGGATTCGCTTAAGCACTGGGCTCCAAGTAGGTTCTTATGTCAAAGTTGCCGATAACTCTGGTGCCCGCCTCGTGCAAATAATTGCCGTAAAGGGTTATAAGGGAAGACTCAACCGAGTTCCTCCCGCCAGTGTTGGTGATATGGTCATTGTAACCGTTAAGAAGGGAACCGCTCAGTTGCGAAAACAGATCATGCCCGCAATTGTTGTAAGACAAGCAAAACCATACCGAAGAGAAAACGGAGACTGGATTCAATTCGAAGACAACGCAGTCGTAATTACCAACCCCGCAGGAGACCCTCGTGGAAACGAAGCTAGAGGACCAGTTGCTAGAGAGGCCGTCTCTCGCTGGCCACGTATCGGTACGATTTCCAGCAAAGTAGTATAGGTGGAAGAAATGGTAACAAGAAGCAAAAAACCCTCAAAACAACGAAAGGCACATTTCAGAGCACCAATTCACCGACGCTACAAAATGATGGCTGCACACTTATCCCCAGAATTGCGTGAAAAACATGGATTCCGCTCCTTACCAGTTGCAAAGGGAGATCGAGTGCGAATCATGCGTGGCAAGTTTGGGAAACTCAAAATCGAAGGCCGAGTGCAAGAAGTTGACCTAAGGCGACTACGTATCTACGTCGAGAATGCAACCTTTGAAAAAGAGGATGGCGTGCAAAGATTCTATCCCATTCATCCTTCAAACGTAATGATCATTAAGCTCAACACTAAAGACCGCGTTCGCCGCGAGCGAATCAATAAGCGCAAGGTCAAGAAAGCACCAGTAGAAGAGCCACCAGAAGAGGAACTCGTCGAAGAGGTCGAAGAGGGCATAGAAGAAGAAACCATCGAGGAAGAAGAATTTGAACTAGAACCCGATACTGACGAAACAAGCGTCGACACAGAAAGCATGGAAGAGTCCTCCGAGAGTACAGACGAGGAAACATAGAGGGTGAGAAAAAGTGACAAAAACTGGTGGAAAAAGACACATCAAAAGGATAGCTGCTCCAAAGTATTGGCAGATTCCTAGAAAACACGCAACTTGGACTGTTCGAGTAAGTCCTGGCCCACACCAAAAAGAGGCAAGTATTCCACTTGCGCTTCTACTACGAGACTATCTTGGCTATGCCCAAACTATGAAGGAAGTTAAGCGAATCCTTGTGAACAGATACGTCAAGGTAGATGGACGTGTCCGCACGGATTATCGTTTCCCCGTTGGGCACCAAGATGTTGTTGAGCTTATTCCCTTGGAAAAGTTCTATCGAATTGTCTATACGCGAACAAAAGGATTAATGCCCGTGGAGATCAATAAAGAGGAAGCAGGGTTCAAACT
>JAJRWK010000147.1 GCA_024276795.1 archaeon | reverse complement strand
CGCACTCAATGACACCGAGGTGTTGCGTATTTCATTTTACAAGTCGGTGGCTACCTTTGTCCGAGCCTTTGCCGCCATTTCTCAAGACTTGACCGAAGCTGGATACACTGCCTCGGAGATTACTGCATTGAATAATGAAGTCGAAGTCTTCGGCGACATTCGTGCTGCCATCAAGAAGCACTCTGGTGAGGAGTTGGATATCAAGCCCTACGAGGCGGACATGCGCCATCTCATCAACACATATATTCAGGCCGACCCCGCTGATCCGCTGGGCACCGTGGACAACTACTCACTGGTCGAGTTGATTGTCAAGACCGGTATCCACGACGCCATTGCCAAGAAGCTCAACGCAAAGGGTAAGCTCACGAAGAATGCTGTTGCTGAGGGGATCATTAATAATGTACGCAAGACGATCATTCGTGATCAATTGACCGATCCGAAGTTTTACGAGGAGATGTCCAAACTGCTGGATGACCTGATCAAACAAAAGCGCGACGACATAGAATCCTACGAGGAATTCTTAAAGAAAGCCGAGGCTTTGGTTCAGCGTATGGCTGGTAAGACGACGGGAGGAACTCACCCGCCAGTGCTGAATACACATCCGGGGGCTATCGTGCTTTTTAACAACCTTGCCAGTATCGAAGCGGACAGCTTTCAGTGTCCAACTGAACAGGACGAAAAAGCGACACTTGCGCTCGACATTGATCAAGCGATGCGGGAAAAAGCCCCTGCGGGCTGGAAGGGTGACGAGACCAGAGAGAAGCAGGTGCTGAATGCTCTGTTTCCACTACTTAATCGAGATCGCAAAGCGACCCAGGCAGTTTTTGAAATCATCAAGAACCAATCGGTATACTCATGATAGAAGTTATTGAGCTAGGCGATATTGCAATTAAGGTTACGCGGAAGGACATCAAGAATGTTCATCTTTCCGTTCACCCCCCAGATGGGCGGGTCACCTTGTCTGCGCCAACGGACACACGACCCGAAGTAGCTCGCGCTTATGCTATCTCAAAGCTGAGATGGATTCGCGAGCAACAAGAACGCTTAAGAAATCAGGCTCGGGAGACTCCCCGCGAATTTGTAGAGCGAGAAAGCCACTACCTTTGGGGTCGTCGCCATCTGTTGACGGTAATCGAACAAGACTCCAAGCCTTATATTGTGGTGGATCACAAACGAATCACGCTCAGTGTTCGCCCAGGCAGCGACCATACTAAACGGGCGGAGGTCATCCATGACTGGCACAAGTCGCTGCTCCACGAGTTCATTCCGCCGCTTATTCGTAAGTGGGAGCCTAAGCTGGGAGTTGAAGTCGTCGCTTACTTTCTCCAGCGAATGAAAACCAAATGGGGAAGCTGCAATCACAAAGCTGGGCATATCCGCTTGAACACGGAATTGGTCAAGAAGCCAAAGGATCTGATCGAGTATGTAATCGTGCATGAGATGGTCCACCTGATAGAACCAACTCATAATGACCGTTTCCTTTCCATTCTGACCAAACACTACCCGACTTGGCGCGAGGCTAGAGCTGAGCTGAACGAACTTCCTCTGACAGCGGAGGTATGGAGGGAATGAGGGACCGCTTGCACAGTTGCATTAATTTATGTGATCCCCAAATCGAGGGATGGGGCCACAGACAAGATTCTATATGGGAGGCGGTTTAGCCATGCCACAAACAAAATTAATGCCAAGTATATTGGACCGTGAGATTACAGCGAAAGCTGATGATGCCTTTGGACATCAAGATTTCGCTAATGCTCTCCAGAGCTTAATTGAAGCCGAGCACAATCATCCTCCTTATAGTATTGGATTGTTAGGTTTATGGGGTACAGGTAAAAGCACCATAAAATCTCTCTACCTCAAAGGCTTGCTTGACGACACACGAAAAGCAGCATCCAATGGAAAAAAACGCAGTGAGAGAATAAAGGCCTTGACCTTTAATGCTTGGCGATATGGAGGCGACAGCAACGGCAATATGAAGCGTGCACTTTTACGCCACGTTTTTCTGGGGTTGGGGGGGAGTCAAGAAAATCTCAAGGATGAATTATACCACCAAGTCAGCAAAAACTATGAAAAGGCGCGAGGATGGAGAACAGCTCTCGGAGATCTAGTCAGAAAGGTTGTTCTTAATCTTTTTCCAACCATTATTCTTTTGGGAATATTCCTCGCATTTTTTGCTTTTGCGATCAAACACCTGGAAATTAACAACGATATGGCCAAGGCCGTTTTTGCGATTACTGGTACATTCCTCGTGACGTGGATTGGGAAAGTTTTTGGTGCCAGTTCTCTAATGCCACTCCGCACAACGAAAATTGAACTACCGCGGACATCTGCCGAAGAATACGAGGAACTATTGATTCAACAGATTTGCGATTTCAAACGTCAAAACAAAACGTTCCAGAGAATTGTGATATTCGTTGACGATCTGGATCGTCTTTCTGCCCATGAGATGGTTGACGGCCTCGATGCTATCCGAACTTTCATGGAAATATCCCCAGATGATCTACCCGAGGATTTAGGGATTATTTTCGTTATTTCTTGTGATGAAAACAGGATAGCAGAGGCCCTCTACAAAGGACGTCATAGAAATTCCGACATGCCGGGTGCAGTTTTTATAAAAAATGACGCACGCAGATACCTTGACCGCATATTCCAGTTCCGTTTGGAAATTCCGCCTTTCCCAAAGCAGGATATGCGCAACTTTGCCGTTAATCGCCTAAAGGAAGCAGCGCCACAACTCATCGAAGAAATTCATAAAAGTGGCGGGTCAATCAATAATATTATTGACCGTATGATTCATGTCGACGTCTCAAGCCCTCGTAACGCACTGCAGATAGTTAATGCCTTTATTCAGTCTTGGTGGCTTGCAAAAAAACGTGAGTTTTCAGGGTCAGGTACTGAGAGAGCAGGTGGATTGCTTGAAGGAACAATAACAAGGCACCCCGCCACCTTGGCTGTCGTCTGTGCATTGAGGGTCGATTATCCCTACTTTTATAACAAGCTGCAGGAAGAGCCTGATCTGATAGCACGATTCACGGATGTTTTTGTGCAAAAAAGCAAAAAGTTTGAGGATCTGCCGCCAAAGCCCAGGCATCTCTTGTCTGAATATTGTAAAGATGACCAACTTCTCCCAGAGCACAATTCACTTCGACGGTTCATCGGGAGCTTGCGAGGCCATAGATGGCCGGACTCACTACAGCCGTTTATGCAATTGACGCAAGATCCAATTACTCGAAAATTCGGGAGCAGTGCAGCGCAAATAATCAGAGCGCTGGTTTCAGGAGACACTCCTGGTCTATTGCAAGAACTCGGACGAGACAAAGATAACAAACCAATAACCAGAGAAGATGCGATCTTGATGGCAAACATTATTGAGGACCTCGAAGGGGAATCGGAGGTCCGGAGAAATAATGCCACAGCTGTCATCGCTTCAATCTCAAAGCGAATCCCGGTTGATTTCCAAGCAAAGTTGCTTCATCCGCTATGTCGGCAACTTGAAAGGTCGCAGGACTTCAGATCGAACATAGGCGTCGCTAAAATCAGAGAAATCTTGGAATTAGACGAGGTCCATCATGGCTATAAACAGGGAATAGTGGAATTGCTTATCGAGGATGCTTTTGATGAAGAGCAAGGGTTTTCCTTGCGCCTGGAATCAATGCAACCACCCTCGCTAGACGAAGCCAAGCAAATGACTGAGGATATTGTATCTATGGCTCTTTCAGTCTTGGAGAAACATGGGCTTTCACCTAGTTCGAGAAAATCTCTGTGTGGCTGGTTGTTGTCGCGGGAGATCTCTTTAGAAAAAGATTCAACCGCCCTTCCTTATACATCTCTTGAACAATGGATGCTGGAATATCAGGATATCCTACTGCCAGAGATCGGAAATCAATACACAAGTCAGTTTATTGGTGAGTTAGAGAACGATAGAACATCCAATATTGACGTCGCTGCAGGGCTTGAAAGGTGTGACATTGTCTTCGACGGCTTGTGGCAAGCTGGCGAAGATGACCGTCCAGTATTGTGGGAGCAGTTGACGCGCATGGTGTCAGTAAAAACAGAGGAAGCTGTAGCCTTCGCTTGGGGTTACGCAAACCGACACAATGATGGCGCTGGTGGAACGTATGTATCCTCGTTCGTGACATCGCTTTCAGAACGACTCAAAAAAGATATGCAAGATCAAGATAATTGGGGTGTCGAGCAATGGGAAAAAGGAGCGAAGATTTTATTACAGATAGCATCTACTCGTGCAAATGATCTTGAGAAACAGTCCTCAGAGGAATTGGCAAATCTAGCGATCGAATATTCCCTTATCGAGGATACCGAGGGGTATTGTACCGCCATAATCGATATTCTGGAAAAAACATCCAGGGAGGAGGCTCACCGAGTAATATCACATATGGTAACCAATCTTCTTACGGAACTTCCAGATAATGGGGTCTCTTGGCTGGCAAAACACTACCATGATGTCCTTAAAGATACGGAACGAAAGCAAATCCAGAAGATACTCAATGGACTTTTGTCTCAGCCTAATGTGAACGATATTGCTTCGCGAAAATATGCCCGTTTCTTCGAAGATCTAACCTCCATCAGCTATGGTATGCCTGAAATCCAAGCCCATATCCAGCATGCATACCAAATGTTACAGAATAAGCAAAATGAGTTTGAGAATTTTGTAAAGAAGGTCTTCCAGACAATGGTGACAATGCTCAAAGTCAAGGTGCCCGACAGTGTCGGAGGCAATCTTCAGCAGGTGTTTGATCATGCGCAATCTCAACCCGCTTGGCTTGGCTGGCTGCACAAGACAATTGCTGAGTATTGGCCTAACAAACTCTCAGGCCTTAATATGACCACAGTTTTCAACACCGGATTGACAATTGCGACCAAGAATCCATCGCAACAAGACATGGACGGGATTTTATTCTCGTTAGCCAAATTGATAATGCTTGATGCTGTTCCTACTGATGGGAATGTTGCGCGCGTCGTAAAATTGGCGTGCGACCTTTGGTCATATCATAGGGAAGCCTCCTTAGCAGT
>JAJRWK010000146.1 GCA_024276795.1 archaeon | reverse complement strand
TTTTGGAGAGGTTTCATGAATTGCAAATGCAATAACAGCGACGGCAAATAAGACAATCATGCCGAGACCAATAAGCAAGTTGCCAGTCCCAATAAAGTAAATCCCGAAGCCAATCAAACCCGTGAGTAGAGCTAAGAACGGAGGCCATAGGGCGGGTTCATGCTCATCATGTACTTCAACAGCACTTGTCATTTTGCTTCTTCCTCCATGTTTTCCTCAAGATCGACGCGAAAGCTACTGTTCTCCTCCCAAGCCCAGGATCTGTCTCCCAGACCAAATGGATCAGGCCCTGCGGGTTCACCTTTGGTAATAGTCCAGAAAATGTTGATGAGCAAGAGAAGAATTGAGAAGCCCATTATGAATGCACCAACGGAAATGATTTGTTGCCAGAGCGTTACGCTCATGCCGAATAAGACTTTGCGGTCCGCGATTACGTCGTAACTGTAGTATCTTCTTGGCATCCCATATAGACCCACGATGTGCATTCCAATGTAAGTAATCCATCCCCCGATTGTCCAAAGAATCCAATGACCATAGGCCAACTTTTGGTTGTACATCTTCCCAGTCATGTGTGGGAAGAGGTAGTAAAAGGCTCCAAAGAACGCTGAGACCGCACCACCAACAATAATCAAGTGAAAATGTCCAACAATCCAGTAAGTGTCGTGGACAACAAGGTCGAGAGGAACAACCGCATTGAAAACCCCCGAGCTACCGCCTAAAACGAAGCCAATGAGGAATGTAACCGCAAATAGGAAGGGTATTTCCATTTTGATTTCACCACCGTACATTGTCATCAGCCAGTTGAAGGTCTTGATTCCGGAAGGTACTGCAATGATGAAGGTGGAGGCGCTAAAGAGGAGGAGGAATACTTGGCCAGCTCCGATAGTAAACATGTGATGCATCCACACATAGAAGGAAAGAAACATGATCGTGAACATTGATAGAGCCATGCTTGGGTAGCCGAACACTTTGTTTCGTGAAAACGTAGATATTAGCAATGAAGTAAGACCCATTGCAGGCAAAATGATGATGTAAACTGCGGGATGTCCGTATCCCCAAAATATGTGCTGGTAAAGGATAGGACCGTTAACCCCGATCACATCTTGCCCAACAGTTGGCGGTCCAGTATGTGCTTCAGCTGCAAGCCACCCTGCACCCAAGATTCTGTCAAAGATGATCATGATAAGGCCTGATGCTACAACTGGTGTTGCAAAAAGCTGGATGATCTGCCCGAATAGGACGGAATATGTGAAAAGGTCTACTTTTTTCCACGAAAGTCCAGGTCTCCTCATATGGATGATTGTCATGACTAAATTGACGGCACCAATGATGGAGGAAACTCCGGCTAACAACAGACCGCCGGCCCAGAGAATGACTCTTTGATCAGCGACTGCATACTGGGTCGAATAAGGCGCGTAACCGGTCCATCCAACATCTGCGAAGCCAACCCACACCATTAATGCCGAAGGAACGAGCATCCAGAATGCAAGGTTATTCCATCTCGGCCAGTAAAGGTCTTTTGCACCGATTAGTGGGGGAACCATGTAATTTGCAAAGCCAACTGCAGTTGGAAATATTACAAAAAAGATCATGATAGTTCCGTGTGTCGTAAATAATCTGTTGTAGGTCTCGGGATCAACGAATCCCCTAGCAATAGAGCCAAGTCCGCTACTCTCACCAGCGGGGTTAAACATGACTCCCCTCATAATCATGGCTAGAATTCCCGCAGAAATGAAGTTGATAAAGGCAAAACTAAGATACAGTTTGCCAATCGTATAATGGTTAGTAGTACCAAAAATACGTATTGCTTGCTCAAGTAAATTCTTGTTAGAAGATTTTGTATCTGCACTCATTTTATATCACCGTCCCTCCTTAGGAAGCGTAGATGTAAGCACTCATGGCGTAGTGATACTTTCCGCAGAATTCAGCGCATTGAATGAGATAGGTTCCGGGCTCAAGGATTTCGAGCCAGAAGTAATTGCTCTGACCAGGCACTGCGTCCACTTTGAAGCCTAAATCGTAACTGAAGAAGCTGTGAATTACGTCATTACTGGTAATGTTTAACAAGTAAAGTGTACTAATTTGTAAATTGACATATCCCGTAGTCGTATTTTGCCCTTCTACAGTAAAGTCCCAGCCAAATTGATAGCCTACAATGTTTACTATTGTATATTCTTGGTCAGGCGCTGGAGAATCAGTCGCGTCCAAAAATGCAGGCACACTAACAATGAAGATCCCAGAAACAATCAGACTTGCTAATAGGGTCCAAGCGATTTCGAATTTCTTTTCATTCTTGATTTTCGGGCGCTCTTCAGCGGAACCTTCCCGATATTTATACAAGAAGTAAATCATAACGATTGTTACGAAGAGGGCCACGAGAAACATGATGGAAAGCACGGTACCCACAAGAACCTTGTAGTTCTTGAATAGCTTTGACCCTGCTTAGGCTTCTGCCGTAGTGAGCAGAAGCATGATGAAAGAGGCCATCGCAACAATACCAATTCTCTTTTGAAGAGGTATCACAGTCCTTTGAGATTTCATCTAGGAAGCAGTAACAAAAACGAGTTTTTATTACCTTCGATAAATTAAGTAATAATAAAATTACTAAAGAAGAAAAGATTTCCATGCATCGAAGAGGACAGAAAGAAAAATGCTTAATCCAAACCCTCATTAGGCAAGCCAGGTTATACAAAAATCCGAAAGAAAAGCTTCAGTCGCTGATCTTAACACTCACAGTGATACCGTCTCGGAGAGGAATCAGAATAGAATGAACACGTTCGTCAGAAAAAGCCAACTCATTATATCGGAGAACACCAAGAGTACTTTCATCCTCATGTTTGTTGGAAAGAACTTTACCGTGCCACAGAGTGTTGTCAGTTATTAGTAAGCCCCCAATTCTGAGCTTCTCTAAGGCGAGCTCGAATGCTTTGGGATAGTCCCTCTTTTCAATATCATTGAAAATAATGTCTTGCTTGTCCGAGACTTCTCTTAGTGCGTCTAGAGCATCTTGAATTTTGAATTCAATTTTGTCGATGACCCCCGCTTGCTCAAAATGAAGTAGGGCTCGTTCATAATTATCCTTGCTTAGATCAGTACATATAATTTGAGCGTCTTCGGCTGTGGAAAGCGCAAACCATAAAGCTGAGTACCCAAATCCCGAGCCAAGTTCAAATATTCTTCTTGCTCCAATCAGCCGAGCGTAGAAACCAAGAACATTGCCTACAATAGGACCAACTATAGGAAAATTAGTATTCTCAGCGTATGCTTCCATTTTTCGTAAAGTTTCGTCGTAATTAGGAGAAACATTGAACAAGTACTGTTCGACCTTAGTTAGTTCCATAGGGTATTATTACAGGCATAGGCATTATACGTTTACCTAGCGCTAATGCCTAGGAAGGAGGAAAAAACGTCAAGGCTACCTACTTTAAAAATAGAGGGAGAGGGGCTCCTATCTCATGAAAGCGTCCTTATATGCCTCTTTTTCGCGCGTTAAAAAAGCATAAACAACGGCTCCAGCCCCGAACAAAGCAGTCAACGCTAGGGAAATGCCCCTCGCATAGCCGAGTGCAGATAACATTGATTTAATTACTGAAGAACCATTTTCAACTGTACTGTTGATTTTTTCCTCTAAGTTAATTCCGAAGGGAGTTAGTATTATTGGACTGCTGGTTACGGCTCCGCTAAGGGCACTGATTTTTGCTGGAGTGAGTGAGGTGATTCTGAAAGGCAATTCGATAGTTGTTGCTCGTTTCCCTTCTTTCCAGATTTCCAAAAGGCCAGTGAAGGCTCCTGTAGACAGGGGGGTAATGTAGAAAAGGTTGTCAGTGAGTTCTTCTCGAACATCAACGGTAATGCTTGGGGGATTAATGAGGCAACCGGGCATTACTAGTTTCATTTCGACAAGTTCAGTGTCTGGTTCGAACTCAACTATGTCTTCGACTCGCTCCACAAAATGAGGTCTTTTGGCGGGTTCTTCCAAACGGGAGACGCTAACCTTTGTACGGAGAGGATAGGTTCTCATCATTCTCATGCGAGAGTAATAAGTAACTTCAACATGGCGGTGGATCGTTTTGGATTCTGGTTTTGCTTCTTCGGGAATGATTGCCCCGGTTATATCATCTGCTTCTTCAAATCCGGTTTCCTCTTCAGCAACAGTTTCTTTGTAGGCAATGATTTCTTCCTCTAGAGCCTTTTTGACATTAGGAAGCGGTGACTTTTTCTTTCTAATGGTGGGAATTTCTGGCGTGGGAGTAGTAGTGGGCAAGTCTGGCATTGCTGAAGTGGGTCTACTCATCAAAACAGGCTCTTCCTTCTCGGTTTCGAAAGAGGGTTCTGCAGTAGCTTCCTGAGGTCTAGGGGGTGGTGGTGGGGGTAGTGCATCGCTAGCTTCGACGGGAGTAGACACTCCCTTAGGAGGAGGGCTTGGCACCTCAACTTCTTCAGTTGCTTTTTCCATCTCTGGAGCATCTGCAGAAATCACTGATTCTCGTTCAAGTCTTAGTTGAAGTCTTTCTGCAGCAGAAAGGATTCTTGCCATGGCTTCGTCATCAACTGCTTCAGCGCCTTCGACCCATTTCATTGATTCCAATTGCACTCCTAACCCCCTTAGGGCGTCGGCAATAACATGAGTATCGACTACTTCCTTTCCGCTAATCTCAGGGATACTGAGTTGTTCGAGAATCGTATAGATTCCAGTTTGTTCGTTCTCTCTCGCCTCATCATTCATTAGCCACCAGCGACTGATGAGAGACGGGTCTCTTAATCGGATCGTTAGTCTAGCTGTTCTCTTATTGCCCCTAATGTCGGTGAGCATTATGGTGATTTCAAATGCATCTACTAGGTAAGCAACTAGATTTTCTGCTTCGTTAGGAATATCGTGAATGCCGGAAGACAGATTTAGAGGAGCCATGGAAACACCTTCTAGATATCCGGCAATTCCCTCAGGAATCTCGATCTGAGCAAACCCTTTTTCCCGAAGCTTGGACAGGTTTAGAACAATGACGGGTCTCTTGGTAGATACAGGAACTACGAAAACATTATTGGAGGACACATTGACACCTCTTTTCTTGGTAAGTTTGAGCGGATGTACTTACTGCTGCATTTGACTAAGACTGTTTACCTTAAATGGATTTTCCGAATTTTAATGAAATGCTAGCTTTAATAGAAAAAGGAGTTGAGAAAAGGAGAAAAAGGAAAACAAGACAAGATGCAAGATAGAAATTACTTGTCTCCGAATTTCAAGAAACATTAGGGAATAAGTGGGTCAAAACCGATCTTTTCCATAATCGTTGAGCCCCAGACGTATTTACCACCCGCAGCCCCAACAAGAATTGTAAGCAATGCCATTATTGCAAGTAATATGAAAAACAGATATTCAGATCGACGCGTCGTGAAATCTAGGGGAAGAGAAAAATCTGAACCAAACATTTTCCTTCCGGTTCTTAGTTGCTGTGTCTTGATCACTACTAGAGCTGTCGTTAGCAACAGAAGAATGCCCGCCATTGTGATCTTGTAAATTATCAGTTCATTGTCGAAATCGCGTCTATTATCAGCGTCATTCAGACCAAGAAGTCCGGCAACAAGTAGGCCAAGCCAGCCAGTAACTAATGTATAATAACTAGCAAATTCAAATCGATCAATGATTGTGTATAACTTGAGCCGTTCGCCCTCTGAAAGAGAACTGGAAGCGGCTTTCTTACTTGCCCGAATATCGAGTAGCAACGCAATGAATCCCGCTAGAAACGAGCTTGTAAACCCTGCGATGGGGAAATGTACCACTAATTTATGCAGTCCATCTATTGCCTCAATTGCCATTTTTATACCTCCATTCGTTATTTCTTTCTAATTCCCAAGAATCCTATTCGTCCATGGATTTCATTTAGGACCCGAAATGTAGTAGTTGGTTTTTGGGAGAGAATGGTGATCTCACAACATGACATTATAGAGGAATAATAAACTTTTTTGTTTTGTGAAAGCAAGTAACTTTTTTTTAATCCGAAAAAACGTACTACAGCACTCCACAAAAGAGATCAACAAAAGAAGGGGAAAAGAGAAGGAAGGAAACCGCTTATCTACGCTTTCGAAGCAATACAATTACGGAAGCAAGTAAGGTCAAGGACCCAATGAAGAATGTAACTGTTCCAAAAGGACTGTCACCATCGCCGCCAGCTTCAGTAGCTCCAGTAAAGAGATTTACACTAATTGTGCCTCTGTTACTCGGCTCATGCCGAACGGTAATGTCATCGCTTGAACCAATTGCCCAGATAACCTTTATCTCTTTGTTCTCAAGAACGTTATCTCTCGAATCCCCAGTATTTAGCTTCCTTGAAAATTCAAACACCGTTTTGCCATCTTTCTCCGTTACAGCAAAGTCTTGGATATCGTCTGTTCCTCCAGAATCAACATCAGCAGGATGAGGACCCGTGGGACCATCGCTGTAAGTATCCACTGCTTTTTGCTGGGTGCCTTCTACGTAGCCAAAATAAATATCAGCTTTGTCCATGCCAGTTTTGGCGTCAAAACCAACAGCAACCCACCCGGTTGTTGCTGCAAC
>JAJRWK010000145.1 GCA_024276795.1 archaeon | reverse complement strand
GCGCAGTCTTACAGAGCCTCTACCGAAAGGAATCACTCGTAGGCAACAGATCATCAACATCGTTTATGAAGAACTAACCCGAGTAATGGGGGAAAAAGCGTATTCCCTCAACATCCAGAAAGGAAGGCCCAATATTATACTAATGGTGGGTATACAAGGCTCCGGTAAGACAACGACAACGGCAAAGCTAGCTAACTACCTTTCAAAACAAGGCTGGAAAGTTGGACTTGTGGCGGCTGATACTTGGAGACCGGGTGCCTATGACCAATTGAAGCAACTGGGCGAAAAAATAGGTGTTGAGGTTTATGGAAACCCCAAGGAGAAAAACGCAATAAAACTAGCTAAGAAGGGGCGAGACTATTTCATCAAACAGAAAAAGAATGTTATCATTATTGATACTGCGGGACGCCACAAGGAAGAAGCAAGTCTGATCAAAGAAATGAAAAAACTTAACAGGGAATTAAGACCTCACGAGGTCATTCTCGTAATCGACGGAACCTTGGGTCAAGCGGCTTTCGGTCAAGCTTCCGCTTTTGCAAAGGCATCAAAAGTTGGATCCGTCATTGTTACGAAACTCGACGGAACTGCAAAAGGTGGAGGTGCTATCAGCGCTTCCGTGGCTACCGGAGCTCCTATCAAATTCATTGGTGTTGGGGAAAAAATTGATGATTTGGAAAGATACGATCCCAAACGCCTAGTTTCTCGGATTTTAGGACTCGGAGACCTGGAAACCCTTCTCGAGGAAGTCAAGCAAGCCCAGATAGACACAAGTGAAGAACAAGCAAAGGCCATCATGAAAGGGAAGTTTACTCTTCGAGACATGATGGACATGATGGAACAAATGAACAAGATGGGAGGTATAAAGAAACTAATCTCTATGATCCCGGGTATGGGCGTGAGCTTCGATGATAACATGCTCCAAATGTCCAAGGAAAATCTTGAGCGATTCAAAATCATAATGAGTTCGATGACCGACGAAGAATTAGATGGCAAAGTGAAAATTAACCGTTCCAGACAAGAACGCATCGCTCGCGGAAGTGGTGTGACTTTAGAAGACATACGAGCCATGCTCCAGCAATACGAGCAAAGCAAAAAGATGGTCAAGACATTTATGAAGCAAACCAAAAGGAGAGGTGCTGGCGGCCAGCAAATCCCTGGAATACCGGGTTTTCCACCAGGAGCTTTCCCCTAGATTCAACGACCTAATCTTGCGAACCCATAGTGTCGATAAAAATGAAGTTCGTGCTGTGGTTCCTTTGGCAACCATTAACTAGAGCGGACATAAGGAATCCTCATTCTGATCACCTGAAGTATTATCATTCACTCCTACGCTCAGTCCCGAGCGTTTTTCTGCTCTCTAATTCGATGCGCAAAGAAGCAAGCGTTGAGATCGTGTTTTTGAGAGAAAATACTAACGAAGACCCATTCCTTCTTCGATTCGATGGAAAGCATCTTCGTTACTTATCACCCGACTTGCTATCAACAGGGGCGATTTTGGTCAAAGCATTCAAGAGACTTTCAATGCTCTATGACCACACTGATGTTTTTGTGAATCCAGGAGTGAGCCTAGAAAATCTGCCCCCAGAAAGAAGCAATGACCTATTTCAAACAGAATACGTCTTGAGGCAGGTGAAGAAAGAACAGAAGTTTTCGGACTTTGAATTATTTCTTAATATGCTTCCTCTTAATGACGATTCGATTAGAATAGATTTAGTGTTTGAAAATTCGCCCATGAAGCCGAGAGGAATAGTAGCGGAGTGTGGGATAGACTCGGTCGATCAAGCAATTACCATAATTAACTTTAGGAAGGATGAAGTAAGCAACGCGGGGTAGCCTCGTGGACTCTACAGCTCAGACAAATCAAGAACTCATGCTTGCGTTGCTAAAAAAGCATACTTTGTGTACTCACTGTTTGGGTAGACAATTCGCCTTAATCGGAAGTGGTGCTTCTAATTATGAAAGAGGCTCAGCTCTGATAATGTCAAGGATAATGGACGAAATCGTCAGCGATAACCCTCGTACAGAAGTTTTGACTCTGCTCGCAAAAACAGGGCATCCATTCGCTCTTGGAAGTCTAACTAGGTTAGGTGTTTCTGATTCTGAGGATAAAGAGTTACAGCCAGCCTGTGAAATTTGCAACAACATCTTTGACAAAGCAAAGCAATTTGCAGAAAAAGCTCTTCAAGCCTCCAAAGAGATAGAGTTTGAGACATTTCTTTTCGGGTCGTCATTCCCTCCAAATTGGTTAGTGCGAGAAGAGGAGATTTGGGCAGAATACGCTATTAAGCACGCAGAAAGCATCAAGGGGCACCTTAATCGAGAAATTGGGAAAATTTTCTATGAGCTTACTGGAAAAGCTCACTCTAGAGATAACCCTGACATTCTTTTTGTTGTGGATGTTGATTCTGAAAGAATAGAGATCAAGATCCGATCAGTTTACATCCTTGGCCGTTATAGGAAGTTAATAAGAGATATCCCCCAAACCAAATGGCCTTGTAGTAACTGTGAGGGAGTAGGTTGTAAAGAGTGTAGCTACACAGGGAAAAGATATGCAACCAGTGTTGAGGAGTTAATCTCACCCATTCTTGTACAGGCATTTGATGGTAGAGGTTCTAAGTTCCACGGAGCGGGTAGAGAAGATGTAGATGCAAGAATGCTTGGAACAGGCAGACCTTTTGTGGTCGAGGTATTATCACCCCGAAAAAGAACAGCAGACCTTAGAGACTTAGAGAGACAAATCAATGAGGCGGCTAGTGGGAAAGTAGAAGTTCTGAACTTGGAACTCGTTGATAAAGCCACTATGCAGTCCTTGAAAGAAAATTCGGCTAAGGCAGTGAAGGTCTACAGAGCTAAGATAAAGTGTGAAAGTCCGATCACCAAAGAAATGCTGGAAAAACTTGCTGAAAGCTTTTCGGATCAAAAACTCATTAAACAGCGAACCCCTAACAGAGTAATGCACAGACGTGCTGACTTGCTCCGTCATAAAGTGGTATACAGCGTCAGAATTGACGAAGTTATTTCAGAAACAGAATTCATTGCAACCATTGAAGGGCAGGGGGGCTTATACATTAAGGAGCTGATTTCTGGAGACGAAGGCAGAACAGAGCCCTCTTTTTCAAGCATGCTGGGGATCAAATGCCAATGCGTTGAATTAGATGTTATAGAAGTGCGAAATTAAGAAAAAAGCACAGTTGCGTTTTCTCAACGGCTTTTGCGAGACGCGAGGTTACAGTTTATGCCTCTTCGACTTCAATGTAAACATTACCGTCTTCGATGATGATTTCGTATACGTGAAGGGGAGCTTTTGGAGGCTTTTGAGTTGGTTTGCCTGTGCATAAGTTGAATCGTCCTAGATGGGCGGG
>JAJRWK010000144.1 GCA_024276795.1 archaeon | reverse complement strand
CGAAAGCAGTGGTAATATGGGACTAGTTTTTGGAAGAGAGTCTGACGGCTTAAGAAACGATGAATTGGGTGCATGTGATTTCATGGTAACAATCCCAATTAACTCACCATATAATGTCTTGAACTTAAGCCACGCTGTAGCGATCGCTCTATACGAAGTACATAAACAAATTGAGACCCCTCGAGAATTCAAATTTAGAGTCGCAAATGATACTGAAAAAGAAAGAATCATTATGATGTGGAACGAACTGGTAAATGAGCTTGACCTACCGGAAAGAAGGAAAAAATCCATTCGGCTCTCGTTCAAGAACTTAGTCGGGCGAGCAATGATCTCGGGTAGAGAGGCTCATGCGTTGATCGGAGCGTTAAAAGAAATCAAGTCCCATCATGTATCTATTGGCAAGTGATAAGGATGGTTCAGCTTCCACGATCCCAGAGAGACCTTGAGATTATAATATCATCTACTCCAAAATTCCCCAATCCTCGAGTTGAACTCGAGCAATACATGACCCCTCCTCGGATTGCAGCAGCATTGACGGTTTGGGCATTCCATCTCGGCGATATTTTTGAAATGGATGTTTACGATCTCTGCGCGGGAACAGGGATTTTCTCACGAGCAGCATTACATCTTGGGGCACGAAGGGTCATAAGCATCGAAATTGATCATGAAGTCCTTTACGTGGGAAAAAAACACATCGATCAAGAGGGGTTTGAAAACTGGTTCCCAATCTTATCTGATGTTTTGAGCTTTCAAGGAAAACCAGCCGACACGGTATTGATGAATCCACCATTTGGAATGCAGTCCAAGTACAGAGACGTTGAATTCCTCAACAGCGCCTTACGCTTGGGAAATATTGTTTATTCTCTCCACTGGCATAGTGAAAAAAACGAGAAATATCTTCGAGCATGGGTCGAGAATCAGGGAGCCAGAGTTACTGATAGCCTAGTTTTTGACTATGAATTACCTAAGCAGTTTGCCTTTCACAAAAAGAGCAAAAAAATCACCCGACTCGTTGTTTTACGGATCGAGAACTAACAAGGTTTATTGCCTCTATTAGAAAACTCAATTTTAGAAATAAAAATGGAACTGATGTGGTGAGTTTCTACTACAAGCCGGACGAAGACACGTTCCTACTAATTGATACCACTCATGACCTCTTGAAAGACAAAAAAATTACAATCCTAGGAGAAATTGGATGTGGTAGTGGAGAAGTAATCATCACGCTCTCAGAAAAAAAACAAGCAGTTCTAGTGCTCGCAACAGACTTGAATATCGAAGCATGCAGAGTAACAAAAGAAAGGTCAAAACAAGAAAGCAAAGAAGATATCCAAGTGATTGCTGGAAATTTGGGAGATTGCTTCAGACCTTTGGGAAATGGTGCTCTCCTATTGTTCAATCCTCCTTATCTTCCAGAAAACAAAGAAGAAGATGCTCGTTTAAAGAAAACGGAACTCGTGGCGTTTGTTGGAGGAGCAGAGGGCTGGGAAACGGGGTTTCGATTTGTGAATGATGCCACTCAAAGACTCATGGTTCCATCGATAGTGATCTTTTCAACGATAGCGATTTCCAAAAAGTCATGCCTTGAAAAACTATCAAGATTGGGCAATGCAAGAATTGTTGGCAACAAAAAACTGGAATTCGAAGAAATATTTGCTGTCTTGGTTGACCCTCTGAGATTCTTTGAGAGGCTTGTTTAGTTCTTAAGTCCACTGCAATGCCATACTTCTTTTATCTTCTAAGCTCCAAGATCGGTTGATGACGTTATATTCAGAAGACAACACTTTGTTATTATTGCCTGGCCCGGTAGCAATCCATCCCAGGGTTTATGCAGCGATGGACGTCCCCATTTATGGACATCGCACTGATCATTTTAGGAAGATATACGAAGAATCCGTGAAAATGATAAGACCGGTTTTTGGCACTGATTCCGCTGATGCTTATCTCCTCACGGGGTCTGGTAGCTTAGGGCTAGAAGCAGGGATTGTTAATTTCATTAGCCCGGACGACTCTGCCATAGCGATGGTAGCTGGTAAGTTTGGAGAACGTTCTGCAAAGATCGCCAAGGTGTATGCAAAAGAGGTTGTCGAGATTAAGTCTCCGTACGGCACGCCCTCACTTCCTGAACAATTAGAAAAGGCCTTTGAAGAAACTAGCGCCTCTCTTGTAACCGTTACTCATAACGAAACGTCAACAGCCGTGCTAAACCCTCTCGAGGAAATTGTGAAGGTGGCACACAAACATGGCGCGCTAGTCATGGCAGACACAATTACCTCTGCAGGAGGAGACTGGGTAAAAATGGATGAATGGGGAGTCGACATAGCAGTTTCAGGAAGCCAGAAATGTTTTGGTCTTCCCCCTGGACTTGCTTTCGTCCTTGCTTCAAGGAAGGCTGTTGATCACATGCTATCCATCGAGCAAAGAATTCCAAGTTTTTACGCAGACCTCGTCATGTTTAAGAACGCAGTGGAAAAGGGATCCGGTACGCCGTTCACACCAGCGATCTCCCTATTTTATGGACTTCACGAGTCGCTAAAAATTATTCAAGAAGAAGGACTAGAGAATAGGATTAAACGCCATCATCAAATGGGAGAGATCATTAGAGAATCAATGAAAGCAATGGGGCTCGAATTGTTTGCAAAAGAAGGGTATTACTCGAACACCGTAACCGCTGTGAAAATCCCACAAAGCATTAGCTGGGAAGAATTAAATAAGACTATCCGGAAACTTGGCCTAATTGTTGCTGGGGGCCAAGGGTCTATGAAAGGAAAGATCTTTCGTGTAGGACACATGAATATCGTTGGTTCAAGGGAAGTGCTCCTTGCGATCTCAGTGATCGAGACAGCATTAAACAAACTAGGGCACGAGACTAGCGGAAGAGGAATTCAAAGAGCACAAGAAATGATCGCGGAACACATCTAGCGATCCACGATCTCTGAGAACTGATTGGGCAAGGGCATGTGGTTTTCTCCTCCTTTTAGCAATCTGGTTTTCAAACAGAGCATAAAGTTAATCTAAATTCAAGAAGTGCTTTTCATGTGGACACGAAGATACTAGTTCAAAGTGTAGGCCTTGGAATTGCAGGGTTTGTTCTAGTGATGTTACTAATGCCCGCGTACATAAAATTCGCCCAAAAAAAAGGATGGGTGGGAATTGATATTCACAAAAAGGAAAAACCAAAAGTTGCAGAAATGGGTGGCATTTTAGCGATTGGGGTCTATTTGATGTTATTACTCGTCGGGTTCTTATTTGTCGGTAACGACGATGACATTTCCACCAGATTATTGGTTCTAGTATTAGGAGTTTTCATAGCTTATGTTGTTGGTATTGTTGATGATTTCAAAAGCTTGAATGCTCTTGCAAAACCGGGATTTCTTTTGTTTGCGAGTATTCCGGTTATAGTTCTGGAAACGTACACTCCAAAGCCTATTTTTCCCTTTATCGGAGAAACAAGAATGACTATCGTTTATTTGCTTCTGCTACCATTTGTCGTTGCTGTCCCGGGAAATTCCATGAATATGTTGGATGTGTTGAATGGGAGCATGGTTGGATCAGCAATTATCGTGGTATTAGCAATGTTAATCTCGTTATTCTTTCTCCCCGTGAGCGCAATTCACCAAGCAATTCTCCTTCTTGGAGGGTTCACTCTATTAGGGATATTGCTAGGGCTGTTCTACTACAATAGATACCCTGCTCGAATATTTAACGGAGACACAGGAAGCCTAAGTGTTGGAGCCGCTTTGGGTTTGCTGGCCGTTCTAGGAAGAATCGAATTTATAATCCTCGTAGCCCTAATTCCCCACATTGCAAATTCATTTTCAATCTTGGGCTCAATAAAAGGCCTGAGAGAACGAAGACAAATCAAGGAGAGACCAGTAATCGTTCATGAAAATGGGTTATTGGAGGCGTCATCCTCTCCAAAGGCACCACTTACTCTGACAAGACTTATTCTCGCCTCAGAGCCACTACATGAAAATGAGATCGTTAAAAGGATCTGGTTGCTGACCGCAGTAAGCGGAATACTTGCTGTTTTTTCCGCAGCAATCATTGGTTGGTGGACACTATGAAGCCTAGAAACAGACAGTTCTTACGATTAGCAGGATTAGAACTTTTCGTGTGGGGATCACTAATACTCCTGCTAGCGGCGTATAATCTAATTCTTGTTCCCTATGGAATGCATTTGACGGGAACCGAGAAAATCCTAGCAGACATAATTAGGTTCAGTATTGCTGGCATAGGTCTCGTTGCGTGGCTAGGCGCTTGGTACGCCTTAACAAGATTAATCCTCACGAAAGGTCTAGAAGATAGGATACAGCCCATGAAGGAATAACTTTGGTAATGAGCACTCTGGATCCGGCATGTGATTCCAGCAATTGCTTGTGTCTGCTAATTTCTAAACAGTGATTTTTTCCCAGAAATAACAGACAAGCAAACACTGCTACGAGAGTTATTAAAGCAAAGCAGAGTCATGTAAGAGTTGTTCAATGGCAAAATAGAAAACTATTCATCTTCTACCGGAACGAGACTTTTCATCTTAGAAAATAGATGAAAAAAGGTTTCCATAAACTCAACTATGTTGGTCTCCATTGACTCTTCAGGATAGGAGTTCAATAATTCCTTGTCAATTTCTTCTGCAGTCTCGTTGTCGCTTGCATAGATTTCTAAAAATAGAGAAGAAGGATCTTGATAGCTTATTGGATCCTCAACCCATGATTCATCTTCAGTCATCTGATAATCTGATTGCTCTAGACCAAGATACTTTCGGGGGTCAATGGGATGAAAAAATGAACTTGTCATCAATTCTAAAGTCGAAATAATTGTTTTTATGATAAAACAGAGAGTTACCTAAAAGTGAAAGTTGTGAAACTATGTGTAAAAATTAGACAACTTAGCGCAATTTTGTATTAGGAATCGAGGAGACCATGGCCATAGTTGCAAAATTCAAAGGTTTTACGCTACGTAATACATTGATTTAAAAAACATACGTGATAAGTTATTTTGAAAATCCCAGCCTTTCTAATGCCTTTCCTAGACCGATTTCGGGAGATTCTAATTGTTGAAGCAGGTCTTTGGTTTCAATCCTTGGTTGCTTGAAAAGCTTGAGAACTAGCCCTTGGATCTGACTGGGGTTACTGACCCAATATACTGGAAATCCAAGGTCTGCGAGAAATTTGTTTACCTCCAATAGTCGGGGAAAAAATGTGATTGCGGGGATGCCTAATAGAGCAGCTTCTCGGCTAAGAGTCCCCCCGCCCGTTACTAATAGTTGCGAATGCCAGAGAAGAGAAAGTGTGTCCACAGAATTTTCCGGAATAATGACCCAGTCTCCAAGTTGTTTGTATCTTTGTTTTTGTTCCTCGTATCTCGGAAAGACAACAGCTTGTAGACGAGGATACTCAGATCTCAGTTTTGAGAGCATGTTGTAGAGGATATTGCGAACTCTTTGCTTAAAATCGTCAGTATAATACGCGGCGTGTTTTTCTTCTGGTCTGAGCACAATTATAGGGTCCTGCGTATTCAGACTCAATTCGTCTATGACCTGGTCATCTGGAACAAAATCTTTTGTCCAAGAGACTTCGTCAACACCATTGTAGTGTATTACCTTTGCTCTTTTTTCCTCAGGGTCCCCAAGAGTAGGGAAGAGAGACGGATCCAAGCAAGCGGGAAGGACTATGGCTGAAGAAAGAGGAAATGATAGCCTTGCAACGGCTTTTGCATGAGGAGTATCATTGAAACTTATTGAAGGAATCCCGAGACCAAAAGCAGTTCTAGTGCCTTCAGGACTACTAAAGCTAATTAGTAAGTCAGGGTCAAAATCATCAAGAACATCAATCAGCTTGATGATTCTTTCCGAGTAAGCAAAGAGTTTTTCTCGAAGATCGCCGCCTCCGTGTTTGCCTACGATAATTGGTTGCTTTCCAAGTCGTTTGATGGTGCTTACACTATATTCGTAATTTCTCGTAGTGATCAGCGTTTTCCATCCTCTTGATTCCAAGTACCGGCTTAAAGCAACCATTAGTCGTCCTTGCTTCGGCGTCAGGGCATCCAACCAAGCTCTCATAACGTCTTCAAAACAGCCTAGAAATGAAGAGTATTTTGTATTTCCCTCGATAAGCGAAACGACGAAAATCGCAAATCCTTTTGAACAAAATCATCAATAACAACATATGGAATCTCTCAAAGCACTGATGCCTACCGATAAAGAACGAAATGCATTTGTTTCGTCAGCAGTGATCCTTTTGCTTGCATTGATAGTTGAAATTGTGTTCTTTGTCGTGTTTCAGGATAAGGATGTGAAAACGAGGGGAGTAATTATCGTGATTTTTGCGTTACTGAGCCCCTTAGTCGGGCTTTACTTGTGGCACAAGTATATTCCGAGGTTTTCTCCCCCAGTAATCAATTTTCTTACCACTAACTTTTTTGGAAGGCGCCTCGTAGGTGGTGGAACCTTTGCATACTATGAGTACAAACCACCAGAAGAAAAAGAGAGCTT
>JAJRWK010000143.1 GCA_024276795.1 archaeon | reverse complement strand
TTGATTTCCTTGTCGGCTGTCTTGTAGTTTGAGAAACAAACGTAGATTTTTTTCCTGATGAGACTCCTTTGGATCGCTCAACTGGGATTCCGTATTTTTCACAATCAAAGCAAACATTGAGAATGCTTCCTTCAATTCTAACAGGAGTGCCAGGAACGGGTAGAGCCCTACCACATAATTCACACTGATATTCCAAACTCCTCACGACCTTGAAACATATTTCAATGGTGTCAATTCAAATACTGCTAATTCCCTTAATCAAAGTTGTTCTATTGTAGAATTTAGAATCTTTATTTTTTTCTATAATTATACGACTTGGGATCAGCCCAAGCCTCTCGAAACATGAAATGCGATGACCATATACATGCAAGAAACTCTCAATTTTCAGTTAATGATTTTAATCGTCATGTTTCATACTTACAAGATGACGGCCAAATTTGACTTTGTAAAACACGAATTGGAGGCCCTTAAACAAGAAGGTCGGTACAACTACATTCGAGTGATTGAAAGCCCACAAGGACCGTGGCTCACAATTGAAGGCAAGAAAGTTCTCAACATGTGTTCAAACAACTACTTAGGATTATGCAGCGACCCCAGAGTAATAAAGGCTGTTCAAGAAGCCATTGAGGAGTATGGAGTGGGGCCTGGGGCTGTGAGAAGTATAGCTGGAACCATGACTTTACACCGACAATTAGAACAAAAGCTTGCAGAATTCAAGAAAACCGAGCGAACCCTAGTCTTGCAATCCGGCTTCAACGCAAACCTTGCTGGAATCGGCCCGTTGCTTCCAAATGCTGAAGCAGCAGTTTTCACAGATGAGTTAAACCATGCCTCGATCAT
Source organism: archaeon (assembly GCA_024276795.1). Taxonomy (GTDB): domain Archaea; phylum Asgardarchaeota; class Heimdallarchaeia; order Heimdallarchaeales; family JAJRWK01; genus JAJRWK01. Next base: position 20,523 of record JAJRWK010000143.1, on the reverse strand, counting down.
AGACGGAATACGTTTAACTAAGGCTAAACGCTATATTTACAAACACCGCGACACCGTGGATTTGGAACAAAAACTCAAAGAAGGAAAAGACCACCCCATCAAGGTCATTATAACAGACGGTGTCTTCAGCATGGATGGAGATCTAGCCCCGATGCCGGAAATCGTGGAAGTAGCAGAACAATACGGAGCAATCGTGATGGTGGATGACGCTCACGGGGAAGGAGTACTAGGAGATCACGGAAGAGGAATCGTTGATCACTTCAATTTGCACGGTAAAGTTGACGTTGAAGTGGGAACTCTATCAAAGGCATTCGGTGTAGTAGGAGGATATTTGGCGGCAGAAGCACAACTCATTGACTACTATGAACAGAAGGGGCGACCATACCTATTCAGCAGTGCTTTGACAGTTCCAGACACAGCGGCAGCACTCAAATCAGTTGAAATACTCATGGAGTCTGATGAATTAGTCAAAAGGCTGTGGAACAACGCAGCGTATTTCAAGAAAGAAATGCAGTCACTCGGTTTTGACACTGGGATCTCTGAAACGCCGATTACTCCGATCATGCTTGGAGAATCAAAGGTAGCACAAGAATTTTCCAGAAAACTCTTTGAAAAACAAGTTTTTGCCACCCCTATTTTCTATCCAACGGTTCCGAAAGGAAAGGCTAGAATTAGGGTAATGATAAGTGCCGCCCACACCAAGGAAGACTTAGACTTCGGACTGAAAGCCTTTGAAGAAGTGGGAAAAGAACTCAAAGTTATCTAACGCAAAGCTTTATCTCAAAATCTTTAGAATTTCTTCAACCAGTTTTTCGAGAGCTATTACTTTTTGGTCTCCAGTAACAATGTCTCGAAGTGTGATTTGTTCATTTTCAAGATCTTTCTTGCCGAGTATTAGAAAGTATTGCACTCCACGTTTGGAGGCATGTTCGAACGATTTTCCTAGTTTTCCCATCGGTGGAATAAAAAGAACATTCAGACCAGCTCGTCGAAGATTTGTAGCGATTTCATGAGCTTTAGAGACCAAGTCCTTACCAAGAGGCTTGATCGCAATATCAGGGACACCTATCTTAACTTCACCAAAACGGCCCTTCTCTTTCAGGATTTCCAAAAGAACAGTTTCTCCCATCCCAAAGCCTGTAGCAGGAATTTTAGAGCCACCCAATACTGAAACAAGGTCATCATAACGGCCTCCACCTGCCACTGCGCGAGGAATTAAGGACTCTGCATCGAATGCTTCAAAAATGATGCCCGTATAATAGGCGAACCCACGAACAATACTTGCGTCAAGCACCAGAACATTTCCAACCCCCATATCCTTCAAGTACTCCACAGCTTCTTGAAGAGGCAACGTAGAATCTGCTGAAGCACCTAGTTCCTCAAGAATTGCAACAAGTTTTGGAAGAGCTTCATCAGGGTGGCCATTAATTTCTGAAACATCAAAAAGGATATTGGCGTCTTCCTCTGCAATGCCTTGAGATACAAGGAATGAGACAAAAGCTTCTCTGCGGATACTCTTCAAGTTGGAGCCGATTTCTCCAATAATCTGATAAGACCCATACTTCTCTTTTAATAGATCCTTATATCGGTCATATTTTCTATACATCAGAGCTATTTGCTCAATCTCCGAATCAAGAAGATCACTTTTTTCTAATAATTTACGAATATGTTCTTGGAGTAGCTTATCTTTCTTGTCAAGTATTGGAAAAACTAATTCAATGTTTTTTATTCCCAGCGCTATAAGAATTGCTTCAATAATCCTTCGATCATTAATTAAGATTTGAAATTCACCGTCCTTTAGGCCAGCTTCTCGAAGAATCTCATAAAGCACACGAATGACTTCAGCGTCAGCATAAGGAGATTCCAAGCCAATGATGTCTACATTCAATTGCCAGAATTCCTTTACTCGTCCTCTTTGCGGCGTTTCGTCCCGAAAATAGCGACTAATTGTTGCCCACCGAATTGGTTTTGTCAGTTCCTGATCAAGCCGAGCAATAAGCCGACCTAGTGTAGGAGTCATTTCTGGGCGAAGTACAAGCTTTTCCTCAGATTTTCCTTTAACTTCAAAGACCTCACCGACAATTTCTCCTCCTGATTTGACCTCGTACAAAGCTCTTCGTTCTACGATAGGACCATCATATAGTTCGTAGCCGTAGCGCTGAGGGATTGTTTCCATAATCTCGATTAAATGCTTGATGTATCTGTAGACCAAAGGAGGATAGTCACGGAACCCATGGGGAGCATATAGGAATTCTTCTGGAAATTTGTTGGCCATTATCTTTCACACTCTTTGCTAATCGAAAGACAAGATGAAGAATTATAGGAGTTTTGATGAGTCATTTTCGTATGAATTTTGTTGAGGGGGTGTGCTAGTGGGCATGTTTTCACTTTGAAGGAATCATCTCTCTAGCCTTAAGTATGGTGGAACAGATAACTCCCTAGGGCATGGCTGTGTACCCATACGAAGGCAACATAGCATGTTGGATAACCATAGGCAAAGCCTCCCCTTGCTTCCCTATCGAACTGCTGGTTGGTGGAGCACACACGAGCCTTCACAAGCATTGGAGTTCAAGTATTCCCTGTGCTCATATTTGGGCTATGCGATTGAGGGCGTTGTGAGCAACTCGTTGTACTTGAGCGTTAGGGAGTAATCTCGGGTGAAAAGGAGAGCACATATGAACTTTGAGCACAGACAAAGTTAGCTCATTAAGTGGAAGAAGTGTTTAGAAGCAAGAACAAAAAGAGGTAATCTTTTTTTACAAAGGAGTAATTTTTTTAACTTCGATTACCTAATTCATATTAGGTAAAAAATGATAACTCGTTTGCCAGAGCCCTCACGTGAAATAATGATTTTATTGCTTCAGGAAGGAACACTCAGCCCCAAAGAAATAGAAGAGCATATCGACGCTCCTTTTGATGCGATTAGATATGCCCTTCGTCGCTTAATTGAAAGTGGTATCATAAAACGTGTTCCGAATCTCTTAGACATGCGCTCAGTATACTATCGTATGGCAACTGAGACGGAATTGAGAGAAATCGAAGACCAATTGTCGCGAAACGTTAAGAAAATTATCAATGAAGCCCTGGACGAAGCAGTAGCCTTGGCATAGACTAAAGTACATAACCCCTTGTTTTTTCCAAGAAGATTCTCATTTGAATTTTCTTTCCCAAGTACGCAAACGATGATCTTATTAATTGTCTCAAAGTGAATGGACTGTAGAGATTCCATTAGAAGGGTAGGCACCATGAGCGAAACAGGATATCGGCACTTGGTCCGTGTCGCAGCAACAGATATTCGAGGAGATAAACCCCTAAAAATAGCGCTGACCAAGATTAAAGGAGTAAATCAAAGATTTGCAATCGCAGTGCTCAGATCACTCAATATTGATGAAAATCAGCGTCTGGGGTATGTTCCCGATAGCCAGATCGAACAAATTGAAAAGACACTGTATGACCCAATAGGCCGCGGAATTCCAGAATGGATGGTGAATCGTCCAAGAGATCCAGCGACAGGGGAATACAAACATCTACTAGGCTCAGACTTGCTCTTGCAGAGAAGACAAGACATTGAAGCATTAATCAGAATGCGTGCTTGGAGAGGAATTAGGCATTCACGAGGCTTAAAGGTCAGAGGACAGAGAACAAAGTCCAATGGTAGAAGAGGTTTGGCTCTCGGTGTGTCTCGTAAGAAACGATAAGGTGACGTGAAATGGGAGATCCGAAAAAGCCGAGAAAAAAGTATGAAACCCCTAGCCATCCCTATAGGATGGACCGATTGCAATCCGAACTTGATCTTGTAGGAAGGTATGGTCTAAGGAATAAGCGAGAGGTCTGGCGAGCACGTTCTATTCTTGGAAGATGGAGAGCACAAGCACGGGCAATGCTTGCGCTTGAAGAGGAAGAAAGAGCAGTTAAAGAGAGAATTTTGATCCACAAGATGGCAAGATACGGGATTTTGCCAGAAGGTAGCACCTTTGAAGCAGTTTTATCGCTTGATGTTGAAGATGTTTTGAAACGCAGGCTTCAGACTCTTGTTTATGAAAAAGGACTAGCAAGAACACCTCACCAAGCGAGACAGATGATTGTGCACAGACACATCATGGTTGGAGACCACATCGTAACCTCTCCCAGTTATCTTGTAACGATTGATGAAGAAGACAAGATAAGATATGCTCCCAAATCACCCTACAATCAAGAAGATCATCCTATGCGACCCCAGGTAGTCAGTGTTGCTGGAGAAGAAGAAACAGAATCTTCAGAGGATGCCAGTGAGGAATAGGTGAATTATGATGAGCGAAGAAGAGAAAAAAACAGAATCAGCCAGTGAGAAACCAGCTCAGCCCCAACCCCGTTCCAGAAAACGACGAACGATGACGGGAGTCGCCCATATCTATGCTAGCTACAACGACACTATCATTCATATTACAGACATTACTGGGGCAGAAACAATTTCACGAAAATCTGGTGGAATGTTTGTTAAAGCAGATAGACAGGAATCAAGTCCTTACGCTGCAATGAAAGCAGCCTTTGCTGCGGCAGATGAAGCAAAAGCAAAGGGAGTAAGAACGCTACATGTACGTATCCGAGCGCCAGGAGGACACCGTTCTCGAACTCCAGGACCTGGAGTACAGGCTGCTCTGAGAGCCCTTGCACGTGCAGGGTTACGAATTGGCAGAATCGAAGATGTCACGCCTTTGCCTCACGACGGAACCCGAAGAAAGGGTGGTCGTCGTGGCCGAAGAATGTAAGACACTGTAAAATCATCTTCCCCACTTTTTCAAGCGCATTATGCGCTTAATTTTTTAAAACCAAGAACTATTCATTCGTATGAACCAAGACATTGTTCAATTCTTTGAATCCCTACGTCATCCAGTAATTACTCCGATAGTTATTGCAATCACAAACCTTGGCAATGAATTATTCTATATCGCAGCAATTGCTGCATTTTATTGGGTTTGGGATAAGGATATTGCGTTGAAACTCGCAACGGGTATTACGACGTCAAGTTACCTGAATAACGTGCTAAAGATAGTTATTGGGTCCCCACGACCTTACGCCAACAATTCTCCTGAAGATCACTGGCTTGGTGTAGATGTAGAAGAGTACAAGCTTTCAAACGGAATGCCATCGGGTCATGCACAAGGAGCAGGAACCTTCTGGACACTGCTCGGATACTACGTCAATAACAGGAAATTCTGGTGGTTTGCAGGGATAATGATCTTGCTCATAGGACTCTCAAGACTTTATCTTGCAGTCCACTTCTTAGAGGATGTGATTGTGGGATGGATACTTGGTATCACGATCGCGATCATAATACAATATGCATGGGTTAAAGGAGAGAAATTCTTTGAAGAAAAAACCCGCGTCACGCAATTTGCTTATTCCTTGAGTCCCATCGCTCTTTTCTTGCTTGCGTTGCTCATGTTCGGAGCAGAGGAGAAGACAGATTTTGCATCGGTATCAATGGGTGCATTGATAGGGATTTGGATCGGCCACTTGTTACAGGAGCAATATATTGGCTTTTCATCGCGAGCGGAAAATAAACTGACTCTGGGTGTCAGAATCTTTGTGGGTTACATTATTCTTGTTCCCTTAACATTCCTTCTCTCAATTCTCCAACATGCTCTCTTCGATAGTTCTCCAATGTTGTTACAATTAATCCTCACATTGTTCCGCTACATGTTTATTGGATTTACAGCAACGTTCATTATTCCGATATTATTCACTAAAATCGAGATTGACTAAGAGACAGCTAGGTTACGATTCGAATCCTAAAGGTTTTATTTACTTGATTATTATGAGGAATTGGTGAAGATGAACCCTGGTGACTGCCTTCCGATTCAGTAGAGATTGTTTTCTAACTAAGAATGGCAGTCGTTATGCCATGGTTCATTCATGTTTTCACTTTTTACTTGCAGAATAGAGAGGTGTAGTAGTTGCCATTAGACCATGATAAGAGCACGGATTTCGCCAACTGGTATAGCGAAATAGTCATGAAAGCTGAAATCGTTGACAATCGCACACCCATAAAGGGAGCCAATGTGTTATTGCCCAACGGGTACGGAATCTGGGAAAACATTCAGAGAATCCTTGATGCAGAGCTGAAAGCTACGGGACACAACAATATGTATTTTCCCTTGTTTGTTCCTGAAGAATTGCTTAACAAAGAAGCAGAACACTTTTCGGGATTTGCTCCCGAAGTCGCATGGGTGACCCACGTAGGTGATAAAAAACTAGATCGAAAAGTCGGATTACGCCCCACATCTGAAGCAATCATGTACACGATGTTTGCGTTATGGATTCGAAGTCATACGGATTTGCCACTCAAAGTAAATCAGTGGTGTAATATCATTAGGTGGGACACCAAGGAGACTAAAGTCCTCCTTCGAGACCGAGAATTCCTTTGGCATGAGGGCCATACAGCCCATGCAACATATGACGAAGCAGTGAAGCAAGTTGAAGAATCCATGCGAATTTACGAGAAGTTATTCCATGATCTTTGCCTTTCCTATATTATCGTAAAGCGACCCAGGCACGACACATTTCCAGGAGCGGATTACAGCATAGCATATGATTCACCCCTACCCGACGGAAGAGTCCTTCAAATCGGCACAACCCATAACTTGGGTCAAAACTTCAGCAAAGCTTTCAATGTTAGATTCCAAAAAGCAGATGGAGAGCATGAATTTGTTTATCAAACGAGCTATGGAGTTTCGACACGGGTAATTGCGGCAGTTCTTTCCATGCATGGGGACAACAAGGGAGCAATTATTCCACCAAAAGTTGCTCTGACTCAAGCAATAGTCATACCTATCTACTTCAAAGGCAAGCATGACCCCGTAAACAAAGCTACGAATGAAATTGTTGCTGAACTAAAGGAGCAAGGCATTCGTGTCAAGGCAGACCTAAGGGACAATTATACCTCTGGGTGGAAATTCAACCAATATGAGCTCTTGGGAGTTCCGCTCAGAATCGAAGTAGGGCCCCGAGACGTCGAAAAGAATCAGGCAGTACTGGTGAGAAGGGACAACGGTCAAAAAATCACGGTTTCCCGCGAAGAACTAACTCAGAAAGTCAAAGAAGCACTTGAGGCGGTTGAAAACGGTTTACGTGAACGTGCTTGGAAGCGTCTAGAAGAGGTAACATCCGAGGCAAAAACCCTAGACGAACTCGAAGAAATTTACTCAGATAAGAAAGGCATCATACGAACCAACTGGTGTGGAGATGAAAAGTGCTCTGATCAACTCAAAGAGAGAATAGCAGTCGAAATCAGGGGAACGAAGCTAGGAGAAGAAGAAGAAGTCTTTGCCTCATGCGTGATATGCGGCAATGAAGCGAAAGAAGTAGTATACGTTGCCTCAGCGTATTAGGCTATGATCTTTCACCAAGGGATAATTTTTCAAAATATCCGCCTAACCTTCGTCTTCACTATTCTTAACCCTTTTGAAATTCCTAACCACCACTTCACCTCTCGTTAGAACGGTATGTGCCAAATTTCTCCCAAAATAATATGGAATATGATCTATACTTGGAACATCAAGAATAACAAGATCAGCAAAGAAACCGGGCTTAATCAAACCAGTTTGATCTAGCCGCAATGACTTTGCTCCACCATAAGTCGCAGCCCTTAATGCATCCTTGGGTGGAAAACCGGCGAAATAAGATGCAAGTCCTATAGTTAGAAACATATTTTGCAGATAACTATTCGGGTTGAAATCAGTGGCCAGTGCAACTTCCACGCCTGCCTTTTTCAGACGAGAGAATGGAACAAAATCACGTGTAAAAAGAGCCACCGGACCCATTGGCATTACACCGGCAACAGTGCCATTTTGCGCCATTACGCAGAGATCTTCGATCGTGGCCTTTAGAAGATGGTCAACGGATGCCGCGTCATATTTTATAGAAGCAATTTGACAGATCCCAGTCCGCTCTAGCTCTTCACCATGAACGCGAACAGGAATATTCAGTTGCTTGCTTCTTGCCAGGATGGTTTCTGTTTGATCAACTGAAAAAGCTCCCCGATCACAGAAAACATCTGTGAATTCAGCAACCCCCTGTTTTTTAACAAGAGGAAGCATCTCATCAACAATCAGTGAGACATAGTCATCAGGATTATTTGAATATTCAGAGGGAACCAAGTGCGCTCCTAGGAATGTCGGCACGATCTTAATTGGATGAATCTTATCAGCTTCTGCAATAACTTCTAGGGCAAGTAATTCTCCCTCAACATTTAGATGGTAGCCACTTTTAATCTCCATTACAGTTGTGCCATGAAGCAGAAATTGATCAAGTCTTTTCAATAATGAGTCCAACAATACATCCTTTGTTGCATTTCTGGTTTGGTTAACAGTATAGGCAATTCCACCCCCATTTTCTAAGATTTCTAAGTAGCTATAACCTTCGAGTTTCATGCGCAGTTCAAATGCCCGATCACCAGCAAATATCGCATGCGTATGAGAATCCACGAAGCCGGGAATAACGGTTTTTCCAGAAGCGTCAATTTGCTCATAGTCTCCAAGAACAACATATTCATGCTCTTTGCCAGAAGGATAAATTCCGAGAATTTTTCCATTTTCTAAGGCGATGCTTCTCTCTTTTACAAGCTCGTTCCCAGTAAATACTAATGATGCATTCCTGATGATAATGGGCTTCATTTCAGTTCAACTTGGTACATAGGAAATATGTAATTTGCTCCATAACTAAAAAATTCCTACACAGTAGGGATAGAAAAAAGAAGAAAATCAATTAGCGAAAACATGTGTTGCAAGCCTATACTGCCACGTGAGACCTTGTCTGAAGATATGTGTAGAAGCTGTATGATGTACCGAACACAAAAAGGACTCCAGCTATAAACCAGTCAATCGATCTCGCAAATAAAACCCCCAAAATACCATATAAAAGCCCGTAGAGACTAATAGATTCTGCTAACATCATTGGTATAAGCACATAGCCCGGGTTTTTTTCCCTTTCTTCCTTAGATTTAGGTAGCAAAACAAGCTGATTCAAAAGCAAAACGGATAAAGATAAACCAAGCCCAACATATCCGATCAACTGGTAATCATCATAAGCCAGTTCACCGGTTGATTCCGATGCAAGATTAGCATCGATTAACAGCACAAAGAAAGGATAGAAGATGGTTAGAAAAGCAATCAAAAGGAGTATTAGATCCATGTTTTGTTCTTGTGTAACCCATTCTTCATTGGGCATGGTAATCATAGCAAGTCCCTTTCTGCGGCTATAAATATTTTCTATCAATGATGTTGCCATACCCACGTAGCGAAAGTATCGAAGAACTAGTTAACGTAGAAAAAGTTATTCGCACATAAGGAAAGCTCCAGTTGAAACACAAATGGCAAAAAACAAGGATCTCATAAATGGCAGGGCTACCAAGAAAGAGTTGCTAAGTGTTGGGATAGATCTTGGTACTTCAACCATGCACATGATTGTTTCCTCTCTTTTATTGGAGAAGAATACGCAACTGGGAAGATGGGATGTTGTGGAAAGAAAGGCCATTTGGTTGAGTCCAATAGTTAACACACCATTAGAGGGGATAGGGAAGATAGATTTCAAAAAGGTGAGAGAGATCCTTGAGAAGTGGAGGAACGAGACCAGTCTTAAGGAGCTCGAAATTGATACGGGTGCGGTGATTATCACAGGAATGACTGCGACGAGAGAGAATGCCCGAACCGTAGTGGAAGCTCTTTCGATGAGCATGGGTAAATTTGTTGCTGCAGTGGCCGGTCCAAACCAAGAATCATTGCTTAGTGCGTTAGGATCAGGTGCAGTGGATCTAAGCAAGAAGCTAAAGAAACCCGTCTTGAACATAGACATTGGTGGGGGAACAAGTAATGTTGCTCTCGCACAGGATGGCAAAGTCAAAGCGACGGGATGTATCGAAGTAGGAGCTCGGCTACTACAGTGGGATGAAAACAATCGTTTAGTTCGTATTGAAAAGCCTATGGAACGCATATTTGAGAGTCTGCACAGAAAACACAAAATCGGAGACACCATCCTTGAAGAAGAGAAGCAATCCATTGCAGAAATTCTCGCAAGCACTCTGTTCGCATATATTTCAGGCAGACAAACCCCGTTAACCAAGATACTAGAAGAGACACCATTAGAGTATTCAGCCTCACCGAGAGAATGTGTACTCTCCATTAGCGGAGGCGTTGGAGAGTTGTTTTATGGAAAAACGATCAAAACACACGACCTTGGCGAAGCACTGGCAACGAGCATTAATCGAATTGCACTTGAGCAGGGATGGACAATCGTGGAACCGGGACAAAAAATACGAGCAACTGTCATTGGTGCAGGCATGTTCACACTTCGCGTGTCAGGATCCACGACTTTTAGGAAGCAAAACATTTCCTTCCCCCTAAGGAACTTGCCGGTAGTTCCAGTAAGTCTGGGAATCCCCCTTCCAAAAGCAGAACAAATTGCCAGGCAAATCTTGAAGAGTCTGAAAATAAATGATAAAAACACGAATGAAGCATTTGCACTATACTTTAACGACCCGATTGCTCCTTCTTACGAGGTTCTTGAGCGCTTAGCAAAAGGGATACAGACCGTATTTGCTTCTAGAAAAGAACCCTTGGTTGCTGTTTTCCGAACAGATATTGCAAATAGTGCTGGAAATGTTATTTCTAGAAGTACTGACTTGACATGTCCAATACTTTTCATAGATGAGATAACGCTTAAAGAGGGTGATTACTTGGATATCGACGATCCAATAGCGGACAAAACATTTCCCGTCAATGTGAAATCACTAGTTTTTCTTGAGACCTAAGCATCGTAAATGAGCATTAGGATCACAAGGTTTCAAGAAGGGTAAGCAAACTCCTCAGTGAGTCAATTTTCAAACCATCCCAGTCTTCCACAATGTCAATAATGCGGTGTTCTCGGCCTTTGTTTTCTCCCGAATCCCGGATCAAGATGGGTAACATGCCAACGTCCCGTGCTCCTTCAAGTTCGTTACTGTCCCCGTCTCCAACGTACACGATTTCTTCGGGGTCGAGCCCTAATTCACTTGCACAGATCAAGTATATTTTTGGATCGGGCTTCATAGTGCGAGCCAAGACGGAGAGCACTGTAGAATCAAAATGATCAGCAAGTGGGTTTTCAGGCCACAAAGTGGCAACTTCCGCAGAACAGTCGCTTATTAGACCTAGTTTATACCCTAATTGTTTTAGGGACTTAATGATTTCCAAAGCTTCCGGCTTTGGAGTCATTCTCTCTTTTATGAATTCCATTCTAGCGTCAACAGCCGCTCGTGTTAAGGTTATGTCAGGATTTTTTCCAAGAATCTGAACAATATATTCAATATTTTCTTCTATTCGCGAAAAAAAACCCTTTGCTCTCTTTTCCCAAGTTTCACCAAACCAATAACCAATGAATTCTTCAGAAGGGACACCAAGAATGTCAGCCATTTTTGTTAGGTTTTGAACATATTCGTCGCGAGGAAACGCTGGAACTAGAGTTCCAAACAAGTCAAAGATCACTCCTTTATATTTCACAGATCATCTTTGCATTTCTTAGTTTTTATAGATTGGGAGAGCCAGAATCGAACAAAAACGTTAGCTATTTTTTCAAAACAACAGAAGAAATCCCCAAGCCATCAAACAAATCATTCAAAGAAAAGCAAGGAGATTGAGCAGAGAAGGAAAGTCACCCCCTCCGCCTTTTTCATCGAACATCAATATGATCGAACATCTCTCCTGCTCGCTTTGTTCTGAATCAAGATTTCGTACATCTGTGGGCAATTCATTCTTCATTTCACCTCATATGATAGTTAACGGGGTATAAGATAAACCAAGTCCAACTTGCGGATTTGACACCCTCTCGCAAAGTAATTCCAAAAGAGCGGTGGGTTTATTCCTCCAACCCGGGAGTTGTTCCAAGAATAGCAATATTTCGTGAAAAGAGAGTTTGAGCCTACAACTTGCTAGATGATAAGAAGGCAAGATTACTAAGGGGAAATGGTGAAATAATGAGACATGGCCATTCCTAACCTTAAGCTTCTCCTTATTGGGGGAGTGATTCTTTTTGGATTAACAGGCGGGATCTATCTTGTTTTCAAATCAGTTACCGAGTTAGAGGAAGGCGGATCTGATGGTAGAATATACCAGCTGGTGAAAGCATCTTGAAACAAAAGGGATAGAATTCTCAGGGAAACAGAGAAGCATGGAATCTTCGTACTAGAACTAAGAGATTCTTTTCCACATAGTCTTATTGTTCTGAGTAAATCGTTCCAGGATACCTTTCGACTGAAGTGATTCTAGAAGCTCAATGAATCTTTCCCTCGTCATTGGTTTCTGTCCAGTTCTCAGAGCGTCCATCTGATACTGCATGAACAATGTGTTTTCGAATTCGTATTTTGCACTCCCGAAAGCATCCAGAACAACTTGTTCGTCATCAGAGACTGCAGTGGACGAAGTTGCACGGCCACTAATGCCTCCTGTTTCCACTCTCCTTGAAGCCACACTAGCTTTTGCTGTGGAAGAAACGGCTTGTGCGGGTTTTAACTTGTCAAAAAGCTTGACTCCCCCGTTGTCGGCGGCTACGCCATAAATCTCAGCGAGAAGACGAATCGCGTGTAACGCAAAGTCTTCCATTGATGAGAAATATCCCTTTTCCACCAATTGTTCAATGGCCTCATGTAGCTTTGAGGGCAAATCAATACTTATACTTGTCATTCAGTTCAAATAAGATTTCATCCTTTAGAGTTTTTTCGTTGGAATCGCAAGAAAAGAACGCAAAGGGAGGGAAAGTATTGAAGCTTATTGTGAAAGACCCCGAATAAAGGCTCGATTCCCAGCAATATTGAGTAACAAAGCAAGAAAAACCAAGACAAGAATGTCAAAACCCAGAAGGTGATTCGAAATGAGATCAATAGCGAATGGAGATGACATGAGAGAGGTATCAACAAGAAGCCCTCGAGTAGCATCAACAGCATAACTAAGGGGATTAAACTTCGCAAACCATTGGAGCCAATTCGGCATGATTTCAATAGGATACATTATGTTGGAAGCAAATTGCAGAGGCATAACAATTGGCATTATTAAAGCTTGGAACACTTCTACATTTGGGGCCTTAGAGGCAATAAGAGTAACGAATCCAACAAGCAGTGCCGAGAGATTTGTTAAGACAAACCAGGCAACCAATATTTTGAAAGGATTTAACGTGAGGCTAACACCAATCGCTAATTCAAGTACATACATTATGACAAATTGAAGAGTGGCAATTGACAGCGTTCCCAGATTATAGCCTACAATAATACTGATTCTAGGGATGGGAGTAACCAAGTAGATTTTCATGAATCCACTTTCTTTATCGTAAAACATGCTGACTGCGCCGAAAGTGCTTGTAAAAAGAATGACCATCACGAGAATTCCTGGACCAAAAAAGGTCAGATAATCGCTCTGACCAAAAAAGGCAGGATTATTCCCCAGTAGATTGTTGAACGTCTTTCCAAATACTGCAATCCAAATTACTGGCATCAACAAGAATGAAACAAGTCTAGCGGGACTTGATTTCAACCTAAGTAATTGCCTCAACCAGATAGTGTAAGTACCTCTCAGGAAAGAAACATGTGATCCATCTTTTTTGAAAGGGATTTGGCCATTCTCATGTAATTTCTTATCAAGAATTTTGTCCATCTTAATGCATCCTCCTTCGAATCCGACGATTTGCGCCAAACATATTTAGGCGTTCAGCATAGGTTGCCATTGCATCCCGCAACTCTCGACCAGTGTAATGAAGAAACACATCGTTGAGTGAAGGTTTCTTGACTTCTATCGAAAGGATGGGGATGTTGCTTTGTGAGATTCGTCGAATCTCTTTACCAAGAAATTCAGCTCCATGATGAACGCCAACCTCAATAAGGCTTCCAGTAACATGAGTGCGATATCCCATGTTTTCGATAAAATTTCGCAGATCTCTTACGTACTCTGGACTTACCTCAAAACGTACAACATCGTTTCCAATTGAGGCCTTAAGTTCTTATGGCGTACCAATCGCTTTGATCTCTCCCAAGTCCATAATCGCAACTCTATGCGCAAACTCTTCAACTTCATCCATTTGATGACTAGTAAGAAAAATCGTAATGTCTTTTTCTTTTCCAATTTCTTTAATTTTCTCCCAAATCAATGCTCTTGACTGAGGGTCAAGACCAATGGTCGGTTCATCAAGAAATAAGATGCGGGGGCTTGTTAAGAGTCCTCTAGCAATTTCGAGTCTTCTTCTCATTCCACCACTAAAAGTGCGGACTCTTGAATTTCTTCGTTCCCACAATCCAGTCAGCTCCAGAAGAGATTTAGCCAGGTCTCGAGATTCCTGCCCTCGCAACCCGTAAAGTTTTGCGTGAAGAAGCAAATTTTCTGTAGCGGTGAGATCATCGTCTAGAGTCTGCTCTTGAAAGACCACCCCAATAGATCTTCTGACTTCATTCGGGTTTTCCAAGACATCAAATCCGTTTACTATTGCTGTTCCCGAGGTTGGTTTTGCTAATGTAATCAGCATGTTGATAGTGGTCGTTTTTCCTGCCCCGTTGGGACCCAGATATGCAAAAATTTCCCCAGATTTTACGCTGAAAGACACAGCTTTCACAGCTTTGAGGGAACCAAAGGATTTGGATAGATTCTTAGCGATTATGGAATATTCCATATAACTTCGTTGCTAGAATAACATTGGAAGTTTATTACAATTTTGGAATTGAGAAATTATTATCTCGGAATAAACCAGTCCAATCACGGAACTACCTTGGGATTTCATTCAAAGGCATGTTTATTCTTGGATAACGCCTAGGAATAACGTGCCTTGTGGTCTTCGGGGTGAAAACGATTCCCTTTCTTGCAGCATCAATTATTTCGGCCTTAGAATAAGAATGAGTCAAGACGGCAACGTGATTATGGTTTCTGGCTTCTTCTGTTGCCAGTTGCCAAGAATCATAGTAGATCATCTTTTTCAAAAAGTGAGAGCGAAGCAATTTCATGATGTGTTCTCGATCGTCTTCAACACCAACATAGTTGAGGCCATTGGTCAGAATAACGCCATATTTCCGCCCGTCAACCGTCGCTTTGGCTTCCAGCGCATCAGATAGCTGAAGGGAAACAAAGTTTGCCTCGGGTGTGAGGGCTTTTAGCTCGTCAATGAAGTCTTTGAAGTTAATTTGGACACGCGGATACCAAGTGTCTACCATTATTGCCTTATCATTAAAATAATCAAAAAGGATACAAGGAGCCTTCGCGTATCCCATGTCAAGGAGGGCACTCCATCTGTGATGTCCATCCAGCAAGACATAATAGCCTTTGGCAACAACGATAGGATACCTTAACTCCCCATCATTTTTCAAGCTGTCTTTCACTCGTTCTAATTCACTTGGAATAATTTCTTCATGAGGGAGTATTTTGTCTAGCGACACAAAATCAACTTCGAATTCAGAGGAGACCTCTTTATGAGAGCGGACTTCTACCACAATACACACCTTTCCCGTCTTTGTCATTCATTGAAATGACGATACAAAGAATTATCAAATTGGCTTGAACAATCTGATTTTTAAGGATATACTTGGTTTCGAAGAGTCAAGCCATAAAAGCCCAGAAATCCTAGCGATCAAACGTTACCAAGGGTTTGCCCAGAACTTCTTCCACAAGATTGACGATACCACCAGACTCTACGAGTTTAACGATGTTTTTGATGTCCTTATGTATTATTCGATCATTTTCAAGAATTGGAACATGTCTACGAATAACTTTCACAACTTGTCGGAGAATTGGGGATCCCTGTTTTTGAGAGATTTGTTCTCGCAGTTCAAAAGCTTGGGCAGAAACCAGTAATTCAATTGAGACGATTTCTTGAGCCAGCTTCGCTATTTCGTAGCATTTCGAGGCTGAAGTCATGCTATTTGAGATTAGATCTTCCTGTTGAGCACTAACAGGAATGTTATCTGTTGCAGCAGGAGCCGAAAGAACACGGATACGGTTGAGCATGCTAGCTTGTGTATAATGCGCAATCATGAATCCACTGTTTAAGCCAGGGGATTGAACAAGAAAAGCAGGTAAGCCAAAGTTATAGTTGGGGTTTAGGAGCTTTTCAGTCCGAACCTGGCTTAGGGAAGAGAGCTTTGCAAGGCCGAGAGACAAGTATTCGGAGGAAAGAGCAAGAGGCTCCCCGTGGAAATTCCCCCCCGAAATGACTTTTCCTTCCTTTGAAAAGATTAATGGATTGTCTGTAACACTGTTAAGTTCGATCTCTGCAATTTGCATCGCATTTGTTATGGCGTAATATATTCCACCCATTATTTGTGGTGTGCATCTGACCGAATATGCGTCTTGAACCTTTGAATGTTTATTCTCTCTCGGAGTATGATAGACGAGTTCGCTGTCCTTGATCAGAGAATCCATTGCTTGGGCAACCTGAACTTGACCGGGATGTGGCCGGATCGAATGAATCAAGGGATCAAGAGCCGGGAGGAGCCCGTGTAACGCCTCAAATGATAGGGCAGAAACCACTATCGCTGTTTTGAATAGAAGTTTTGCCAGACGAATTGAAGAAATGAGGTAAGATAGAGAAAAATGTGTCCCATTGATCAATGCTAAACCTTCTTTGGCCGTTAATGCAACTGGTTCATAACCGGGCACAGCATCGCCCATTTTTTCGAACACGTTTCCCTGTCGATCCATTACGGGGCCTTCGTTAAGTATTGCCAACACAACATGTGCCAAGGGAGCAAGATCCCCAGAAGCGCCCAGTGAGCCATATTGGTAAGCAACAGGAACGATATTAGAATTAATTATCTCTTCTAATTTCTTAACAAGTAAGGCTCTTACACCAGAGAATCCTTTACTTAGTGAGTTCGCAAGCAAGACAAGAGCCAGACGGGTGATCTCAAATGGAATGATAGGGCCGCTACCGGCAGCATGAGAACGAATCAAGTTGAGCTGTAATTGCTCTATTTGTTCAGGGAGAATTGACGTATTAGCGAGTCTTCCAAAACCAGTGTTCACTCCATACATCACTTGACCTTGATTAATTTGATCCTCAAGAAATGACCTCGAGTGTAAAATGTCATCCAGTTTATGTTCTGGAATAGTAGCGAGAGAACTAGTATTAGTTTCGGAAAAGGCACATTCAATCTCGTCAAGCGTTAATTTCTCTCCAAGTGTGATCATCACTGGCATTTCATGGAACAGATATAAAATGATCTTGGAATAATCGGTTCAACAATGAACAAACACCCCAAGAGAGAAGTCAAGTGTTTTGTAGCGAGAGAAAAAGCATAATTCTAAGCAGTAATAAAACTTTAAGCAGAAATAAGAAGAGGTACCGACAGATGTCTTCAATTGATCTCACACCTACTCAAAAGGAGCAACTCGTAAAGATCCTTAAGGAAATAACCAGCCTATGCGATCTAGAGGCTATAGCTATCGTCTCAAAAGAAGGGGAAAGCCTAGCTTTTTTCGCAGGAAAACGCGCGGATCCAGATCTCTTGTCTGCGGTCTCGGCAGCAGTCCTTAACACGGGAGAGATGGTAACCCACAGAATGGACCATGGTAACTTGAGCGAGATGATGATTCGCGGCGACAAAGGGTTCACAATTTTATCCAACGCTGGAGACTACATTCTCATAGGGGCAAACAGAGATATTTCCGCGGCGGGGATTACAATGAGAGTATTTCGGCAACACACAGACAAGATACAAGAGATCTTGGAAGCCCGATATCTCAACCCATAGTCCCAGTATACAGTAAAAATTGAAAAGGGGTTTTTCACGCATGTCTGTGATGGAAACAGAGGAGAAAAAACTTGTGTCACACTAATCAAGTATTTACGATCAAATCACGGTACTTTTTAATAGTAAAATCCGTAGAAGTTGATAAGAGTGAAGAACCCCAGAAATACGCTGTTCAAAATCCTTATTGGAGTACTACTTTTACTTGTAATATCACAATTAGCAATAGAGCCAGATAAGGGCATTTCTCTTATTTCGTCCCAACCAAGAGATTTCATTTCTTCTCAAAATGGACAAAATGAATCACAGACAGACATAGGATCAAGCGTAGAGCAAAACGCGGCTGGCGAACATGCAAAATCGACAGATGGCCAGAGTTCTTTTGCAAGACTAATGTCTCAGCAAACAAATCAATCAGAAGGAAGATTCACTCTCATCCAAGGAGAGTTGAAGACAGATAACACTACGTACACAGCACTAGGAAACAACAGCAGCGTTCCAATGACTCCTTTCTCAAATTCAACAATTAGTTATTCAAAGTTTAATGCAAGTTTTGACCTACTCCCATATCTGGGAGATTCAAACTATGTTTTTGAAGACCAGTTCGATACGCAAAGCGACTTGAACGGGTTTGTTGTTGCCCAAGCAGCAATTATTTCGGATATGGCTCCGGGGGGAAGCACTGAAAGCATCGTCATATCGAGTTTTAACGTAACCGCGCTTCCACCAGGCAGTAGTAGCGATATTTCAACAATGGTTGGTGAAGTGTGGAACGCGAGCGTGGATATCAATGGATCCGTATTTCCGCACCGTAGCTTAGGTAAAGCAACGTATATAACGTCAAATAGTACACAGAATGACAACATCTACGTCGAAAAGTTCCAGTTCGTTTTGTCCAACCCGGTGCGAATAGATTCCACAAGCACTTATACGAATGCTTCTGGATCATATGTTTTCTTTG
This sequence comes from archaeon, assembly GCA_024276795.1. Taxonomy (GTDB): domain Archaea; phylum Asgardarchaeota; class Heimdallarchaeia; order Heimdallarchaeales; family JAJRWK01; genus JAJRWK01. The sequence continues at coordinate 1,834 of JAJRWK010000143.1, read as the reverse complement.
TGATCTACGCAAATAATTCCGGCAGTACTACCACTTCGTGGTCCCTGAAATATAAAATCACTAGCTCATCGACGGATAAGGGTCCGACCTTTCGGCCTACAGAATCAAGCGGAGCAAACATACAAGAGAACAATCCGACATATTGGAAGGCTCAAAGTTTAATAGACTTCATGCTCGAATACTCTGCAAGTAAAATCCTAAGGCCCGCTGAAATCGGAATGAATGTTTTAGTCCAAAGTGAGGGAGAGCCAGGATACAACATTACAAGTGGAAACAAGTTTGTTGACAATACAACAAGAACCTCGGAAACGTATTATTTCCGATTCAACGCGACTAAGGTTCCAGACGCAAAATTGAACATAACGGTGAAGTGGTTCAGTCTAAATGACTCACTACATCCAGCAACCTTCGTTGTTGATACGAACCGATCTATTGTGCGCTGGAACATAACATTTACTTCTTCCTTTACCCCAAGCTCTTCATCTGTTAAGCGATTCTTGAATATTAATCCTTCATTCACTATTGTGGATTTATTCCGTAACGGAACTAAACTCACTAACTCAGTTGATTATGTTGTAGGAAGAGGATTTGGCTCAAACAAATCAATTTTGTTTTTTACAGGAAATGGTAGCTATAGCGTAAATGCAACCTCTCCAAATATGCTATGGAATGCAAGCGTTGCCACATTCAAGTATGATCCAACAAGTGGATGGTTAACGGCTTCCAATGGCACGATGGGCACTCTATTTCCGAACGCAAAGGAAGGAGATTATGTCAAAGCCAACATCACAAATATTTCATCGCTGGGTCTCGTAGGAGGAGTAATTAACGCGTCATTGAGAGATCCATCAGGAATAATTTTAGGAAATCAGTCAATCCCACAAGTTTATACAGATAAGTGGCTAAGTACGGAAAAATTTGTGTTTTCAGGAAATGTGACTTTTTCCACCTATCTAGATCCTAATCAAACTACGGGCATTTGGACCTTTGAATTCTATTGGTATAATGTTTCAGCAGTAGGAGCAATTGCTGTCAACTTCTCCATCTTTCCAAAAACCAGTACCCAACTGATTTCTCCAAGTGTGACTACAGAAATCCTCGAGAACAACATAGTTACAGTGGAGGTCGCAACCATAGACCAGAGCAGAAATGCCACGTGGGCGGGGGTTAACCCAGGAGCAGTAGCATGGGCACTAGATAATAAGTCCTTGACTTATTCATATTCGAACGGCACCCACTATTTCTATCGGGTTCAATTCAATTTGTCCGTAAGCAATTATCCAACCCTGAAGACTCAGGCCTATTCCTTTAAGGTCTATTTCAAAGACGGCATTTACGAAGATTCTCTGAATTTTACAGTTACAGTCTATTTCCGCGGAGACACCTTAATCGAAGGTCTCTCTCCAATTTACTACTATGAGACGCTAACATTCATGTTTGGAGCCATCAACGTGACTGGGGGGAACGTTCTAATCAATAGCTCATCAATTGACTTAAACATTAATGCTTCGTATTCTGCTCAATACAATAGTAGCACAGCCAAGTTCAAAATAACAGTTCCCTGGTCTCAATCTTTTAAGGCGGGTGTGAATTATCTTCATGTACAGTGGCAATATGGCGCATTTAGGAATTCGTTGACTCAAGTAAACGTGTCTATCAACTTTGCATTCACGGTTTGGAATAGACCAGTGACAATAGAGGAAAGCAATCCCTCATTCAATGAATCAGTACTAGACTATCAAGAGGACTATTCTATACTAGTAACGTTCAAAGACGGCCTAAACGGGTCAGTAATCAAAATAGGTTCATTTACTAGAAACTCTCAATCCAATGA
>JAJRWK010000142.1 GCA_024276795.1 archaeon | reverse complement strand
TGTCTTTGCAATCTTCTTGAAATAGAAAGACCTAAGATTTCTCCTACTTGATAGCTGCTACAGTGGATCGTGGGCATGAGTTTAGGGTTAATCGCTGAACGAAACACTTCTCTGACAAAATCTCCGCCCATTATGCTGTCCATGTGAAATCTTTTACTAATCAGCAATGAAACTGTGCTTTTTCCAATTCCCGTTACGCCACCGAGAATAACCACTAAGGGCTTTAATGCCCTCAAATCGTCTCTTAGGAATTGAGCCCTTAGCGAATACGAGTGATTTGCTTGAGTGAATTCTTGGATTACGAGATTTATAAGTTCGTCCGTCGTGATTCTTTGGATCTTTTTCTTCGCAAGAAATTCGCTGATACCACGAGCATATTTATATGCTTCTTCCAGTGAAAGGCCGAGTACTAGTAGTGATTCAGCTAAGTAGCCCACCGAATACGGGATTTCACCATGCCTCGTGCCTATCATTGTCGGAGGACCCGAGGCTCTTTCGGTTTCTTGTTCATCCAAAGGCATTTTCTAACCATAGTCCATCTCAACCATATATAAACTCGATTTTGAATAATTCTTTTGTCAAACCTTGAATGATTGGACGCATTTTTCTAATCTCTATCTAGAACTTTGTATCTAGAAAGGAACTTAAAGGATCATCAGCCAATTCTATTTAGGGAATTGCAAAAAGTCTAAATCGGAAGTCTGGGTCCTATGGATGTTCAAAACACATTTATGATTGTTGGAAAAACATTCAAAACACCATTTTCTCGAGGCATATTAGCGCACCATTTAGCGAGAGTAGGTCTACCCCTTCACGAAGGCCATCTTCTAGCTTCAGAGATCTCAGTCAAGTTGCTCTCCCAAGGAATTCAAGAAATCTCAACTGAAGAATTCCGTGAAGTCGTCAAAAAAGCCATTCGCGAAAAGTTTGGTCAAAAGCATGCAGATCGTTATGATTTGCTTGAGAGATGGCAGTCTGCTCGGAAATCATTAATCATTATGATTAGCGGTGCTCCTGGTGTAGGAAAAAGACGGGTCTCCCAAGATGTTGGCTTCCGACTCGATATTTATCGAAACTTCGAAACAGACCTCATACGCCATATATCCCAAAAAGTGATCTCCCAGGATTTGGCTCCTGAGTTATACCACTCTTCGCATAATGCCTACAAAGCCCTACGACCAATTTATTCGGCGCTATTTGACCGAGTAATCGTTGGCTTTGAAGAACAAGCAAAATATCTGAAAGCCGGGGTTGATGCGATGTTTAATCGAGCCAAATTGGAACGAGCAAGCATCATCATTAGAGGCGAGCATTTAGTCCCACAAGTCCTAGGAAAAGAAGTAAGAGACCGATCTGACATCTTATTCGTAACCCTTTATCTCGAAGACCCAGAAACTCACCTACAACGTATCTTGTCAGAACGACAAATCGGTAAGAGTGCCACAAAAGTGTTTACCCGAATTCGAAAGATTCACGACTATCTAGTAGAGGGAGCAGAAGTTATGGGACTCCCGCTTTTAGAAGTGACCAGTATTTCCAAAACAACTGAGAAGCTTTTCGACATGTGCATTGAACAAATTAATCAATTAATGCGTCAAAATAAGGATTAGAAAACTGTGATGAAGATGGACGTTCAAGTACTTATTCAAGGAGCCATTCATGCTTTTCAATACCATCTTTATGATCATGCCCAACGCTTGTTAGCAAGAAAGGTTCGCGATATTTCCATTTTGAGAGCCGAGACAAAGAGCCGACAGGGTGCTGAGGGAAGCTTGTATATTTCTCAAGTCTATTACAAAGCCGATGGCCATGACTTTGAACTTTCAATGGCTATGAAATTCCCCCATGATGCAGATAGTGTTAGAAGAGAAATGATGCATTCGTTACTACTCGACCAAAGACTTTCACCGTATCCAAAACTTGCGACGCCCCATCTTCTTTTTGCCTCCACTAAAGATCCCCCCATAATTGTTTACGAAGGGGTGCCTGGCACCAATTATGATGAACTTCCTCGGGCTCCGGAAAAATCGTTTCTTGCCGGGCAACTACTCGCTGCAATACATGGGAATGACTTTGCAAAACTAAATACCGATCTCCAAAAGGATCTCATGCGATATCTTGCTATCAAAGGAGAAACCGTCATGCCAGGGTTTGAACGAGAGTTCCTCAAACGTTGCTCCAGATTTGCTACAAGTTTTGGCAAAAACCATGAAAGCAGCCTAATTTTTGGAGACTTCCACCAGAGCAATGTCATGCTTGTCAAACGTAATGATCAATATGTGCAAGCTTTTGTTATTGATCCCCATTATGTCCAAGTTGCTGGTTTTTCTCGAGGTGAGGATATTGGAACCTTCTTCGGACAGCAAGCTTTTCAAGAATGGGCCACTACCCGAAGAATTCGTCTGACATTCGCAGACTTCGTTGAATTCATGAATGGCTATAAGTCGTTTCTAGACTTCATCAATGCCCCTTCTCTCAAAAAAATCTTTTCTCACGGTTTCACAATAGACTATTTTGTGGCTCAATGGGCAGTAATGGATGCACTAGATATAATAACAAACGAGAATCGCTTTACTGTTCTAGAGGCAAAATTCGAGGCAAAAAATCGCTTGGAATTTGCACTAGACATTCTGGCCAATGCACCATTTTCTCAACTTGATTTAAACAGTGAATAATGAATAATCCTAAAGAGAATTCGTCTCCTCTCCCCCAGAGGAACATTTCTTATCTTGGAGTAGTATTCCCAAACCCATCACAATCTACGTCATCTCTTCTGATACATGTATTGGTTTTCGTTATCCATCCTTTACAGACCCATGCTGTCTCTTCGGATCCATCGTAAAGGTCACAATTTGGATTAACAGGACGAGTCGTCCCTTCGGAAACATTTGGTAATGGTATGCTCGGTGGCTCGGACATTTGATCCCTCGAAAATTGCCTACGCGTTGTTCTACGTCATCAATATATTATATTTTTGTGATTTTAGGCATAGTTAGATGAACAAGGGTTATCTTAATTATCTAAGAACTGAAAGAAAAGACTAGCCATTTTTACATAAGAAAAGGCCGTTACCAGTCTTCAAATGAAGATTCATCGCGGTATTCATCGTCAAACGAATCTTCATGTTCTTGCCCGAATACATCTTCATCAATTCCCAGTTCTTCCTCGACAAATCCTACTTCTTCGTAGACCTCGTCGAGAACATCTTCCAAGCTCATGATGAGATCGCGCGGATCAACACCAATGAACTTGATCTCAATGATCCAATTACCATAAGGATCCTCGTTAATGAGTTCTGGATTCCTCGTTATGCTCTCGTTGACCTTCTTGACCATTAACGGCGCAGGTGCCAAGATTTCCTTATCGGTCTTGATGCCTTCAACGAATAGCATCTCCTCTCTTTCTTGAACCATTGTTTCAGGCTGAGGTGTGACGATGCCCACTAAGTCCCCCAGTTGTTTCTGAAGAAAATCAGTGATGCCTAAGGCATAAGTGTCAATGTCTACCTCATTAATCCAAATATCTTTGGACAAATAGTATAAATCCTCCGGGAAATCGATGCTGAGTTTTCGGGACATTATGTATTCACTCTCAGATGTATCTAAACTGTGGCGAAAAGATAAGAATTTGAACTTATCGGCCGATGATTTTTGCCTAACCCAATATTAAAAACCGAATGTTACATATATTGGGAAAAAAACACTTAACGAACCATCAAGTAACGGTCTCAATTTATTAGTCCGTCCTAAATAGCTTAGTCTCTTTGAGAAAAAACTCCGTGTGAAATAAATAGTTCCAAACAAGATAGGTTATGAACACACTGATTGATTAAAAACTTACAAGAAGCGTGTGGCAAACATGAGAAAAGAGGTTTGTTACCAATCTCGCGCGGATTAATGCTAAATCGATCAAGCAATGTTTTCTTAGAAAAATAAGGCGTCCGAGAATTAACTCTTAGGCGCTATCCTTACTCTAAGTTATATAATCCAATTGTTAGGTCATTGTTGGAATTATTCTATTCGATGTCGAAGACACACTTTGGAAGCTCTCAAGCGTTTGCAATATAGCAAATAGAACGATTATTAAAGAAGAACTGACGCCATCTAGGTATGAGTTATGTTGAGAAGGCGTTTTATTGGTATCTTCGCCGGATGCTTACTTCCGGCTTCAAGATGCTTTTTAGTCGGAAGTATCTGCCATACACGCTCTTTTTCATTGTCATTACCACTGCCACTAGTTTCATTTCGTATTTTGCCAACAACGCAAACATCGATATCGCCCTAAAATACTATCAAGAATTATTAGTAATCGAGGTGGCTATCGGCCTTGGGTACATTATAACTGGGTTCTTACTGGGTAAGCAAGACGCCCTTATCCAATTTGTTGCGATTGGCATTATTTCGGTGGTGAGTTTCTTCATTTTGAAATTTGCTCCGGAGAATGTTCCCGAGATTCTTGCTACCGCATCCTATATTGTCTGGATAGGAATATCTGTTTTCGCAAGTTTTAGTATGTTTAGAGATATCTTTGGAAACAAAGTTCTTGGAACTGCCCTGTTTCTTGGAAAACCGTCAGGACAAGGGAGCATTCTGTTCGCAGGTCCTGTGTTCTTGGTTCTGGTCGGTGACCTTGGCCTCATTTATTACAGTCTTATTAATGGCGAAGCCCTCACAAGAGGTTCTCGTTTGGCACTGTTACTATTTGGTATAGCAACCCTCGTGGGGTTACTTATCATTCTCTTCTTGGGCGGTAAGGATGATGTTTTTTTCACGACGTTGCTGTTTGTCTTAGCATTCGGCACGATACGGCTTCTTTTATTGTTCATGGATGTGATGACTGGTCCTTCGAAAGATGCGATTAGTTTCACTGATACCCTTCTTGTGCTTTTCTTCTTGATATACAGCGTCCAAGGGATGACGAAAAAAGCAAGCAAGCTGGTGGACGAAGAGGAGGAGGGAGAAGAAAAAGGAGATGAGTTGGTAGCCGAGGGGAGCTGGTTTGCAGAGCGATTGGTTCACTGGACTGGTGAAAGAGGGGCAGTTATTATTCTTCTTGGCTTAATCTTTGGCTTCCATGTGACTCAGCTTCAAGTGCTGTTTGGAGAGCCTATCTTGCTCACTCAGTTTCTGTCAGATAGAGAAATAACCATTGCCGAACTGGGACATGAGTTGGGAGTAATCATCACTGCCGGCTGGTTCTTTCTCCTAATTCTATTCTATATTGTTTCTCCCGGCTTCCGATCTTTCGCATCCCCCCAGATTCAGCGCTTTGGATGGCTTCCACCCTTTGAGGATCTCGTTTTAATCTTAGAGTCTGCGAAAAGCGGAGAAATAGATTGGAAGAAAGAAGTAGCGAAGTTTGCCCTTTCCACTGCAGGTGCCAAAATACTTTCTCCTTTCAAGTCAAACAAAACGTCCACAGAAGAGCGAGCTGCTGGATTCTTTGCACGTCTAAGGAAAAAAGCCAAGAAAAAATAGTCCTCACGCCTCAGTCAGCATCTAGAACCCTCTTACATGGTTTTTTCTCCCCTCTCTCTTTCCTTTCCTTCTTTTGTCTTTACACCATTATTGAATTTGAATCTGGAATACTTTTTAGGGATGTTCGACAATGTGATAGTAAGTGAGGCTTGTAGTGGATCACTGAGGGTAAATTATGAAAAGCGAAAAGCGCAAAATCTCCAATCTTGCTCTAGATTTGGAACGTCTGTCGGCGATCGGAGACGTAATCACAATTCAAATTGATTTAGAACCAATTCCGGATATCATTCGAGAACGGATGGAAAGTATCTTCGACGATCCGCACGAGCTAGGTCGCTATAGGGATAACATGGTCTTTATTGACAGGGCGGGAGCTTCAAATCTTAACTACGAAGAAATCTTGACTAAGATTGCCGAAATAACGGGCGGAATCGATAGCATTGATGGTATCGTTGCCATGATTGAAATTCCCTATCAAGGGATGAAACAACCTGTCGTTGTGGAAATGGATTTTGAACACAAAGCCCCTCAGGTTCTTTCAGTGCATGATACTAAAGAACTTTTCAACATTAGTAAAATCATACAAGCCAAATGGCTATTATCCAAACAACTCATTTCAGAACACAACACGGATAAATAAGACAACCCTCAAGAGCCTTACTCTTTCTTTGTCCCTTTCAAACACTATTGCCCGCAGACTCACACTTTGAAAACTATCGTGTTTGTGGGATTGAAATATTTGCCGTTCGCTCTGGATGTACGCATAAACGCTATATAGGTTGCCATCTTCAAGGATATTGAATAAGATAGGTGCCTATACTATGGTGAACGCACACGAAATCGAGAGGATTTTGAGGCAGTTTGAGGAAGAAACAGAAGGTGTAAAAGGGAGTTGTGTTGTCTATTCACCTCAAGCTCTCGTTTTGGCAGAAGCAAGCCAAGAATTCCCAAGAGACATTGTACAAGCAATGAGTGAAAGAATTCTCTCGCTCGCAGACCAAACGCTTGCTTCTCTTCTCAAAGGACAATACAAATTGAAGCGAGTCTTGATAGAGGAGGAAAATCACAACATCGTCCTTCTTCCCATAAACGCAGAATATCACCTTGTAATAATCACAACGCAGGAAGAAACAAAGGGTCTCTTGATGCTGAACGCCAAGCAACTGCTGAATAGAATCAAGCCTCTACTTGAGTAACTCCAAGGACATTAATCCTATTGAAAAAATAAAGCCTTTTGAAGCGTCTCTCCATGGCAACAACGATCATCTGCCGAGTTTTTCTAGTTGCTTCTTCAGAAAGGAAGCGGTATGACTTCTGAAATTGATTGTTTTCCATAGTGCCCCATTAGGGCAAATATTATCGAGTAGGGTATTGCTGATAGGAGACTTGCCCAACCAAAAGAAACTCTTGGAACTCTCGTTGCTCCACTAGCAAAAGAGATGACATCGTTTGGTGCTCCTGGAACAAGGCGCATCAAGAATAAACCAACAAAATATCCTCTCTCACCTATTCGTTCTTCGAGATTAAATGAGAATACCCATTCTTTGACTTTTCTAGGGACTAACTCGACTCCCTTGTTCATGGTTTCGTAAGCAACGTGCGCACCTAAAACTAATCCAACTACGTTGGTTATCGATCCCCAAAAAATGCCTCCGATGGCACCTGCTAAGATCATCAAAGTCTCTTTGGGAAAGCCGGGGACAAAAACTTGAAGGATGAGAAAAAAACCAATAAGTATCAAATAGTCGCCAGCACCAAAGAACATGATTGTCAATACTTATTATTGTGTTTCATGTTATAACCATTTTTTATTCAGTCTTATTTGCCATATCACTCACGGAGCGGTATCGCCTTTGAAAATCCCCACATGTAGATGCCGTGTACTTGTTCATTATGAAACAATTAAGCGAATACCAACAATCATTAGAAGAATGGAAAATGCTAGTTTCAAGTGAGCAGACTGGATTTTTCGGGCTGATCTTGCACCAATATTTGCACCAATCACGGCTCCTGTAGCAAGAGGAACACCGTAGGTTATTAATGTGCTAACAGTAAGTGCTTTTGATTTGATAATAACTGCTACAATGCTTGAAAAAATCACCACTGATGAAGATGCTGCAGTAGCTAGATGCATTGGGAGTCCCATTACTAGACTGAATGCGGGAACATAAATGACTCCGCCTCCCATCCCAAGTATGCCTGCAATTAGTCCGCCCAAGAAGCCAAAAACTGCACCAGACTTCAGATTTCTCTCATAACGGAAAACAACTCCTTGTTTGTCCACTAACTTGACAACGTTTGGATTCTTGTTCTCTTCTTCCTCTGAAAAACCAAAATCTGAAGTATTTTTGGGGTCATTTCTTTTTCTATACGTCCTAATTAGGTCTCTAAGGGCCAATGCAATTAGGAGAAAGCCGAACGTCGCTTTAAGATAGTCTCTAGTCTCCGCTATAAATGTTACAATGCTTGCTCCAATGATAGAACCAGGAATTGCCATTGCAATCATGGTTCCTGCTGCCCTCAGATCGATCCTTCGCTGACGCCAGTACTGATAAGCACTACTACTTGAAGTGAAAATGATTACAAATGATGAAATTGCTGTTGCTTCAAAAGCATCTACATGAAATCCAAGGACTAAGATTGGGACATATAATATCCCTCCACCGATTCCTAGCATTGCAGCAATGATTCCAACTCCTAGGCCGATAACGAGCAGAAAAAGAATTCCAAAAGGCTCCACAAAGCCCAATCAAGGGTGATCTTTTTGTCTTTTGCGAACTGCCAAAATTAATACGTACGCTTATGAAAGGTCTTTGTCTCTCAATTTTTTCTCCTTTGACCATTTGGGTTTATAAAGTGACACTTCTAAGGTTGCAATGGAGGAAACCATCATGTCGATAGATGAACTCTTGTCTCTTATTCAGTCAACGCTGGAGTCTGGGAGGTGTCCTCGTTGTGGAGTAGATATCGAAACAAACGACACAATGACTGAATACCATTGCCCCAAAGATACCAGTCACTTCGACCTTATCGTCGAATTTGTCCAGGAGGGAGAAGCTGTCCGGGCATGGTTGAATGGAACGGAATTACCTCCAGAAGTTGCATCAAAAATTGACTGGTAGGTAAAGCCAAACAGTTCTCGAAGTATGCCCTAGTCCGATGGATTCGATGTTTTATAGCCTTGTTTTTCTCCTCGAAACCTTCTATTCAATTCCCCTTCAAATTCACTGTAAAAAACAGTGAAGGAATTCGGTTTTGTTTCTGAGAAGACGAAAAATATAAATTTAGAGCGAAGACATCAAAACATGCAACCCACCAAGGCCATTTTACGTGAAGTTCCAAACACATATTCGAGGTGTGTGTCATCCCATCCTCAACACAGTAGCTTGAATATCGAAAAAGCAAGAGAACAGCATCGCAAATACCAGGAGACCTTGGAAAACCTCGGAATCGAAACTATCCTTCTTGAAAAGGATGATCGTTTTCCAGATTCTTGTTTTGTCGAAGATACTGCCATTGTTCACAAACATCGAGCGGTGATTACGAGATTTGGTGAGCCAAGCAGGAGAGGAGAAGAAAGAGAAGTTGCAGAAGTTCTTAAAGAATTCAAAGAAGTTTTTTTCATTTCAGAACCCGGAACGATTGAAGGAGGAGATGTTATTCATCTTAGGGAATACTTAATTAGCGGTCTGACTGAGAGAACCAATCAAAATGGGGTGGATCAGAGTTCGAAGTTTCTCAATGTGCCAATTGAAACGGTCAAGGACTCCACCATTGTTCACTTAAAGAGTTATGTGACATATCTTTCTAGAGATATTTTGGTCTCCACAAAAAAATACTCCGCTCATCCAATTTTCAAGCCGTTTCAAGTTATTGAAGTTCCCCCTGAAGAAGCTTATGGGGCTAACACCTTAACCATTGGCGATGTGGTTATTATCTCCTCAGGTCATCCAAAATTAGAGAAAATGATCAAAGAGCACGGATTTGAAACCATAACGCTAAACATGAGTGAATTCGAGAAGTGCGAAGGAGCATTAACTTGTCTTTCGATCCGATTCTAGGACTAAGGCTCTTCTTAATGCTTGATGAAGGCGAGTCCAAATCTGATTGTTTCTCCTGGTTGTATTATTCCGTTCTTCTGACAGAATGCAAATAACGAATCAGAGGAAATCGTTGAAACCATTATTTTTCCCCCTTTCTGTGTCTGTATAATAGATATTTCCTCATGATTGGTAGACCTTAATTGGATCATGGTTCTTGATGACAAAACCAGTAGTGAACCGGACGAAGATGCGGTAAGCTCTGTAGGGAAATCGCTCTCATTTTCTTCAAAGCTCATTACCAACTCAGGGTTAAAGCTAAGTATGAGAGGGATTTCAACCTCAACGGGAACGTCAAAAGGATTCTCTACTTCCACATCTATCATAAGTATTGGAAGAAAGTGATGCGCCTTATAGAGGATCTTGTAATTAAGCCCGTGGAGATCTTTCGGCTCTTTCATTTTGCCAGAATACTCAATTATTTCCCACTTCTGAATTGTTCTTAGTCTAGCTTCAGATGAGTTGAGTAGAAATGTTCCATACTTTGAATCAGTTTGGGATCTAATCGAAGCTGAGATGCCTCCCACAAAATGGTCAAGATAAGAGAACGGCTTTATATCTGGAAAACAACTATTCAGCCATTCACCCCCAGAGGTCTTAATGGAATACAACACCATTCCACGTACAGATGATTTCAACTCCCAGAAATCATTTTTGAATTCAAAGCATGAGACGCCTTCTCTTTCTAGTTGCCTCCATTTTCCAGTTCTTTCGCTCGGTCTTAGATAAAAATATGGAATCTTGTAGGTTTTCAGTACTGCTTGCCATCTCGTTCTAACGATTGCTTTTAGTAACCCTTCTTCTTTGGGATCTTGGAAATAATGAATTCCAACAGTTGAAAAAGGATCGATTGTAACCTTTTTCCATTGTTGTCCATCATGGACTTCGAAATTGGTCAGTTGTAGTCCTGTATTATTGCTCAATTGAATTGTTGTTTCCTTTTGGAGAATAACTGGCAACCTGTCTTCCGAGAGGTCACTCTTTACTTCAATAGTGATCGCTTCATCAAATTGCTCTGGGTCTGCAAGTTCGGCAAAGCGTTCTTCTTCTTTTTCTGCTTTGATTGACTGCCATAGAGAAATCAGCCTATGTGGATTCGCTCCAACAGGGACAAAGAAGACGGGAGGAAATTTGAACACATCTTTTACAGATATGTTGATCTCTCTCGATTCAAGGATCACAAATCCTCTCGGCGTTAAATCCCCTCGTATCCAAACACTTTCATCTGAAACCAGTCCTCTTCCCCTACCTTCCGGTGTAGAAACAGAAATCCAGCCCTGCTCAAGCTGTTTTAATTCATCTTTGCCAGAAAAAGAGTAAAATCTCGTATCACTGCTTGCCATCAAGCGATGTGAATTTGGGTAGTATGCTCTATTTTGAGGATTTCTTGTTCTTGAAAACACTCCTGTCATCAGCGCGATTTTTCGTAATTCTTCGTCGCCGGTATTAGCTAGTCTAAACTTAGCTTCAAGTAAATCAGAGTCAGTCGAAAGAATAAATTCTGATTCGAGCCGTAATCCTGGTTTTTCTTTTCTTGAGGTTTTTTTGAGAATGATCGCTGCCACATGATCTCCCTGTCTGGTGCATATTTCTTCCGGTTCTTCGTAAAACTCGCTGTTATCATAATTCCAAGGTAGGCCAACCAAGGTGAAGAAGATTGACTTGTGCCGAATACCAGTGTTCTTCACTAAGAATTCTTCAATCTCTGGATACTCATATGTTCGGCCAACGACTCTAACAAGTGTGTTTTCTAGGACATAGCCTTCAAAGGGAATCGTATACGCAATGGGTTCTCGACCAGTTG
>JAJRWK010000141.1 GCA_024276795.1 archaeon | reverse complement strand
ATCCGTCTGATTGGCAACAGCGTTGTTCACGGCCCACTGCGTCATATTTATTGCTGCATCAAGTTGATTGGTTAGAGCTAACATCTCTTGTGCTTCTGTGCTATTAATACTGTCTACGGTGGCATTGTTGAATGCGTCTTGCAGTTCTGTATACTTGGTATTAGCTACAATCAACCATCTGATGGCTTGCATGATTGACAAGAGTTTTCCAGACAATGCTTTTATGTTTTGAACTTCTTGGGTGTAGTTGACTCCGCCAAGGACATTAGCGAATTCTTTCGCTGGTTCGCTGAAGAGGCCGTACTCAGAATTTGCAGAGGCGTTTCTCATCGCTGATAGCCCCGCGTCTAGTATTGTAGCGGTGTTCTCAAGCTGTGAAGCATTGAGGTACATCGCTGTTAATTCTGGTATCCATGTATTGTCGAAAAGGGTCAAGGGCAGAGCGAGAACGTCATCACCAGCAACTGTGAGATTACCCTGAAAAGCGTCAAGAACACCTGTTCCGATTTCGTAAATCGGTGCCATGGTCAGACCGAAGTTTCCAAACGCAATGGTTACATTTCCTGCATCTTTGATAAATCTGATTCCAGAATCGGCGTTTTCCTTGAAGCTTTTTAGTTCATCTGTTTGAGGAGGAGTTGAATTAAGGAATGAATTAACCTTTTCATGATCAAGCGCTGTTAAGACGGGAGAAATGTGATCGACAATTGCCCTGAATAGAGGCGCTGTACCGTTAAATAGCGAAGACCCGCCTAATTTATTCTCCGCTTCTTTAAGTGCCTTTGTACCCAACAATAGTTCTTCAAGTGCAGACCGATTCGTTCCGGTCACATTGGGATCCAAGAAGACACCAAAAACATCAAGAATTTGGTCGGATAAAAGAACACCATCTTCCAGAAGATTAACTGTTGAAGTGTCTCCCATGTTTTGCTCCATTGCTTGTTGGAGTTCGTCAAAATTGATCTTCTTTGCTTCTGCAATTGCTTCTTTGACTTGTTGAATTGCAATCGTTATATTACCCTGGGCAACGTCTAGAAGATCTAGTGCTTGGTTAAATTTTTCTTCGTCAATTCCTGAATTTGCTTGGGCGAGCATCATAGTCAATGAACTAGTGCCTACACCTAGAGATGTAAATGCTAGTTCGAGAGACTTGCCCATGGTGAACGCTCCTTTCCCGAAGGGAGCGAGTGCTTGGGCGAGTTCGAGCAATGATTTCACTAAAGGAACACCGTTGTCCACTATTAAGCCGTAATCGGGGTTAGCCATTTTGATGATCCAAAATAGTCCCATCTGTTCTATTCCTTTGAAGTTTGTCTCCGCTGCGGCGAAGAATTCCGTAGCGTTATCAAGGTATGGGAAAGCCTGATCAAATGAGGTAGCATCACTATTGCCAAATGTTGTCATCGCTTCAGACAAGTATAGTCCGCCGACTCCAAGGTTTGACCCAAACTGAGCGAATCCGGCGACTGTTACGAGCGTGAAGGGGATGACGATAATGAAAATGAGGAACAATACAACAACGATTGGGAGAGAAATAATCGTCTTGATTCCAGGTTTCGTAGTTACTATTTGGGCAACCCAGGTCAAAACGAATGCGATGGGTATACCGATGAGCACAGCGAAAATCAAATCGAAAATAAACGAATAAACAAAGATTAGCTCCAGTTGTGTTCCTGCTATGGGATTTGTGAAATTCGGGTCAATTGAGGAAACCCTATCCAAGGCGACGCTAATGTTGTTTACGGTGCTCTGAAATACTGAGAATAGTCCATAAAACTGGTTTGGCAGTATGACCGGTGGCACAAAACTTACGAGGATTACCACGAGAGAAGCTGCAGACACTTTTGCCTTTGAACGATTCAAGAATCCCATTAGCCCAAAAATGAGGACTCCCGTCATATATGCAAGGTAGGCGTGTGCGGGGTTTACTCTCGGGTCAAGCAGTAGCTGGAATAAGAGTTCAAGAACAATAAGGAGCCCTACTCCTATTCCGAGGGTTGGCAAGAAACCCAGCCGAGGTAGTTTGCCCTCCGCTTCATTCTTGTCATCAATATCATATTTGTCATAATTTTTTTCAGTCATGTGTTTGCCTCCATGTTTTGCCTTTTGCAAGAAATCGAGTTTGCTAATAAAAAAGGAATTCTTTATTGTATAAATAGCCTCTTTTATCAGCTAATAAAAGTTGATTCTCTATCATCCTTGTTTATTTCCTTCATGGATGAATGAAAATCGGAGAAGTCAAAGTACAGCCTTAATTGCTTGGGGTGAAGTCTTGAGGTAAAAACTGAGTAAAGACGGTTGAAACAGCATTCTCCAAATAATTGGGGATTGATTGTCTACATCCCCTACTTCTTCTATTATTCGTTGAATTCGTGGCTTTGATAAGATTCGGAACAGTTCCTCAGTACGTTTCACACTTAACCCATTGAGATACTTTCTCACCCATCGCATTGATCGAAGATTGCTCCAGAGTTTTTCTTTCCACCGGTTCTCGTATTCCTTCAGTCTTTTTCCTCTTACGTCGTTTTCTTTGACTGCTTTCGCCATTACCTCTCCAGCGATTTTTGCCGCAATTCCTCCAATAATCACACCCCCTCCAGTAGTCGGCTTGGTTTGGCCTGCTACGTCCCCTACGAGGACAGCGCCATTAGTTACGGTTTTCTTTCTTGGTCCATGAATGGGGATCTTTCCAGCAATTCTATAATATATTTCTGTGTTTTCTAGTCTCTCTCTTAAGGGGGGATACTTTTCCAGCATGCGCTGCAATTCTTTGCCTGCATGTTTTCGGCTAGTGCCTAAACCAACCTTTGCTGTTTTTCCATCGATAGGGATTAACCACCCGAAAAAAGATGGCGCAAATTCAGGAGTCTGATAAACCTCGACTAATTGAGAATCAATATCCTCAATTCCCCTGATATAATACTGGGCAGCGTTGATGATTTTATTCTCGGGATAAGGTGCAAATCCCATTTGCTGGGCGATGACTCCTCTGAATCCCTCTGCATCAATTATTCCTTTTGTTCGGATCATGTACTCTGCATTCTCTTCCCGATCAAGAACTTTTAAGAACCATCCATCACTTGTTTTTTCGACTGACAGTACTCTATTTGAAGTTCTGACCTCCGCTCCTTCCATGGTTGCCAGCCTTGCAACAAACTGATCAAATTTCGCGCGATCTGCAACAAGGGCATGTGTTGTGGATTTTCGAACCACAACCCCTGTTCCCTTTGGGGAAAACAGTCTTGCTCCAAATATTTCGTGGTTCAATATCACGTTATCAGGAGGAAACGCATCTATCTCTGTTAATCCCTGATAACTGAATAAACCGCTACAATGTTCTGGCATTCCAATGCGTGGATGTTCTTCAAGAACCAAGACATCCGCTTCTTGAAATGCTGCCTCTCTAGCTGCTCGAGAGCCGTTGGCTGATCCACCAATAACAACAATCTCTCTTGTTTCCATTTTTACTACGGCTTGTCATAGAACAATTGGATTAAAATCTATCCTTACCAGAATCCCTTGTGCTCCTTAGAAGAAAATCCTCAGAAGAAATGAAACAAGTCCTTGTCATTCGGTCCGATCTCAAAATGGGAAAGGGTAAAATGGTTGCTCAAGCTGCACATGGTGCTGTTTCAGCATACATTGAAGCTACAAGGCATCATCCGGAATGGGCGAAAAAGTGGGTAAAACATGGTCAGAAAAAAATCGCTGTGAAAGTTAGTGGAGAGGCGGACCTCTTAAAACTCGCAGATGTGGCTGTTGATCTGGGACTTCCTTGTGCGTTGATTCGAGACGCAGGACACACGCAATTGGACCCTGGAACCCTTACGGTTCTAGGAATTGGCCCAGCGCCAGAAAAGAAAATTGACATACTCACGGGAGACCTAAAACTGCTCTAATTTGTCTCTCTGGTAATGACTTGTATGGAAAAACTGCGTTGAGAGAATGTAAAATCGATGAAACACCAAGTAATGAGAATTCAATTAATTTATCTCTTGGTGTAGAGATGGTATTTAAGCAGTTTTGTGGAGATTTTGTGATATTGTTGCTGGTTTATTTCACCTTTCTCATACCAGCGTCTAACAAGTCCCAATTGGTGTTCAAGCTTGGGCAATGCTTGAATCAGTATTTCAATTTTTTCAGACATGGGTGCATTCAGAGAATCAAGATTATCTGCAACTGTATTGTAAATCTTCGATTCGGGAAGATTAGCAGCTACCATTTGCCTTAATTCAGCCTCGCTGTAGCCATGACCCAGACTTGCTTCGTACATATGACTATTCCTTGACGCATCTTTTATGCCTATAAAACATGCGTAATACTTGGATATTGTTGGGGGATTACGGGATATGGGTTAAGAACTATTTTTCCTTACTTTAATTCTGAAGGATCAAAATATTCATCATCCTCGTCGTTTTCATCATCAAGGTCAAAAAAATCCTCGTCTGCTACAAGATCAACAGCGGGATCACCTGCGAAATCAATACTTGAAATAGGGATTTTCTTATCAATCAATTTGCTCAAGGCCGTAATAACTAAGCTAGCAGCCTCATAATCTGCCATGTTTGGCACAGATTCCGCCATCAAGGCAATAACCGAAATGTTCCGTTTCTTTCCTTCAAGTAGTGAAAGCGCAACAGAACCATAGACGACGCCTTTGTCCAATGTTTCAAGTCCCTTTTCTTCAGCCACATCACAGGCCTCGGGGACGCTCGTTGCAACATAGAGTTTGGGCGATTTCTTAGAAGTGCTTTTCCTCGTGGGTAGTCCTGCAAGCAAGTAGATTTTTTCAGCATCATTGGCAATATACCAGTCGAACAATGATTTGATGATGCTGGGGAGGATAGTGCTAGGTATCGCAACGTCACAAATGAACAATATCATTTCCTCGTTAGCATAAATTCGTAACGGGTTTTGTATTAACCCGTGCCTTACAACGGCAATTGCTGGAATTGCTTCCCCCTCAACGGTTCCAACTTCTTCGAGGTCAAAGGTATATCTAACGACGTTCCCCGCAATTCCTGCAACGAGACCGGAGCCCGTGAAACACTGGATAACGGTTTTTTTTCCTTGTGGAATGGGTTGAGAGAGGTTAATGATGGGCTTCACCGATATTGACTCCTTAAAATCATCGCTAGGTATCATATCTTGTCACCTATTAAATTACCAATTGGTGTTGCTAAAAAACTGGAACGGATGGAGCTTGGGGGTGAACGCCTCTATCCCTCGTCTTCTTGTTTTCTGTGTAGAAGCGTGCGTCCTATCTGGTGGAATGCTTCTGCAACATTTGCTCCTGTCTTTGCACTTGTTTCAATGTAGTTGATACACCCAAGTTCTTCTGCTTTAGCTTTGCCTTCCTCAGGGCTTACTTCTCGAAGATCCTCGAGATCGTTTTTGTTCCCCACAAGTATGAAGAGTTGGTTGGGAGAAGCTGCCTTTGCTTCATTTATCCATTTTTCCACACCGTCAAAGGTTGCCCGTCGCGTGAGGTCAAAAGTGACTAGGCTCCCCATCGCGCCTCTGAAAAACAAATTCCTCATTACGGCGAATCTGTCTTGTCCTGCAATATCCCATAGACTATAGCATACCTTGATGCCGTCGATGGTTTCGTATCTTGAGTACGGCTCCATGCCAATGGTCATGAGATAAGATTTCGAGAATTTTCCGTGTACAAATCGTTGAACTAGAGACGTTTTCCCTACGGCTCCGTCTCCGAGGAGTAGGATTTTGAATGTATAGCTGAATTGTTGGGACATGCTTTTTTCCTCTCTAAGATAACTCCACTGTATGGTTCTTACGATTGAGAATTATCTTTGTCTCTTAAAAATTCTTTTCCCATGTGGCTTAATGCAAAAAGATCCGTTGAGCATTTATCTCGCCTTTACGGTCTTGACGACGGGTGGTCGTTCTTTGATTAAGATACGGTATGAGCACTGACTGCATTGGACTCTTCCAAAGAGCTTCAGATCGTTTGGAAGCACTTGAGCTCCACATCTGACACATTTATAGGTGGTCATTCTGTGTTTTCTTCGTTTTTTACTTTATAAGCTTGACTTTTGTCTCCGACTCTGTTTTACATTATGGTTTGTGAACGTGAGCCCCACGTGGTTTGAAGCATTAACAAGAACAAGCGCTGGTTTTAATCAGTCAACATAATAACTACTTTTCTTCACTTATTTTCGTGGCTATACGCGAAGAAGGCATGATCGATATTAGTTCAAAGCCTATCGTTTATAGAAGGGCTGTCGCAATAGGAAAAATACGGCTGGGTCATGACAGCATTTTCTCAATAGTTAATGGGACAAACCCGAAAGGGGACGTCCTTGAGAATGCAAAACTCGCTGCTATTCAAGCCGTCAAGAAAACTCCTGATCTGATTTTTATGTGCCATCCAATCTCAATTGAAGCTGTTAAGGTTCGCTTTACTATCGATGAAAATGAGGGGATAGTTACGACGAGAGTCGAGGTCCATGCTTCATCCAAGACAGGGGTTGAAATGGAGGCACTATCTGGTGTTATGGCAGCACTTTTGACGTTATGGGATGTGTGTAAGCGGTTTGAAAAGTACAAGACTGGAAACTATCCGAGCACTGAGATCTTTGAAGTCAAGGTATTAGAAAAAGAAAAACGAGGGATTAAGTAATGCCTTGGGTGAGCAAGTCTCATGATCCGATCCCACCATCCGGCAAGTCTCGTATTCTAATCGTTTCTGACACTCTTAGTTCGGTTTCCTCAGAGAACCGCATCACGCTTGATAAAACCAGTCCCTTAGTGGTGCAAGCACTGACTAATGCGGGAATGAGTGGTGCAGAAACTGAATATGTTCCAGACGAAATTCTGGCGATAAGATCGAAAGTGTTGCGAGCTCTTGAAGAAAAAATTTCATTCCTTGTTATTTCTGGAGGAACAGGGTTTTCTCCTCGAGACGTTACTCCGGAGGCGGTTAAGCCTCTTATTGATAGAGAGCTGGAAGGTTTTGGTGAGGAATTCAGACGGCAAAGTATCTCAGCCATTGGCTCTAAAGGCATGATTTCTCGAGCATTTGCTGGATTCATTGATTCAATGTTTCTTGTGGCACTGCCTGGGAATCCGAAAGCCGTGGAGCTAGGCTTGGAAATCATGCTTCCTGTGCTAGGACACTTGCTTAAGTTGGCGAGGAATCAAAATGAAAGACAAGAATAGAATAGCAAATGGTCAATTGATCTTCGGAGACATTGGTGAAAGGGACAAGATGTCTTTTTCCGATTTATATGACTCTGCCTTGTCTAATGCTCCACCGAACACAGGGGACTTGATCACGTTCACAGGAATTGTTAGAAATACTAGCTCCGAAAGCGCAAAAAGCGTGGAATATCTGGTAGTTGAAGCATGGAATGAGGGGGCTTTCATTATGGAAGCTATTGCACGTAAGATTTTCGAAAGACATTCTTTAACTCTCTGCTACATCTATCACTTAACGGGCACTTTGAAGATTGGTGACCCCATCGTATACGTTGTTTTAGGCTCTGAACACCGCGAAGAGGGTTTTGAAGCACTTAGAGACATTATTTTATTGTATAAGAAAGACGCACCAGTCTGGAAAAAAGAAGTATACTCCGATGGAACCGGGCGTTGGATCTCAGCAGCGGGGTCTAGTGAATCTTAGTAATCTCACCAAGTATTTTCTCAGTATTGCAAGAATTAGGATCGTGTAGCTGAATGTAACCAAACTATTAAAATTCAAGCCACGACAAAATACTTGCTAAGAATGAAGTCAGCATCCCTAGTAGATCGGTTCAACAGACCCATCCGTAGTCTTCGCATTAGCATTACGGATCGTTGCAATTTTCGGTGCAAATATTGCATGCCCGAGGAAATCATGAACTTCATGGCTAAGGACAGACTATTGACTTTTGAAGAGATCACCCGATTGGCTAGTATTTTTGCAAGGATGGGTATTAAGAAAATAAGATTTACTGGGGGGGAACCAACAGTACGGGCTGACTTTCCTAAACTTGTCCGAATGGTGAAAGAAGCCACAAAGATACCTAATCTCGCCATCACCACAAATGGCGCACGGCTTGAGGAACTAGCCATGCCCTTGAGAGAAAGCGGGATTAGGAAAGTGAACATTAGTCTCGACACACTCAAAGAGGAGAAATTTAATGCTATTACTCAGCGACGTGCTTTCAAGAAGGTAATGTCTGGGATTGACGTAGCACTGGAAGCCGGATTTGATGAGGTTAAGATAAACACCGTTGCCATTAGATCTTTTAACTTAGACGAAACCATTGACCTGGTCGAATTTGGGATTAACAAAGGCATTGTCGTAAGGTTCATTGAGTTAATGCCCTTTTATAACAACCAGTGGGAAAGAGACAATGTTGTTCCAATGGATGAAATCTTAGCTATTCTTAGAACAAAATATGAGTTAACTCCTCTCCAGAAAGGCTCTGTCAGTCAGACCTCCATAGAATACATCATCGATGGTGATCGCCAGAAAAGAGTTGGTTTTATTGCGAGTGTTACTAAGAGCTTCTGCCAGTGGTGCGACAGAGTCCGGATAACTGCGGATGGCAAGATTCGACCATGCTTGCACTCTGCACACGAAATTGATCTCATGGGCTTACTAAGAGACAATCACAAGACTGATGAGGAAATCGCTCAAGCAATTCGCAGTGCCGTGTGGGATAAATCCGAGGGTCATGAAGATTTCCTGTCTGACGGCTTCATCTTGCCAATTAAGGATCGCCCCATGATGAGAATCGGGGGATAGCTTGGCGTCATTCGAAGGTGTACTTGTTTTTTCCGCTCACCTTGCTTTGGGCTTCTAGATCGATTGTTAGAACTATTTGCCTTACTGGCTTTTTTTCACCCGAAGGAAGGTTAGCTTTTTCAATAACGCTCTTTTCTTTCTCAATAGTTAGAGGTGATTGAATGAAGCTTCCTATTGATCAAATGTGTGCCACCACCGGGACCTTATGCGCCAAATGCCAAAGAGCCGTTAGAGAGGGGAAAGTATCAAAACTTGAAATAGATCTGTCCAAATTAATCGTGAAAACCGTGGGTAAGAATAGAAAGTATAAAGACATCACTTTGAAACGTGCAGTTCGCCTCAGGGCTGCCGTACTACTCATTGTTGGGAAGAATCAAAAGGATTTATGGAAAGACCCGAATGTTGGGCTGGTAAATGCGATAAGCGATAAGTTTGGCACGGATGTGGTTATTCTTGAAGAAACCAAGAATCCAAGGCATCTTGTGGAAATGCTCATCACTCCTGCTACTCCTAAGGAAATAACTAAAGTATTCATTCCTCCTTTTGGGGAAGAGGAATACGTAATTAAGATTCCAAAAGAACAAGAACAACTGTTGAGATTTACTTCTGAAGAACTTGCAGAGATACTCAAGAGCGTAACTGGAGCCTCTGCTTACATCTCTTTTGAGTAGCTGTATTAGAAACACTAACTGAAACCATAGACGGTGTTTGTGCCCCTGTAACTGGTAATTTCATCAGATGGATTGTCCGATTTTTTGTTGCCATTCAATAATGTAGTCTCGCAGTGTTGCGAAAGCTTCTTTGATATTCATGCCGGTTTTGGCACTTGTTTCGATGTAGCCAATCTGAAATTCTCCACTAAACCTTGATCTCAGTTTTTCAACGTAGTTCATGGCTTGCTCTTTGGACACAGATTTTCCTTCTTCGTACAGGTCCATTTTATTGGCGACTATTATCATGGGTACGCCTTCAGTTCTGGTATTTCTGACGAGCTCTTCGATCCAGAAATCCAAATTTTCGAGTGTTTCTGGTCTTGTAACATCAAACACTACTAAGGCACCGAATGCTCCTTGGTAAAATAATGGTCGAACATTCGTGAACTTGGGCTGTCCTGCTAAGTCCCAAATCGCGTATTTATACAATGTTTCACCTACTTTCTCACTGAAATAGGCAAAATCGGCGCCTACGGTATTCAAATATTCAGACCGGAATCCTTGCCCCATGTACTTTTTGCGAATGCTGGTTTTGCCAACAGCTCCGTCTCCTATTAGAACTAT
The DNA here is from genome assembly GCA_024276795.1 of archaeon. Lineage (GTDB taxonomy): Archaea > Asgardarchaeota > Heimdallarchaeia > Heimdallarchaeales > JAJRWK01 > JAJRWK01. The sequence goes on along the minus strand of JAJRWK010000141.1, from coordinate 1,182 downwards.
TTTGAAGACGAATGTCCGTTCTATCTCGTTGCTCAATTGTTTCACCTGGTGTTTCTTCTCGGGGGGCCGATCACGATCGCGATCTAGAGTTAATTTACGCTAGAACATCCTACTTTTTAATTCTTTTTTGTAGCCCATTAGCAGAATGGCCATGCTAATTTATTAAGCACTCTGCGAAATCGCCAACCTACCGGTTGCTTAATTCACTCTTGCATAAAACTGCTTTTTGTTTTTTTCCTTTTCATTTAGTCAGTCATGTCTGACGCAACTTCTTGTGCAAGGCCTGAGGTGGCAGAAACTGCACCGTTCTGCATGATTTCTCTTAGAACGCTTGTCGCGTATTGTCCTTTTAGGAGATCGAATTTGACCCGGTAGCTTTGCTCATCAATGATTTCGGCATAGGTGTTATCCGGTTGGATGAAAAGTTCGCGGAAAATTCTGCGAATTCTTATCCTTAGCTCTGGAGGAGGTCTTAGCTTGGCAAAGGTCATGTTTTCCTTGTTTAACAAGAGTTCGTAGATGTCAGCAGCTTCTCCTTTAATTGAACGTTCTCCTCCAGGAATCGGTGCTACAACCATGTTTGATCTAGCCCCCATTATTTCACCAGTGATCGGGGTAAAAGGATCATCTTCTAAGCGGACTGATAAGTACTGGTTAAACAAATAGGATTGAAACGCATAGATCTGGAGATAAAGTAATCGATGTGGGAGTTCTAGTAGCGCACCTTCGTAATCTTTAGGGTTTTGACTAAGGTGTCTTAGGACGAGTTTTTCAAGAAACAATCGATTAGGAAACACTTCTGCCGTTTCTTTCAAATTATCCGGATTCTCGAAGTCTATCTGTTTTCTGAACTTCTTGAGTTCACAAGGCTCCGTACCACTAGTATCGCACAAAAATAGCCTAACAGCCTGTTCATAGTCACCTAAAAGAAGACGTTTTCCAATCAGATGAGATATTGGCCTTCTTTCACCGAATCGCTGAATCCCGTAGTAATTTGGCTTCGGCTTCTTAAGGATTTCCTCTAAATTTGCTGGGACATGCCTTGCTTGACGCACAGTTATGGTAAAACGATTGCCATGAAGATCTCCGATGTAAACGTTGTCAATTTTTCTCTGAAAGCCAAATAGAAGGATTGTATTTCCCAGAAGAGAAATCGGTTCTGTGGGAAGAGGGTCGTTTGGT
>JAJRWK010000140.1 GCA_024276795.1 archaeon | reverse complement strand
CCATGCGTATTAATGCGGAGAGATGCGTGTCAAAGTTTCCCCAGGGCACACCCAGTATTTGTCTTACGTCAGATGCTGGTAGTCTCGCATGGTGAGAGAGAATTTTGAGTATTCCTAGTTTTACTGGATGAAACGTTTTCTTGTATGATAGCAATTCGTGGGGAATTATCTCCTCTTCTTCCTCTATTAATTCAGCTTCCTTTTTTTCTTTTACTAAAGTCTTTCTTTCTCTAGGCGCTTCTTGATCTTGTAGAAAGAGTTCGTCTAGTAGCTTATTCAGAGCCTCCTCGTTTTTTCTTGATGGCTTCTTTTTTGACCCTATGATGTTTTTCCAAAGGGTTATTTTAGTCTGCAATGCCTCTATGAGTAATTCTAGTTTTTGCACTGCTGTATACGACGCTCCCTTGATGACGTAGCAGAAATAAGTATTTTGAATTTGTCTCATCAGAAGAGTGTATTCCCCAATCCTTAGTCTTTCAACAATTTCTTCTTTTCGAAAAACGTATTTTGCGAATTTATCCAAGACATTGAGAAATCCTCCTATGAGATCGCTCTCGATGGAGAGGTTGGCGGCAAATTTTCTCTGCATTATGAGCTCGCCTGTGTTTGATGCAAGAATGAATGCAATGGGCGTCTCTCTTGGGATTTCTTGGGTGGGTATTGGATTTCTAATGTTTGCCGTTTCAGACAGTTTATCAATTCTTGCTAGCTTAATTCGTTCTGCAACGGCAAGGGTGGTTGTTGTTTCAGCAAGTGTTGCTTGTGCGTTCAGAAGCTCATCGAGTTCTTGAGACACTTTTATGGAAAGGTTTCGTAATCCTTTTTCTTCTGCTATTTGCTGAGCTAGTGATAAGATGTTTTTTGCTTGATTCAGTTCTGCATTCACAATGTGGAGCTGTGCTTGAATGAGATATGCTTGTATGAGGTAAAACGCAGAGCCTTGGGCTATTGCGAATTCTTGGAGTTTCGTAGTCCATTTCTCGATGTCTTTGAGAGCTTCTTCACTATTGTAGTTGATGTATTCTTGGAAGAGCATTTCGCAGAGGTTGAATATTGCAAATAGGTGTAACCCTATTTCGCTTATTTCTTGCGATGCAATCGTTTGAAATATCTTGAAAGCTTCTGCTTGGTTGACCATTCTAAAACTCGCTTTGAGAAGAAGTGCTTTTGCAAGAAGGAATCTTTGCATGACAATCGGGTCAGAGGACTTCTTGGAGATTTTCTCTAGTTGTTTGATTAGCTCTAATATCTCTGATTTTTGGCCAAAGTCGATTTTGAGAACAACGAGATTATGGAGAACAAGCGATGTTGAAATGTTGTCTTTGATTTCTCTTGCCAAGTCTAATGCTTTTTGGAAGAATGAGTTTGCTTGTTGGTAGTTATTTTGGGCATGATAGATCAATCCAATGTTGTTTAGAATCCATATTTTCAGCCTATTGTTTGCCGGATTTTGCTGAAGTGCTGAAGAAAAAGCTTCTAGTGCGCTTTCTAGTTCTCCTCGATAATAGTAGAGTGTCCCTAGGCTGTTTAGGGTGTATGCAAGCGCTACGTTGTGTTGCATTGTTTCGAGATTCTTGATATTTTGGTTGAGGTAAGTAATTGCCTTGGAATAGTCTCCTTTTGATGTTAGGATTGCCCCTATGCTTTGCAGGGTTCTTACAATTCCTGGCTTATATTGTAATGTTTCCCATTCCATGTGTGCTTGTTGGAAATAGCTTGTAGCTTCAATTAGGTTGCCCTTTTTCCAATGGGCGGTGGCTAGCATTTCGTATGCTCGAGCCATTCCTTCATGATGTTCAACGGTGAAATATTGTTTTGAGCTTTCTCTTAGGGAAGATATTGCTTGTGAGAAATTGCTTTTTCCAATTTCTGAAACTCCTTTTAGGAAATTGAGGTGTGCTTCGAGAAGCATATTGGCTAGCGGAAGGGATTTTTCTTGCTCAAATTCCTTTTTTGCTCGTTGTGAGAATAATTCATAGATCTGTTGTGCAATACCTGGTTGATTCTGTCGGATTTGGCTTGCCATTAGAAACCAAGTTGCGAGAAATACATTGTTTGTGTTCTTTGACTTAGTGATTATTTTTCTTAACTTCTCTGCTTGGTCAACTACTTGATCGAATCTTTCCATTAAGAACAGAAGTTGAGATCTGAGAATCTCTATTTCATAGCGGTTTTTTTTATTTTCTGAACCTTTAATTAAGCCATCTATGAGATCTTGAGCCTCAACTAGGAGTCCCTGCCCAATTTTGGCGCGAATTAGTGAAAGGTTCACGTACTAAAGATGGATTGGAACCCTCATAAACATTAATAGATAAATTGGCAGGATTCTTGATAACGCCACGCTTTTCGTTTTCTTGCTTAGATCTTATTTCCAGCCGTTACCATTACCCGGCTCTCCTGTATCTCCGATAGGCGGCTTGTTCTCTTCTTCATCACTTCCTAGCTCGTTGATCACTCTATGACCTACGAATAACAGAATTAAGCTGATTGTAGCGAAAGCGAGAATCGGAGTG
>JAJRWK010000139.1 GCA_024276795.1 archaeon | reverse complement strand
AACAAACCTAACTACGTCCTTAATTGATGCAAAAGCTTTTGCATAATTCTTGTCATTTGTTGCTCTAGTGGCGTCCTTAAATTCGGTCCATTCTCTTTTGACGTCTAATTGAGCATATGTTTTGTTTGCTAGGTTTAGAAGATGCATACTTATGAGAAGCTAAGAGCCTAAAAAAAGAGAAATGAACTTTGGTTCAACAGAGATGCACTTGCTGAAAATGAAGCGACTCATCGATCATGGTAAGAAATTCATGAGAGAAGAGGGAGGAATTGTTCCTAAATGTGAACTGAAGTCCTAAGTTATCACTTGAGACTTTCTCTTCTGAATAAACGAGGCTACTCCAAGAAGTAAGATAATCGTTTGAAATCCGGACAGTATGGGTAAGAAGGCCGAGCCCGTTGCTTCTTCTGGTCCGTTTCCAGGAGGCGAGGAATTTGTCGGGTTTGCTTCATAAAGTTTTGGTGTTGAGATAAATGATGATACATTGAAGGGGCTACTTGGATCAATTAAGATAAATGAGAGAGAATAGTTACTTGTGGGATCGACAGAATAAGCGTATTTGTTGACGCCACTTGTCGTTTGAATCTTCTCTATGTACTCTGCAGAAGTTTCAGCATTGTTTTCTCGGATATTTATGAGAACGCTTGTGGCAGACTGATCTTGGTCTTCCACTCCTATGTCGATGAATAAGGTTCCGTTGTCATAAAGTCGGTAAGAGTACGAACTGAAAACGGGGAAAGCTCCAAGGATCTTGTTCAGAGTCCAGAAAATATCGATGTTTTTCTCAACCTTGATCGTGGAGTTGTCCATTCCTGGTCCAAAACCCCAGAATCCAATCAGTGTGTTAGTGTGTGATGATGTCAGAAAGCTCACGTCTAGTTTCGAGATGCGGTCATACCGTATGGTCATGTTTTGTTCCCGCGTGTATCCGAAGGTGGGCAACTCTGATCCTAAGTCAGTAATGGAGTTCATTCTGAAGCCTCCAGTTTCATGGTCTGCCCCTACGACGACGATAGTGTTTCCTATGCTTTCGGCAAAAGATCTTGCATATCGTATTGCTTTTTCGAACATGATGGTTTCAATAACCGCATTTGTAGCATTTCTGTCATGACCAGCATGGTCAATTCTGCCACCTTCTACCATTAGGAAAAATGGCTTTTCAGATCGAGAAAGAATGTCGAGAGCAGCTCTTGTCATTTCAACAATACTTGGATCTTTAGTTGTATTTCGTTCGGTTTCATAAGGAAGATGCCCTTTTCCAAATATGCCGACTAGGCGTGAATAGGTCTGACTCATGGATAGAAGCTGGGACCTATTGTAGGCTACGGGGTATCCATAGGTTTCGTTGATGTTCTTAGCCAATTCTCTTAACGGAGAAGTGTAAGCTTTGAGTCCTGATCCTCCTAGGACAACGTCGATTCCTTGTCTTAATTCTTGGTCGAGGATTTCAGCTTTCATGTCTCTGTCAGGGACGTGAGCAGTAAAGGTAGCAGGGGTGGCATGGGCTATGTCTGTTGTTGTTACAATTCCAGTGGAATAATTAGCATCATGCAAGAGATACTCAAGGATGGTTTTGTAATTGATGTTTGCGTATTGATCCATCGCGATTCTGCCATTGGCTGTTCGAAAACCGGTTGAGATCGCAGTTCCACCAGCGGCACTGTCTGTGATTTCTCCTTTTATGTTTCGAGTGTCATACAATGAATGAACTGGGAATGCTGTGTCAAGGATGGTTGCATTTACAGAGCCATATTCAACCAAACTGGCGATTCTCATGTATTCGGGGCCCATCCCGTCTCCAATCATCACAATAATATTTGGAAGCTGTGAGCCGTCCTGATTCAGAGAAGGCTTCGGGATAACGCCAGATACGGGAACTATCTGAGTCGCATTTAGAGAAGGAATAATTGAAAAGAGGAGCATGAAGGATAAAAGAATCCAAAGACTAGTACGAAGTTTCATCTTGATTTCCTTTTGAAATGCCCTTAAATTAATACTTGTCATTTGGAAATGGGGAAAACATTTTCGAGAGTAACGTTTCGTAGCACTTATTCGTCTTCTTCGTCCGTTTTTTCTATAGGCTGTATGATAACTGCTCCTTTTCCTTTTCTTCCATTGACTCTGACAGATACAGGATGGTTGAGTCTAATGTGGCGCACATATTCATAACTGCAATGGGTCTTTTGACCTTCGAGCCATGCCCAGTTAAGAAAGTCTTCCTTCGATTTGTGAGAAACTGTGAAATATGCCCTTCTAGTTGATGTGATGTTTACAAAGAAATGCATTCCTTGTGAGGGATCTACAACAAAATCAGGAAGAGTGGTTTCAACAATGGCTCTCGCAAAGTTGATGTCTCCCCAGTTTACAGGGATTCCTAGAAATGGATCTTGAGTGCCCCATCTTCCAGGACCTATGAGGACATACTCTCTTGCTTCTTCTGCTAATTCTTGGTTAATGTTGTGAATTTCTAGGGCAATGTCTCTTGTTTTGGAGGTGTCAAATGTATCGGGACGCACGTACACTATATCTTGAATATTGTTGAAGATACCGTTGCCCAGAACTTTTGAGGAAAAGATAATGGCTTCCTCTTTCAGACAGTCGATATTTTCATCGTTTCGATCTGTTCCATCAACCATTGGGCGTATTTGTAAGATGCGGAATTCATGATGCTTTTCTTCCTCATAATCTAGGAGCACTGCAAATTCTATCTCAACAGGGGCAGCGAAGGCTCTGCGGCTCAGATCTAGAAGATCATTGATAATTTTTGTCAGGGGAAATCGTTCGTGCTTAAGGATGGGAGCAAAGGTGAGGACAGGCACTCCTGGGGATTTCATAGAGTCTAGCATTCGATCATTTTGGTAGTCATATTTGCTTGCCAGCCATGTCAAGGACCCGTCTTTTTGGGCAATAGTAATTGGGAGTAATTCTAGGGTTGCATTTTCTCCTTTCAGCAGATTAACATTAGGTTTGCTAAGATTTAGGGCATAGAATTCTTTTTGCGTTGCGTCCAGAGCCATTTTCGGTGTTGAGGCTTGGGGAAGTAGCTTTGGATATTTTGGTGAAAATGATAATACCTGCCCACCTTCAACAATCATTGCTCCGAGTCCTAGAGCAATTGTTGCAATGCCGTCTTCTGGTTTCATATAGCTGATCGGATAATAGTTGATGCTTTGAGCTACTCCTGAGAAGTCAGGATAATAGCGATTTTCATGTTTTTTGCCTACTATTTTTTGGATAACTATTGCCATTTTTTCGACTTCTACTTGTTGGCCAATAGTTTTGATATAGCTCTTTGCAAGTTTTGTGTAAATTGAAGCATAAACGAGTTTAATAGCTTCTTCGAGATGTCGAAGACGAGTGTCAAGATCAGGGTGGTTATTTGGCAACATATAGGTTGTGTAGATCCCTGCGAAAGGTTGGAATTGAGAATCTTCAAGCAAGCTTGAGGAACGGACTGCAATAGGTGTGTCGATCTTGTGTAGGATCAATGTGAGAGCGTCTCTTAGTTCCGAGGGCAAAGGACGGGAAACGAATAACTCCTTTAGTTCCTCATCACTTATGTCCTCGCTCAGCGCGGCTTCGATTAGGTTATTCTCTTCCATGAATTTATCGAAATATTCGGTGGAGATTACAATAGTTTGAGGAATAGAAATCTCAACATCTGGGTATTTTTCTTTGAATTCTTGATTAGCTAGAAGGATTGTTATAAAGGCTAGCCCTCTGCCTTTGCCCCCGAGGGATCCTCTCCCTAACCGAGTGAAGATTGCATGACTATCAAAGCCTTCTTTGGAAAAATCAGCAATTACTCCTTGGTAGCGTTTTCTGGTGCTTTCTTCAAAGACTTTCAGCAAAAAAGCTCTAAGCTCTTCGGTATCCTTAAAGTCCGTAACCTTTACTGGTCTTATGCTGTAAGCTAATTCGTAATCGCCTTTGGCAAACAGCCAGCTTGAAAAGTGATTTTGACTTCCGTGAAAATAGAGGCTCTCACCCGGAACGGTTTTGATGAGTTCAATGAGTTCGTCTTTTGTCTCTGCCGTGGCTATAATTTCACCATTTGGCATTCTGAATACGAAGCTACCCAGTCCAAGGTTCTCCTGAATGAAAGCACGAAGCTGATAGAGCAAATGATGAGACCGCTTATGTAGGAACTTAACTCCAAGTTCCTTGGCGATTGCCTCGTTTTTTT
>JAJRWK010000138.1 GCA_024276795.1 archaeon | reverse complement strand
GTGATCGCGTTCATTGAACCCTCATCGTCGCTTTCCACATTTTCAAATGACTCTGTCATGATTTGTTCTTCTCTTTTTTCGAAAAGAATTTTGAATCGCAACAGAAAGCTTTCTGTTTTTCCTTGGAGGTGCAACAATTATGCTAGGTGAACGCGTTCACATGCCCACATTATAACTTCCGTTGCTCGTTTTCCCTCGGATCAGACAATTCTGATTTAGTCGTTCCCATCTCTTTTCGATCTAAGGGAAAGACTCCTCTTTTTATAAACATAGGTGATCTAATGAATTCTGAACAGATTTCTCCAATACGGATGGGCATCCCAAGCAAGGGAAGAATGGAAAAAGAAACGCTAAGATTTCTCCAAAAATGCGGCTTGACTGTTGAACGCATTCGAAGACAGTATTTGGCAACAGTGGCTGAGATCCCCGGTCTCCAGATTGTATTTCAACGACAACAAGACATTGTGCAAGGCGTTGAAAATGGATTTTTGACTTTTGGCATTGCTGGGTATGATCTGGTCTCTGAACTCCCTGTTCATCCCGAAAACATCGTAATAATACATGATGCGCTTGGATTTGGGAAATGCACCCTCGAAGTCGCAGTTCCAGAAACTTGGCCCGTGACGAAAATGAGTGACATCAAGGAATTGGCACTGCTATCTGAGAAGAAGTTCAGAGTCGCTACGAAGCTTCCCAAATTGACGACTTTATTCCTTGGTGAACACGGAATACCGTTAGCCCTTGCTACCGGTGCTCGTACATTGGAGGTTTCTCCCACACTCGGAAATGCGGAATTCATAGTAGATTTAGTTTCAGCTGGGCAGACCATTGAGGATAATCGTCTCAAAAGGCTTGAAGACGGGTGTATTCTTTCTTCTCAAGCAATTCTTATAGGCAATAGACCGCTTCTGCTAGATGATGCAAGAGCTTTGAAAATGGTAAGAACATTGCTTGAGCTCTTCGAAGCTACTCTTCGGGCCCAAAATTTTGTCTCAGTTTTCGCAAACATGAGGGGTGATCCTAGTACCCAAATTTCTAAATTGCTTGCTAAACCCGTTCTAAGGGGCCTGCAAGGACCGACGGTTTCGAAAATCATGAATGCGGGTAAAACTGGTTTGCGATTCACATAATGGTTGAGAAGACGAAGTTGCTTGAGGTCATAGAAGAAATCCGATCAGTTGGTGGTTCTGGCGTGGTTGTGTTTCCTGCGATGTACATCTTTGAAGAAGAACCGGCTCAATACTTGCAGTTGCTGAGTTCGTTAGGCCTTGACAAAATCTGAGCACAGATTATCATGAGAGGCGTGGAGCAATGAAATCACCAAAGACCCTAGCTAGAGACTCAGACTTATTATCGATCGAATCTTATTCCTTGGTGTCAGAAAACCTCGAAGATTACTTGCGTCTGGACTTGAATGAAAACTTAGCCGGGTGCTCTCCCAAAGTCATGACTGCTATTCGCAATGCTACGGTGCAAGACGTGTCTACCTATCCCTCGTACTCTCTAGTCAGTAAATTAATTACTGAAGTTGAAAGAATCGACCAAGGCCAGATCTTGATCACTGCAGGGATCGATGATGGTATCCGCCTCGTTTTCGAAGCTTTTCTGAGCCCTGGGGATAAACTCTTGTTGGTTGTTCCGACCTTTTCAATGTATCGAGCATATGCTGAGATAAGAGGTGTGGAATTAGTTTCTGTGCCCTTCTCATCCGATTTTTCCTATCCTTTTGAGAATGTGCTCGAAACCGTTTCTAAGGAGAAGCCGAAAATCCTTGTTGTCGTAAATCCTAACAAGCCCACGGGTACGTTTCTTTCTAAAACAGAACTTGAAGCTCTTGTCCAGCAAGTTCGAATACTGTCTCCTAGAACGTTGATTGTTGTTGACGAAGCTTACCGTGAATTCGCACAAATCGACCTGGGTTTTCTGGCTAAAGACTATGAGAATGTCCTTCTCATGCGAACTTTTTCTAAGTCCTATGGATTGGCGGGATTACGGATTGGTTACATTACGGCTAATGCTGTAATTGTTGATTTTTTGCGTAAGCTTTCCCCTCCATTTCCTGTCAGCAAGTTAGCTTGTGTTGCTGTTCAAGCCGCGATCTCTGATGAAGAGTTCTGAAGAACCTATGTCGAGCAAGTCTCTCAAGCTAGAGAACTAGTCAAACAAGCACTTGTTTCTAGAGGATTCAAGGTTCAAGACTCCAAGGCAAATTTCATATTGGCCGAGTTTGGCCTCATAAACGATTGGCTGAACGAAAAGTTGCGAATAAGGAAAATACTGATACGAAACTGTACTGACGATATGTTGCTTCAAGGACATAGTAGAATCACTATTGGGGATCAAGAGAGCATGGCTGTTTTCTTGCAAGCAATAGATGACATTCTTTCTGAGCCCGTTTTGCTATTTGACATGGATGGTGTTCTTGTAGACGTCTCCCAATCCTATGATTATGATGAGGCAATTATTTGTTGCGTTGAGCATTTCACCCCGGAACAGGTCGACAGAGAAGCAATCTTTGCTGTTCGGCAAAAATATGGCCTGAATAACGATTGGCTTATTGCTCAAAGACTAGTTCGTGAAAGGAGTAAACACATCACCCTTGCTGCAATTAGAAACGTGTTCCAAGAAGCCTATGAGGAAACAAAAGCAAATGAGAAATGGTTACTGAACACATCGTTGTTGTCAAAGCTTTCTAGCCAGTACCGATTAGGGATTGTTACTGGCCGGCCTAGAGAAGAAGCCCTATACACGCTCGAGAAATTTGGCGTACTCAAGTATTTCCTCTCCGTGATTACTTTGGATGACGTTCCTAACGACAAGCCCGACCCTTATGGGATTCGACTTTGTTTGCAAAACTTGAACGGCAAGAATGGCTTCTTCTTTGGAGACACGGTTAATGATGTTCTCGCTGCAAGAAGCGCTGAAATAACCAGTGTAGGGGTTATCAACACAAGTGGCTTGACTTTTCCTGAAACGTAAGAAATTCTCAAGCAGTTTCGTTTAGGGAAAAGAGTTGAGAGGCCAGATATTGAACCTAGGGTTCTATTGGCATTGAAATCTTTCGCAGATCATGGTGCAGATTACGTTTTGCCAACCATTATTGACTTGGAGGAGATCTTGGTATGAACAGAGTCTCAAGAGTTATTCGGAAAACGAAGGAAACAAACATTTCCGTTGAGTTAAACATTGACGGTACAGGTAAAGCGTCGATTGAATCACCTATCGGCTTCCTTAACCACATGCTAGAGGCGCTTGCAAGGCATGGGCTTTTTGATATTATGGTAAAAGCTAGTGGCGACATCCACGTAGATCAACACCACTTAGTGGAAGACATAGCCATAGTGCTTGGGCGAGCCTTTAAGGAAGCCCTTGAAGACAAGATAGGAATCATGCGTTCAGGATTCTTCATTTATCCAATGGATGATGCACTAGCCCTTGTAGCAGTAGATCTTAGTGGGAGACCTTACTTACAATTTAAAGCTAAGTTCAAAAGACGATTTTGCGGAGACCTTGACACCGACCTTTCCAAGCATTTCTTCGAGTCTTTTTCTACTTCCATGGGTGCAAACCTCGTAGTGAACCTGATGTCGGGAGAAAATGATCACCACAAACTGGAAGCTATTTTCAAGGCATTAGCAAAGGCACTACGGTTTGCTTGTGCGATTGACCCTCGTGGTTCAGACATTATTCCTAGTACTAAGGAGGTTCTAGAC
>JAJRWK010000137.1 GCA_024276795.1 archaeon | reverse complement strand
TCCTTTTTGGGTTGAAGTAAGAGTTCGCCTGAGTAATTTCCCTTTAATGAACTGTTCAAAGATGAAAAATCCTTAATCTTATAGGTGGAGAAAATCCATGTTCCCTTCGGACTCAACAATTGTTTCACTTTCTTGAATAGGCTTTCCAATGATGTAAAAGGAAATCTTCTCCAAAACACTTCTGCCTATGTTTTTAAAAGGTTTAATTGGGACTCTACTTTTTCTGGAAGGTCTGTTTCCAGAAGTATCCCTTTTTCTCCCAAATAGGAAAATTTGTCCGAAATCTTTGAAACAAAAAAAGAGCCCACAATTGATTCCTCTTTCATATTTTAGTATGCACCCTATACAAATCATTGCCCTAATTCTGTAGAATGAGTTTCTTTCAGATTTGTTCGAGAAACTGCTTGATTTTTTTGCTGTATTGATTGGAATAATAAATCGAACCCTAAACGCATAAAAACTAATTAATGCTAGACCCTAAATTTGTTGGGGCACAAATCCAAGAGGATGGGCAACAATGTCTAAATTACCAATTATTGATCCCATTATGGACTTCAAAATCGGTGAGATTTATTCCAATGATTATATTTCAAACCAACTTGTCATTTCAAAGCAAGGCGGAATTCGCGTGTCAACAACTAATGATCACGTAGTATTGTTTACTAATCCCTCTGGTCAGCGGGAAGCAATTTATGAAGACCAATCTTTGAAAGAAGATTTCGAAATAATTAACTACACTGGTCAAGGACAACACGGAGATCAAACCTTGGAAGGAAATAACAAGTCGTTAGTCGAAGCCCCTCGAAAAGGACGAACGATTCAATATTTTTATCGGCATGATCGGAATAAGTGGGAATATCTCGGTCAATATAGGTGTCAAGGTTATAGTTGGGGCAAGCAGAAGGATCAAACCGGTAAAAAAAGAAGAGTGGTGCTGTTCCATCTTCTTCGGGAGGGTAGGCCGTATCGTCCCAAGCATTTCACACTACATTTAGGAGAAATAATACGAGCCAATCCAAAAGCAGAAACGCTACTGCTTGAATCTTTTTTCGAATCAGCGGATCAATATAACGAATTCCTTGTCCCAGTAAATTTGCCTCCTATCTTTGGAATATCTATGAAGTTACCACGAATCCGTCAAGAACTGGAACGTGTTTCAAGACAACTCATGAGGCGAGAGCATTCTTCTCTATTCGTTTTTCTAGCCAGCAAGGAGGGGATCTCAACCGGACTCGAATTAAATGTAAACGGAGTAGTTGCCAAGGAATCTCTTAATGACTTGCAAGACTTTAACTTCATTGAAATAAGAGGCAAACGACTAGAAAAGAAATCGTTCCCCTATATGCTGGTTTCCAATCCCCAATTAGTGTCCATGTCAAAAGTAAACTCTCTTAGTCATTATCATGAACTACACATGATCTCAAATTTCAATGACTTTTCACATCCCGTAGTGCCCGTAAGGGTCCTTCCTAATCCTGAAGCAATGGAAACACTTGTCATTTCAGCATCCGCTCAAATTCTACAATCATCACTAAAGAAAAAAGAAGACAAAATGATACTGTTCGACAAAGAAGCGAGATATCAGTCTGCAAAACTGGTCTATCGCCAAAAAGGATTTAGAGACGCCGTTATCCAGCAATATCAAGGAAAATGCGTTGTCTGTGGGAAAAAACGCCAAACTCCTCCCCCTCAAAGATATGAATGCGAAGCGGCGCATATAATTCCAAAATCCAAAATGGGAGCAGACATTGTCCAAAATGGTATTGCCTTGTGCAAGCTCCACCACTGGGCATTTGATGTAGGATGGATCTCTTATGACATCAATAGGAAACTCATTGTATCTCCACTACTGGAAAGAGTTGACATGTATGAAGAAATTTACAACTATGAGGGCACTCCCCTTCCAGATCCTTTAGATCCTCGATTAAGAGCCTCGGATGAAGCCTTGGAATATCATAGAAATAACATTTTCTACCAAGGTGGAAGCCTGCAGTTCCTTAAATAATAGATCTTGAAAAAATAGGTGAGCTAATGAAAAATCATCATAACGAAATCTCCGAGCAAAGTTTGGCAAATCAGATTATTGAACGTCTCAAAGATGCCAATATTGACGAATTGGAAATCTTAGATCTAATTGAGGATTTAATGGATTATTTAGAAATAAGACTTGGAGAAAAAGATTCCTTCTCCAAAGAAATCGAGAACGCATTAGTGAACGCACATAAAGAAATTATTCTGACAAGATCTTGGATCGTTTCCAAAATTCAAAAAGACAAAGATCACGAGCAAAAAGATTAATCAGCAGTATCAGAAACGAAAGCAAAGAAAGCGATTCAATCTCTAGTTTTGATGGAAGTGCCGCAAATTACGTTTTTTTGCAATTCTTCGAAACTGCCCAATTAACTCCGCGACTACATCTCTACTCTTACATACGACAAAAGAAACGAGCAATTTTTCTCCGCTTTTTCCATGATTTCTCAAATCCAAGTAGGAATCGTAGGGCTGGTTTTGTATTAGCCCCTTGGCTCGCTTAAATAGAATGCCAGCATTATCGTTATGTCCATGAATCATTATTACTAAATTCTCAGAGTTATTTGAAAACCAGAAAACAATAACAACGCCGTCCTTTGTTTTTGCGGTGGCTTGTTGAAGAGGAAAGTCTTCGTAGTCCTTGTTTCTAGGTGCTGAAAAAATGATTTCACCAATAACTACCAACGGCACAATAAGTGAGAAAGCCGTTATTAAGAGTCCAGCAATAATCTTTTTTCTTAATAATCATTGCTTATCGCTAACTTCATTCTTTTACTTGCCTT
>JAJRWK010000136.1 GCA_024276795.1 archaeon | reverse complement strand
TGATCTGCTGTCGAAGGATGGGGGGAACGTATCAACTCGTTGAGGGCTTTAGCCTCTTGTTTTGCAAGTTCTGCAAAACGATAGAGAGTGAGTAGGTGTAGCGTCAATTCAATCTAAACTAGGAATCACATGAGTTAAGAAAAAGATTATGATATTTTTAGAGCTTTAAAACTCATAGTCGTAGCTTGTTATATTCCGCCACAAAATGGGTTGGAGTTCATCGTCTCCTTGAATATTAGAGACAAATGATCTAATGAGTCGTACTGTAACGATTGCAGATCCGTCATGATAAATTACTTGTGTTCCTTTTGCTGAAATCACTAGGGGGTAGATCTTAGCGATTGGCCAATGATTAATTGGCAAGAGATAGGTTAAGTCGGAAAGGACATCTACTAATTCCAAGGTTCTTTCGTATTGTGATTCAGAGGCCTGCATCAAGCTACTCTTCGAAGCAGATTGCCGAAGCCAGTTCTTACAATCGATAGAGAGAATTACAGGTCTTCGAAATGAGAGAATATCTATTTCCCGGCGATTCCCAAGTAGTGTCTTGAATCTAACGTTTTCTTTAGCTCTGAAATCAAGAAAACCCAGAATTAGACTTACCAATTTTTCAAATCCGCCCCAGCCAATGATTGAGAAGACTTTTCGAGCGTCTTCTCCCTTGGCTATGAGAGAAGCAGCAAACAAGTAAATTGGATCTTCTCTAGAGTCGAAGTTGGGTAAATTCCGTACTGATTCGCTTATCAGTTGCCATTCCTGAGAACTTAAAGAATCGTTTGAAACAGCCTTTTGTAACAAACGCAATGAGGGGGAAAGGTTCGAGCTAGGCAACGGAACGTCAAGTGACCACGGAATCTCTTCCTCGTCCAATTTTTATCCCCTTCTGTTTATGAAATAAACACCATGAGGG
The DNA here is from genome assembly GCA_024276795.1 of archaeon. GTDB lineage: Archaea > Asgardarchaeota > Heimdallarchaeia > Heimdallarchaeales > JAJRWK01 > JAJRWK01. The sequence goes on along the minus strand of JAJRWK010000136.1, from coordinate 28,109 downwards.
TATAAGTTTTCCTTAGAGACAAGTTTAATAGATGGCGGGCGCGAGGGGATTTGAACCCCCGACCAGGCGGTTGCTCTGTAAAAACTTAAGAGCCGCCCGCTCTGCCTTGCTGAGCTACGCGCCCCGAATATTTCAAGAACAAATTTTCATTCTATACACCTTGAGCGTTGTTTTAAGCATTTCGTTAGCGTAGGCGGTTACTAGATTCTTAGCCACAATGTTCCTAAGCGTTTATTGGAATCTACAGGGAAAGTCATGACGGAAACCGGTTTAAATCATGTCCTATAGATTGAATCGTGCAACTCTACGTCATATGGATCGACGTCTTAAATTCAGATCTAGCGGAGCAAGACGAACTTACTCTTTCCTATCATCCCTTTTTGAGGAAAATATTAAGTTCAGAGGATATTAAATTGATTCTCAGTTCTGAAGAACGCATTTGCCAGAAAGTAGCAAAAGCTCTACTTATTGGTAAAGGTTATCGCTTGGTTTCTCTAAAATCGGCTAGAGAAATTCATGGCATTGTTGAACTTAGCTCCAAGGAAAAGGTTAATTCTTATCTTCAAGGAGGGTTTTTTCCACATGTTGAAGGATTGGACGGCGTGTTACAGAGAACTCGCGAAGTTCATAGACTAGCGCGCAAAGCGTCTCCCATTGATGGAGCGGTTGCTTTGGTTTTGCCAAAAGGTTTTGCGAGCCTTTTCTTGTGGAAAGAACTTTCTATACTATTGCATCCAGAAGATCTCCTTTTCAAAGAGGAAACCATAGGGGCAGTATATTTTCCAGAATTTCCAAAACCGTACATGTCTAGAGAATTATGATAAAAAAGGGGGGGGAAAGGAAAGAAAGAATTTGGAGAGTTCAAGACTTAGTTGTAGGTTTTCTTATTGACAAAGTCCTCGAACCATTTCTTAGCCTGCATTCTGCTTACAATAACAGGAGCTGCTTTAAAGCAATATGCGCTAATTGCGGTAATAGGACCAGAAATTACGTGATTTCGAGCAATTTGAATTGCTCGTATGGCATCAACAAGAGTCGCAGCACCGTTGGGTGAATCGTAAGATTCCATTCGAAGGTCAATTCGCAAGGGCGCATTCATGAAGTAGCGGGCTTCGATCCAAAAGTGGCCGATACGCCGATCTCCGAGAAATTCGAGATGATCGGTTGTGCCACTTGCGACGTTCAAGGGATAAGGCATTGCTCGCCGGATGGTATCTTCCTTCACTCCTCTCTTATACGCTCTTCTTTTCACATCCAACGTGTTTAGACCCTCCAATCCTCCAGAAACATCTAGTTGATAGGTGTTGATCACTCTAACACCTTGCTCGGTAAGGGCGTCAAGGATTCCTTTGTGGATAACAGTTCCGCCTGCTTTGGATTGAATATCATCTCCTGCTAAGGGAATTCTGGCTTCTTTGAATTTTCTTGCCCAACTTGGATCTCTAGCAAGAGGGGTCGGAGTGGCGTTCAACACTGCAACATCGGCCTTTAAAGCGGCCTCGGCATACTTATATACAGCTTTTGTTGCACCAGTTGGTACGGCAATTATTAAAATGTCTGCGTTTGTCTCTTTTAGAATTTTGGCAACGTCTACCTCCTTCTGAGAAGATAGGGGAATGACATCTTTTGTCATTTCTGAGATCCCATCTTCTACAGGACCCTTCAAAACTTCAACACCTAATGAATTGAGACGTTCAACAAAGGGCTCTCTTGCTCCAAGAGAGATACGTACAGCTTCTGAAAGATCTTTGCCAACTTTTCTGTCATCAATGTCAAAGGCAGCAACAATGTTGATGTCTTCGATCAGATATCCTCCAAGTGAAGGATATGAGACTCCAATTAAATCTTGGTTTGATTTGTAATACTGTAAAGCTTCAACAAGACCTGTGGCAAGATTGCCAACACCAGCGATTGCTACGTTAATCTGAACCATTTTAGGCAACCTCCTTTATTGGAAATTGAGACAAGTATGGTTTTGCAAGTTCTATGTCTGATTCTCCCTGAAGGAAACGCTCAATCAAGTCTCTGGCCAAGAAATCGGGTATTTGCACGGGCGGATGCTTGAAGGAATATGCAGAGATAGTGTAGATTGGTCCGGCTAGGCCTCTGTCTCGGGCAATCTTTAGGGCTCGAACAACATCGATCATTACTCCCGCGGAATTAGGACTGTCTTGGACGGAAAGCTTTAGCTGAACATGTACAGGGTTGTCTCCGAAGTTATATCCTTCCATGGTGATGTAACAGACCTTCTCGTCTCCAAGGAAAGGCACATAGTCAGAGGGACCTATTCGTGTTGGTACGTCATAAGGAAGAACAGAGGTCACGGCCTCGGTCTTGGAGATACGCTTAGTGTGAAGCCTATTCTCATATTTCATATTTTCAAAGTCTGTGTTGCCGCCAACATTCAACTGAAACGTTTCCTTGACCCGAATGCCTCTGTCAAGAGCTAGTTTCATGAGAACGCGATGAAGAATAGTTGCCCCCAATTGGCTCTTGATATCGTCTCCAGCTACAGGAATTCCTGCATCTAAGAATTTCTTAGCCCAAGTTGGATCACTTACTATGAACGCAGGAATTCCATTAGCGAAACTAACGCCGGAGTCCAAGCAAGCTTGGGCATATGCTCTAGAAGCGTTCTCAGAACCAACTGGTGTAAAATTAATGAGGACATCAGCACCGGCTTCTTTTAGCGCATCAGCGACATTAACTGTTGAGATTTCCTTGGGGTCGTAGACATGGAATGATTCTCTCATGTGTGGAGCGACGCCATCCTCTATTGGTCCGGGGAGAACCTCAACACCAGTTTTCGATACATCTGCGAACTTTCTCGCAACGTTAGGGTGCTCCCAGATAGCATCAGCCACATCTTTCCCAATTTTTAGCTTGTTTACCTCGAAAGCGGCCACAACCTCTACATCAGAAATGTGATAGTCTCCAAATCTGACATGCATGAGACCGGGTACAAATGCGTCGTCGTCTGCACTTTTGTAATATTCAAGCCCTTGAATCATGGACGATGCGCAATTGCCTAAACCTGCGATCGCAATCTTGACTTTCTTGCTCATGTTTTCACCTCATAGTTCTGTGCAAGGCAGACGATTTCTCGAAATCGTCGTCTTCTGGGCACATCAAGGTACCTAAGGTATATAATTCAAGCGGTGGGAGGGCGGAATTCATTCTATCTATAAGAAAAGCAGTTTTTTCTTCTTCTAGGTCTCCCATATATTCTATGGTCATAAAACTCTTTTAATTATCACAATCACAAAATTCCAGCTCGCTCCGGGCCTGACGCGTCAATTACCCTATTTACCCTCAAGCATACTTCACCCAAAGATCTTTGTATTATTCAACAATAGACTCTCACGAGATGCCAGAATCAGAAAAACAAACAAATTCGTGGAAACAACCATTGTCAGCGGTGCTCTCTCTCAGCATTGAAAGGGTAGAGGAGGATCTGAGCAATTATTTGCAAGTAAATGGATTTCAGGCAACAATTCAAGTCACACCAACCCAAAATGAAGCAATATTAAGAGTGGAAAAAGGGAGGAAAAAATGTTACATTCATATTTCTTCTTCAGCCGAAACAGCTCATCTGACAAAGTTCGTGATTCTAGCTCCGGAAGAATTGCCAGAAACATCTCCGTCTATTCTCTCTTTTTTCAAAGCATCAAGAAAAACACACAGACCTAAAGAGCAGACTAATATTTGGAGGGCTTACTGGATCATTTTCTTGTTGGCAGGAGTGATTCTTTCAGTTTTAATCAAATTTGCCAACTTCGTGGATCAACTGAAGGCGAAATATAGCACCGAGGAGATTTTCTTCTTTTATGGGAGCATAATGGCATCGATCTTTTTTATTTTCATTTATGGTCCAGCGATGTATCACAACTTGAAGAGAAGAAGAACAGAAGAAATTGGAAAACAAGTGCACAAGATAATTGAGGAATTCATTCAACAAGAAAAATCAGCCCAAACACGTTCTGAATTAAAATGCTGGAATTGCTTTAACCCTGTAAGTGTAGGTGATTCATTCTGCCCAAGTTGTGGAGTTAAACTCTGAAAAATCAGAGAGGGACAAGATCAAGAAGGAAGAAAAGCATCTTCGGGAAAATCTTTGTTTGCCTTTTCATATTCTTTCTGAGTATCAATACTTGTCCAATAGACGTCGTCACTGGCTTGAAAGCCGTAAAACTGCTTGTTTTTTGCAAGCTCGACAAAGATTGTGTCTTCCATCTGTCCTCTGTCTGGAAATCGTGAAAGAATCTCACTTCTTACCAAATCTACTCCAGAGTGTATCCATACGGGAAGTAAGGGTTTTTCCACAAACTTGGTTATTAGATCTCCATCAACTTCTATCACACCAAAGGGTGAGGGGAGCTTAACAAGGGCCATTGTGGCGGGGGCAGTCCGTTCATAGTGAAACTTGATCATTTGGGTCAGGTCAATGGTTGTAAGAACGTCTCCATTGAGGAGCATCGTGGTTTCCTCATTAACTAACAAAGATGCCTGTTTTACGGCTCCCCCACTTCCTAGTTTCTCTTTTTCAACGGAATAATCCACATCTATTATCCCCCAAGGAGTTTCTACCTCTTCTCCAAAATATTCCTTTATTTTTTCGGCAAGGTGGCCAATAGCGAAAATAGCTCTTTGAATCCCATGCTTTCGGAGCCAAAAAAGTTCCCATTCTAGAATTGGTTTACCTTTAATTTGAACTAAGCCTTTAGGAATCTTATCCATGGTAACGCTTCTCAGCCTAGTTCCTTTTCCGCCAGAAAGAATAATTGCGTCGATTTCAGTGCTATGAGACATCAAAACCCAAATAGTATATTAGGTTTTTATAATTTAAGACCGGCTCTTAGTAACTGCTCAAAATCTTATTAAAATAGAACGCATGTTCCTCTTCTGAGGAGTCTAGATGCTTTCCCTCGAATCCCAAGAGATAGAACAACAGCTCAACAGTTTTAGAAAATCCTATTCCGAATTCATAAGCAAAGAATTAGCGAATGTCAGGAAGAAGATAGGTAGCAGAGTCAAGAAAGTTCAAGAAAAAATAAACAGAGTACTGATAGATGCTGACAATTTTCATGAGGAAATTACCGAGACTTCTCCAACCATGGACAAATACTCATTGAAGATTGAGGAAGAGGTAAAAGCAACCTTTTCTAGCTTAGAGCCCCCTGAAATAATTACGTATTTATTAGTCAAAGAATATATTGATGAAATCACAAAAGGGCTCACAAAATTAGATAATGTTTTCAAGAAATATGTTCCCCTCTTGAAGGACAAAAAGAAATACACGAAACGCGTCAAAGACATGGATCGAGACATCAAGAAATTAGGAAATGAGTTGCTGAAGCTACAGTCAGAACTACAACACCATTACGAGCCACACAGAGAAATTGAAAGTGTTATTGATTTGATTGATGAAATTTTGGAGCGAAAAGAAAGAATCGAGCAGATAGAAAAAGAACTCCGAAAGCGGGAAAAGGACGTTCAAGAGCAAAAAGAAGTTGTTCAGGGCCTTCAAACAGAGCTTGAAAAAGTCAGAAGCCACGAGTTACTTGGGAAATTAGAAGAAGCAAACCAAGAGATTCATGAAATGAGGAAGAATCTTGACTTAGAATTTAGTGAAATCAAGAAAGGATTGAAGAAACTCTGGAAATACCTAAAGAAAAACAGAATTGATTACAACAAGGAGGATCAACGGCTAGCAGAACAGTTCAGTTCTGATCCGGTTAGCGTGCTGGGAACGGGACATGAGAGAACATTAGTTAGCATTTTTGCGTTGCTTGAAAAACACGCTTCAAAACTCCAACTTAAGAAAGATAAGGAAGAAGCGCTTAAAGAGGCACTTAATGCCATGATTAATGAGGGAAAACTCAATAAGATAGCTCAAGATGCCAAGCAAGCCTGGGAGAAAAGAGAGAATATCAGAAGACAACTAACTGAGCTGAAACTTGAAGAAATAGAAAAAGAGCTTGAACGAAAATTGCGAGACGCACAAAGAGACCTTGATCGAATCACTGAAGCTCTAGAGCGAGAGAGGAAAGAACAGTTAGAAAAGATCAAACAGAACTGGTCAAAGATTAAGGAGATCGCCTCCAACATAGGAGCATCAGAACTAGTTCCAACTTCCTTGGATCAAGTCTTTTCTTAATATCTACCATTGACTCAATCATATGTTAATTCAGAGTTTTCAACAAGGGAGAGTTGCGGAAAACCTGGCTAGCGTCCGAAAGGATTGGTTCTCCATGAGAAGGGAGGAGTGTTTCAAATTCTAGTCCAGCCAGTTTAAGAGCACTTTTCTTGACGTCTGAGGGGTTCTGATTGAAAATATTAGGAGGAAGGGCAAGTCTTCCCCGCCGGTCAGCGATGGCGTCTCCCGTGAAGAGTATAGATCGTTTCTCGTCTAGAAATGACAAATGACCGGAAGTGTGTCCGGGAGTATGTATCACCGTCAAGGTCGAGTATTTCTCACCGTCGGTTAGTTCTCTCGAAACCTCAACCTTAGGTGTGTCAAATAACCGAAGCAAAATCCAGAATAAGGGTTTGAGCAACCCTCCGCGAACGGAGTAAGGAGCCTCTCCTCTAATCACGGCACTGTCTGCAGGGTGTGCCAGTACTTCGGGAGAATATTCTTTGACCAGACATCTCAAACCACGAACATGATCGACATGGTTGTGAGTAATCACTATTGCCTTAACCTTACGGCGGGGCAATTTTTCCCGAATATACCTCCGAATGGATTTTGCCTGAGGATTGAACCCGGCATCTATGAGGACTAGGCCATCTTCTGCTTCAACTATGAAACTGTTCGAATATCCATGGATCAAATGAACTCCACTTTTTACTTCTCGGTTCAACATATGGTTCTGTCATATCCTCAGTCGGATAAAAGGATTTATCTGGCAAATAAATTTGCTTTAATCAAAATCGCTTAAGGATCACAAAAATACTGAAAGAACATTGAAAAAAGACTAAGTCGGAGTAAGCGAGGATTAAGAATGCTTGAAATTAGAGCGTGGGGTCACAAGAATATCACGGCAACTCATTATAACACGCTGGAGATTACAAAAGACTTAGATTTGACTATCAGAGGAACTTGCATAGTAGGAGTTAGAGCAAACGTTGGAACATTAGATATTCCGACATGGGCAAAGGACAAGCTAAGAAAAGATGGATCAATAATTCGATTCGAGCTAGTAGTAGGTAATCAAGTTGTCTCAGGAATGTTCCAAGGACATTCGGAATTAATTCTTTCACACCCCAAAGACATAGTCATCAGAAAAAGCAACTTCATCTGTCCAAGAACCCTTGGAATTAAATCAAACATAGCGGCAAAAGATATTCCCGATGATGTGAAAACAAAACTAAGAGATCCAGAACAGGAAATTCTATTGAGACTATATTTTGAATAACATCATTGAGAAAAAAGAGCTTTGACATAGGATGTGTTCATGAAACCCTAATCACGGTACCCACATGGAATTCGTGGGGAGAGTAGAGCCTAATTTTCCTAACTCCTATGACTTCATTAATTCTTCTTCCGTAAACCTTGAGCGCCTTCGAGAGCTTAAGCAAAGAAGACCACTGCCACCGGTCTTCTCGTTCAAATGAGTAGAAGTGAAGAATGCCGTTTGGTCGAAGTAAGTAGTGGACAAGATCAAGGAATTCGTAGGCTCTTGAAGGATGATTCATTATAACTCTGTCAAAGCTTTGACTTAAATTCGCGCCCGCAACCCACTTACGTGAATCTGCACAAATAGGGTGAATTCTTCCTTTTAGGCGTTTGTAGTTAAGTTGTATTGATTCTTTGAGGCATTCAATGGCCTGAGGATTAATATCAATCGCATAGATTTCACTATCAGTGTTGGTAGCGATATGAAGAGGGAAAGCACCCACTCCCGTAAATAAATCAACAACCTTTTCTTGAGATCCAACCATTTTGCTAACTTTGTAATGCTCTAATCCGAGACGAGGAGAAAAATAAACCTCATGAAGACGAATGACTAATTGAATCCCGTATTCCTTATGAACAACTTTTACCGGATCTTTTCCCGCAAGTAACCTTAATCTCCTAACCCGGGTGGTGCCAGAGACCGATGAGATTTTTTCAAAAACAGCTTTGATGTGTGGATGTGAACTCATGATCCCTTCTGCTATCGATGACTTGTAAAGTTCCAACATTGGATGCAACTCTACTACAATCACGTCATCGATCTGATCCCACGAAGAAGGCAAATATTGGATCAGAGTAGAAGGTATTTTGGAGGAAACGTATTCTTTGAAGTTGATAGTGGCCTCCGACAAGGGAAAATCTAAATCGACGATCTCTCCATTGAAAGATTCCGAAGATTCGAGCGGCATGATAATGGGAAAGTAAACGAAAGATTGGTCTCGGATGACCTTATATTTCTTGTCGAGTAGTCCTCTCTGGATCAGAAACCTTCGAGTACTCTCTGCTAGTTTTTTTGGTATCTTGAGCCCAAGAGTCATCTGTTGGTATCACACCCGTCTATTCGTAGCTCTGGCATCCAGAGCTCAAATGGAAATTTTTTCGGATATTATTTCGGCGGTTAGAGCTCATTGTGATTCGAGCTCTGCCTTTGCTTCTTCCATGATTTTCACTCCGCTACTCGTTCCGATACGGTCAGCACCGGCTTCAATCATTTTTTTCAGATCAACGAATGAGCGAATTCCACCACTTGCCTTTATTTTCCCTTCAGAGCCGATTGTTTTTCTTATCAAGCGAATGTGTTCGATCTTAGCTCCAGCGGTGCCAAAACCCGTACTTGTTTTCACAAAATCAGCACCTGCACTAATCGCGATTTTGCTCACTTTGGCAATCTCTTCATTAGTTAGATAACAAGTCTCGATAATGACTTTAACAAGTTTACCATCACTGGCCTGCACTACTCTGCTGATTTCTTCCTCTATATAGGAATAATTCGCTGAGAGCAGTTGACCGATGTTTATGACCATGTCAATCTCAGTAGCACCGTCTTCTATCGCTTTTTTTGTCTCGAAAACTTTTGTCTCAGTCTTATTTGCACCAAGAGGAAACCCAATCACAGTTGCTACATCGACGTTAGTTCCTTTCAGTAGTCTAGCGGCTAGGGAGACATATGAGGGGTTTACACAAACAGCCTTGAAATTCCATTGAAACGCTTCATTCACCAGTTTCTCGATTTTCGTAGGAGTGTCAGTTGGTTTGAGTGAGGTATGATCGATAAATAAGGCGATTTCCTTTAGATTCTTGAATTGCATATTCTTCCCGTGGAAATTCACGTTAAATCAGTAAAAAGCTCTTTTCTTAGAGACGGCCAAGTGTGGACAAAAAACCAAAAAGCCCTTGAACCAGTTTTCATATTTGGTGTTGTGGCAGAACTAGTACATGGTATTAGACAAACTCCCACAGGTATTCCTGGGCTAGACGAGATATTGGGGGGAGGACTACCAGCGGAACGTCTTACTCTCGTTTCTGGACCTGCGGGAGCAGGAAAGTCAACATTCGCCCTACAATTCCTGTACCATGGAGCGCTTAATGAGGACGAGCCAGGAATTTATGTTACATTCGACGAAAAACCAGAAAACGTCAGAAATGACATGCTATCCTATGGTTGGGATCTTAGAGGCCTAGAAAAGCAAGGACTCTTTGCCATGGTTGATGGTTTTTCGTCAAGAGCGGGAGTAGCTAGTAAGGAACCGTACACTACAGAGTTAGATGTTGATGAATTGTTAACAGTCCTTGTTGAATTGATTGATGAAATTGGCGCCGAGCGAGTAGTCATCGATTCGATCACTGCAGTTGCATTGTCTCTCCAAGATGAGGTAGCAGTGAGAAAAGAAATCCTGAAGCTGGGAGCTGTACTCTCAACACTCACATGCACAACCATAATGACGAGTGAGATGACAAGAAAGGAAGAAGTTTCTCGGTTTGGTGTTGAAGAATTCATGGCGCAGGGAGTTATCGTGCTGGATCACATTTTCGCACAGCATGGGATGAGAACAGTTCAAGTTCGGAAAATGAGAGGAATAAAACACTCAACCACAGAGCGTCCTTTCAAGATCACTGATCGGGGAATTATTGTGTATCCCAATGAACTAATTTATGCTCAGAAATCAAAATAGTGAACGAGTAAGGAGTCAGAATACTTAGACCCGAGGAAATAAGCATGGCAAGCTATAGAGTAATCTATAACCCTGTTTCAAAAGACGGAAAGAACAAGAAATATCTGCCCAAGGTCGAGTCACTTCTTAGAGAAAGTGGAGTGGATTTCGAGCTTGTTCCAACGCAAAAGCCAAGGCATGCGATCCAGCTCGCTAAAAGTGCAGCACAAGAGGGTTACAGCGTGGTTGTTGCATTTGGAGGAGATGGGACTGCTCATGAAGTGTTGAATGGGGCCGCGAAGACAAACCTCAGCGTAGGATTCATTCCCACAGGAAATGGTAATGATCTTGCTTCCGCATTAGGATATTCATCTTATGATGCAGAACATGCAATTAGAGCAATTACGGAGGGGAAAAAACAGAAAATCCCTGCAGTACGCTTTGGAAACCATTATTCATTCAATATTTTGGACATTGGCATTAGTAGCATTATTTCAAGAATGGCGCTAAAACGGTTCAGATGGATTCACGGACGCTCAAAGTACACATTTCTAGCAATGAGAACAATTCCATTCTACAAGCACCCTCGTACGCGTTTGATTATCGATGGTGAAGAGAAAATCTTGAAACTGGTGTTGATGGCTATTGGCCATGGACAAACCTTTGGGTCTGGGATGAATGTACTACCTTACGCGCGGTTTTCAGATGATCTTATGACGGTCTGCGTGGTTGAGGATCTTGGAAGAATGGGAATGTTCAGATCTTTTTCCTTATTTACGAAAGGGATACATGCTCGGCTCAAAGAGGCCACTTTTTACAAAGCAAAGGAAATATTCGTCGAAACAGATTATCCCCTTCCTGTTGAGGGAGAGGGTGAAATATTAGGTGAGACGCCAGCAAGAATATTTCAGGAGCAGAATGCTGCGAAAGTTATTATTCCTCGAGAATGGGATCTCAGCTATCGTTCAAAGTCAGTCTTGCACTTACCAGAACCGCCAGAAGCAGATATTATCATCCCAAGATTTCAAACAGTGAAATCCTCTCAACATGTAACGAATGAGCAGAAGGACTAGAAATATTCTTAGTTAAGCTCGGATAAGTAAAGGCGAGGAAGACTAAATGAGCGCGGATTATCTTCTCAAAGTAATCGCCTTGGGCAACGGAGGCGTTGGAAAAACTGCGATTACCCAGAGATTTGCTACAGGTAGATTCCAAGAGATGCACAAAGTAACAATAGGCGTTGAGTTGTCCACAAAAGATGTGATAGTGGACGGGTTGCACGTTCAGTTACAAATCTGGGACACAGGGGGACAAGAGCACTTCAAGCGCATTCTTCCGTTATACTATATGGGAGCAATCGGCGCACTCGTTGTCTATGATATTACGCAAAGAAAAACCTTTGAAAATATAGATTTCTGGATTAATGAGATCCAAAAACACTGCGAAGAGAATATCCCAATCATATTGGTTGCAAACAAACAAGACCTAGTGGATCAGATGGAAGTGCCAAACAGCGAGGGAAAACAAAAGGCAGAGGAATTAAGTTCTCAATTAGGTCGAAAAGTTACCTTTTTTGAAACTTCTGCAAAGCTAGGAGAAAATATTGATACTCTCTTCCAGACCCTAGTGAAGAGGATTTTAGATGAAGTCGTATCAAACGAAAACGAGGAATGAACAAGCTCGTGATGAGCAAGCTAGGTTTGCTAACATTCCAAGTAACCAAGAAAAAACTAATTCCTCAAAATCCAAATTGTAGACTCTTTCAAGTCCCGAATTAATTCTCTAACAACCTTGCTAAGCAATGTGTAATTTTAGATAATCTTCCGTATTTGGAATCCTACCCATTAAAAGAGGAATCAAACAACACTTAGGGGAGAATCTTGTGTTCATCTGTTTCATTCAGGGAGAATAATAAGATTCAATCTTTCCACAGAAGAAAAGAGCGGTAACAATCAAAAAAATTCAGGATATTCGTTTCTTTTCATATCATGAAAAAGAAGCTTTTGATAGTTGAAGATAACTCCTCTAATATGAAGCTACTTAAAATATTAACCAGAAGTTTAGATTTCGAAACATTTTTTGCGGAAAATGGAAAAGAAGCAATCACCATTTTAAGAGATAACACGCCTGATATTGTATTATGCGACATTCAGATGCCGGGAGTCGATGGCATTCAGCTGGTTCAATTCATTCGGTCCGAAGCCTCCTTAGCACAAATTACTGTAATTGCAATTACTGCACATGCTATGACGGGAGATCGCGAAAAACTACTTGGTTATGGATTTGATGAGTATGTCAGTAAGCCCATTGATACTAGAAAATTGAGACGGATTCTTGCTAGTTACCTCAAGTGATAAGGTTTTCCAAAAATTATGCTTATAATCAATAATATAAATGATAACTAAGAATTAGTTGCTTCTTATTAATATATTATAGCTTTTTTAATTTTCAAAGTGAAAGAAACACCAGCTAGCACCATCCCCTCACCACAATGTATACAAAAATAGCTCAGCAATAAGGAAGTTTATCTCAGTTGGCCCTAACTCACCACGATTCCAACCAATTTAGTGATTAGCACAAGGTAGCGACATTGGAGAACAAAAACATGGATTCATTCCAAGAAATGAATGGGAAAGTAGCTTGTCTTGATTCACTGAGAAGAACCGGGAGAAGTGTGATTAGTAGAAGGAAGTAATCAGTCTTAGACAATATTTTGGAAAAACAATTCTAATATGGTTCCCAAAAAAGATTTAGAAAAAATGAGAGATGCGGTTATGATTCAAGCTCTTCGATGGTTTGAACCTTAGATTCTGCAATCTTTTTCATGATTCGGGTAACATAACCAGCAATGAAGTTCCTCATTTTCTTGGATTGAACGTTGGTAACGGTTTGTACAACCATTTTGTTTTGCTCGAAATCTAAACTAAGCTGATCCTGAAAATTAACTACGATTTGTTTTGCGATACGTTTGATCTGTTTGGAACGGATGTTTCCCAAGATTACCAACCTCTTGTCTGAACTATGCTAAGCTGATTGTTTGGGCTTAATAAAACTCTCGTTGTATGCCTTTCTTTGGAATCAGAACAAACACTAAGTTTCTTGTGCAAAGAAAATATCTGCCTCAATTTTAAATAAGTGATCTTAGTTATTGTAGTGCAGAGGGTAACCGAGGTACTAAACTATGAGTGATATGTCAGGCTCAACAATCAGTGTCATCAAAGATTCTGTTCTCGAGTTCATCAACAAAATGAATAACGACAAAAAGGTTGTAAATTCGATCATTGCAAATACAGCGGGGGAAGTTAAGACACAATTCTTCACGGAATTAGGTACTAACACATTCACAAGGGCAGAAGTAGAGATTTTAGCGGATAAATATAAGGAAGCTTTTCTTGATCTTTTCCAGAACAAGGTATACCTCTCAATGCTTCAAGCTGCAACGAGAAGTATTAGAACTGCCATAGAAAAAGCCCTTACACAAACAGACATTATCAAAGAAGAAATCATGGAGGAGCTTAAAGCTGCACGTGAAGGGAGGATAATGACGGGAGAGCAAAGCGCAAGACTCCAAGAATATGAATCACAGTTACTTGATAAAGAACAATTGATAGAGAATCTCAGCCAAGAAAATCAAGAACTAAAGAATCAGATAGAAGCACTTCAACAAACAATCCGAGAAAAAGACGCCGAAATCAACAACCTTTCGGGAGCGGTTCAAAGACTAGAAAGTCAAATCGATAATCTCGGAACGTCAATGATGACCCAGAGACTAGAAACAGAAGATCTGCAAACCGCTCTAGCCGACAAGGATAGTGAAATTGCACAGCTCAAGCAAGAGCTTATCCGGGCACGAAACAGAGTCGAGGAACTCCAACAGCTCGTAACGAATTACGAAGAAGAAATTCAAAGACTTAAGGATCGCGAAAAAGAACTTGTTTCTCGACAAATGAGCGAAAGAGACGAAATGTTATCAAGCATGGAAACAGAACTTGAAAAGGCGAGACAAGAGTTATTCAATCTCAAGAAAGAAATCACTGAGAAAAATGAAGCTTTGAGACAGGCAGAACTCTCCCTTGGCCAGATCCAGAAGAAGAATGAAGAGCTTACCAATGAATTGGCCTTGAAGGACGAACAACTAAAGCGGCTCGAGGAAGAAGCGACAAGAGTGAGAGAAAGACTGGATGAGCTAGAGGAAGAAAAGAAACAGCTAAGTATTAAGGTTCAAGAAATGGAAGAGACAATTTCAGCAGCGCAAGGAGATAAGTCTGCATTGCAGGAGGAACTCGAAACCATTAAGATAGACATGGAACAGATTCAGAAAGAATACGAGGAACTGACGGCAAAGCACGAAGCAATCATGGGTGAGTACGAGGTCGTCAAAGAAATGAAGGAGAACCTTGAAATTGAGAATGAAAGCCTCAAGGAAGAACTAAAACAATACTCGGGAAAAGTAGCGCTTTCAGTAGAAGAGAAAGAGCAACTCGAAAAAGAAACCGAGGCCTTGTCAGTTCGCATAAAGGAACTCGAAGATGTGCTTGGCTTTATTAAAGAATTAGCGGAAAAAGATGTAAAATATCAAACAATTCTTTATCTTTCAGCATTAGGGGCGGAAGTAACAGAAGAAGAAATTGCAAAGGCTTTAGGTATTAGCTCTCAAACTTCAAAGCGCATAATCCAGGAACTAGCCGCTGAAGACCTTGCAGAAACAAAGACGCAGGGTATTCATCTCAAAGTAAGGCTGAAAAAAATTGCAGTCCCGACCCAAGCAACCACATAAGAACAGTGATGAATAAAGCCACAAAAATTTATTGAAACGGGTTTACTCTTACTTGTGCGAGCAATAAACGCCGTCTCTTGGCTAGCTACTGACGAAATTCAGAAACATTTGCAAACAAACTGGAAAATCATTTCCCTCAAAGAGTGGCAAGTGTCAGAAGAGTTACAATCTCAAGAATTCCAAGTTTTGATAGGATTTAAGCCTAGAATTGAAATTCTCCAAGGAATAAAGGGTTTGAAACTTCACATAACGCCAAGCGCCGGATATGAATGGGCAGACCCTATGCTTTATTCAGAATTGGGCATCACTTTGGTCAATTCACACGCAAACGCAGTTTCAGTAGCTGAGCATGCGATCGGACTTCTCTTTGATCAGGCAAAACAAATCTCTTTCCAGGATCGAAAGATACGGGAAACAAAGGGGATCTGGCCACACCGAGAAATCACGATAAGGCCGAGCATAGCATTACATGGTAAAACTGCATTGATTCTAGGAACTGGTGCAATCGGAACAACCATTGCAAAATCCTTGCAAGCATTCAACGTAAAATGCATTGGGATTAGAAGAAAACCCAGTCCAAATCCTGCTTTCGAGCAGATAGGGACTATTTCCGAGCTTTCACAGCTACTTCCCCAAGCCGATTTCGTCATAGTAACTTTGCCCTTGAATAAAGAAACGGAGAATATGATAGGACAGAAAGAATTCAAGCTAATGAAACCAAATGCAATACTCATTAATGTGGGAAGAAGCAGAGTCATCGACGAAGAGGCCTTGTTTGACGCTCTCAAAAAACAAAGAATCAAGGGGGCAGGAATTGATGTTGTTTATCTTCTTCCATGGGAGCAGAAAGGAGAGGAAAAAAAGATGAACAACCTTCAATTCCATGAACTACCAAACGTAACTATTTCGCCGTATAGAGCTTGGACATCGGATTATACGTTTATCCACACTGCAAGAGACATTGCAAGGAAGCTAGACTTATTCGCAAATAATCAACCTTTACCAGACGTAGTGATTAATCCAAGCAAGTAGGAAAGGCAGAAGCTCATTTTTCTTTATTAAACACCAGTCGGTATGATTTAGGGAAATCTTTTCTATAATGCGACTCATATAAAACACATGGAAATTGAGTGGAGAGAGAAGATCCTTGAAAGATTGGGCTCAGAGGAATTTGACATTGTAATCATCGGGGGAGGGATTAATGGTGCAGGGATTGCTCGAGACGCGTCTCTCCGGGGACTATCCGTGGCATTAGTTGAAAAGGGTGATTTCGCAGAGGGAACATCATCAAGATCTAGCAAATTAGTACACGGAGGGCTTCGTTATCTGAAAAATCGCGAATTCCGTCTTGTGAGAGAAGCAACCACGGAGAGAAAAACACTATTAAAGATTGCAGGGCATAACGTTAGGAAGCTCCCCTTTCTCGTACCAATTTTCCGGTGGTCAAAGGAGGGCAAATTCAAGATTTGGATGGGGCTAATTTTGTATGATATTTTGGCGTTTCCAAAGAACATTGGATGGCACAAAATGTTAAACAAAGAAAAAGTTGTCCAAAAAGAACCTCTTCTTAATACGCCAGATCTCAAATCGGGCGCACTATATTATGACTGTCAAATGAATGATGCGCGTCTCTGCCTAGAAAATATTCAAACTGCAGAAAGATTAGGAGCCATAATTCTCAACTATTGTGAAGCCAAGGATTTTGTCTATGATGAAAACGGAAAAATCATTGGAGTTGTTGCCGAAGACCGATTTACGGGAAAGAAAGGTAGAATCCTTGGTAGAATCGTAATTAACACCGCTGGCCCATGGGCAGATCAGGTTAGGGGGTTGTCCGGAGAGAAAGTCAAACGGCTTAGAACAACTAAAGGGATACACCTTATCGTCCCGAAAATATTAAATGACCACGCAGTGATCCTATTTCTCAAAGATGGTCGAGCAGTATTCCTCATTCCCTGGTACCAATACACGCTCATTGGAACGACAGACACAGATTTTGAAGGAAGTCCCGATGAGGTGAGCGTAACCCTCGAGGATGTGGATTATTTGCTAGAAAACATTAAAGATGTCTTTCCTAAATTTGACATTTCTCATGACCAGATAATATCTGCCTACGCGGGCTTACGCCCATTAGTCCGAGAAGAAGGAAAAAGTGAATCTGAAGTTAGCAGAGAACATAAGATCTTCGAAGACCCTGATGGTTTGATCTCATTGATAGGAGGAAAATACACAACATATCGAACAATGGCAAAAGAAATCGTTGACCTAGCCGTCAAGAAACTCGGACTTAAAGACAAGATGTTCTCATGCGATACCGACAAATTCCCGTTAAAGGGTGGAGAATTCACATCACTAGAAGATTTGCAACGTGAAATTAGAAGATTAACAAAACTTGACGATGACCTTTATATCGATCATTTGACAAGAACATATGGTTCCGAAGCGATGCGAATTATCGCATTTGCACGCCATTACGGACTGGAATTTGAGCCAATAAAAGAAGGGCTTCCATTTTTGTGGCCAGAGATTGATTGGGCCATTAAAGAAGAATATGCTTGCAGGCTTGCAGACATTATGTGGAGAAGAACTTATCTTGCTCTTACACCAGGGCAGGGAACAGACGTTATGGAAGCAATTGCTAAGAGAATGGCAACACTTCTAGGATGGTCAGAGAAAGAAATAAGCAAAGAGATTGAGCATTACTTGAACACCCTAGAAGTAGTGAATCACTGGAAAAAAGAATTGAATCAGAAAAAATAAAACAGAGCAGTTACCGATTTTTGTTATTGAACATACTATAGAATCAGCTCAAGAAAAAGAAAATAACATAAAACAAGAATTGTATATATAAGAGATATTAATGCTTACAAATGCTTAAGGAGATTTGTGTTAAGGAATTAGTGAGGACGCGTGTATACACCACAAAGTGCGACCCAAGAATTACAAAGAATACGACCTCTTCTTCGTTCACTCAAGCGCAAATTCAAGAGATATCAACAACTCATCAGAGAATACGATCCAAAAAAGGAAAACCCCCCAAATTACCGATTGGAAAAGCTAGAACTCGAAATGATTGAAATAATCCAAGCATTAGAGCAAAAGGGCATTTACGTTAGAAGGATCGATAAGCTAATAGTGGACTTCCTCGCAATCCGAATAGGACAACCAGTCTATCTCTGTTGGAGAGAACGAGAAAGAACCGTTAGACATTTCCACGGAACTGCAGAAGGATACCAAGGAAGAAGACTTATTTCTCCATTTGATGAGTGGCAAATTTTCTTGGTCAAGAATTAACATATTATTACACCAAAACAGAACTACTCGAATTTGCACGATATGTCGAGTGACTTAGCACTATGCGTCAAGGATCCCATTGAGATATAGTCAATTGAATTATGAGCATATTCTTGCAGATTCTCCAGGGTAATGTTTCCAGAAACTTCTATGGTAAGAGATGGGAACTCTTCTTTCAAAACCATCGCAGCATTTTTTGCAAGGGCGGAGCCAAAATTGTCTAACATAATAATGTCCGCACCCGCGTTAGCGGCTATTCTTGCATCTTCTAAGTTTGAAGCTTCAACCTCCACGGGGACAAAAGGACCCATTCGGCTCTTGATCTGATTAATTGCTTGCTGTAAGTTCTTTAGAAGACGCAAATGATTATCCTTAAGCATCACCACTTCACTTAGACCGAAGCGATGTGGATATCCCCCGCCGATTATCACGGCATATTTCTGCAAGTTTCTGAGACCTGGAAGGGTTTTTCGAGTAGCAGCGACACGTGTTCTAACGCCTTGTTTTTCAAGGATTTCAGTTGCCCGTCTAGTAATAGTTGCTATTCCACTAAGGTGTGTGAGCAAGTTTAGACTCAAGCGTTCAGCCCGAAGGATCTTAGATGCTTTCCCTTGCACACAATAGATTTCAGTCCCTTTTGTTACTGGGTCTCCATCTTCAAGATCAGTGGAAAAGTGAATGCCCAGTAATTTGTAAACTCTTTCAGCAACAGGTAATCCAGCTATAATTCCTGAAGCTTTGGCACGTGCTACCGCAGTCATGTGATGGGAAGAATCGATGACGATTCCTGCTGGATCTAGATAGGGTATATCTTCTCTGAGCCAGGAGAGTAGAGACTGGTCTAACCATTCAGGGAGCAAGTCCATACACACATCACTATAACGAATCTGGAACAGTTAGTTGAAAACAATTTGGATAAATTGCAAGGGAAGTATAAGGGAAAGGAAGAATTTTTGGTCAAACTAGACGTCGTATTTGAACTTGCGTGGGTCAATGTCCCATGGTCTTGTCCTTGTCAAGTATTGGTCATGGTAATCTCCTACTCTTGAGATAATGAATTGTCCGATAATTAGTAAGGCCGCAATTACTAAGAGAGCAAATCTAAAAGAATAGGGGCGGTTATCTTTCCAGCCAAAAAAGATTTCTGAGATCCAGATAGAAAGAGT
This sequence comes from archaeon, assembly GCA_024276795.1. Classification (GTDB taxonomy): domain Archaea; phylum Asgardarchaeota; class Heimdallarchaeia; order Heimdallarchaeales; family JAJRWK01; genus JAJRWK01. The sequence continues at coordinate 8,762 of JAJRWK010000136.1, read as the reverse complement.
CCAGATTAGAGGGCCAATGGCGGCGCTAGCCCTAGCGCCGACTTGAGTCAAACCGAAGTATTTTCCAGTGTCTCCTGGCGGAGACAATTCCAAAACGTACTGACGATTCACGACCCATCCCCCACCAAGGGCGGGACCAATGAAGAGGGCCATTAAGAATATTCCCCATTCTGGAATTCTAAACGGTCCAGCAGGCATATTCACAAAGAAGCCAAAGAAAAACGCGAAGAGCCACAGGACAGTGATAAGCTTGAACCCTTTCTTTGGTCCAATTCGCTCAGTAATAAGGCCAACAGGATATGTGAGTAACACTGCAAACAGTATGCCTAGCCCCAACACATAGAGATCCCATCCCTTAGGGAGAAGGAGCATATCTCGAAGTAGGTCTCCCATGAAAAGGATAATAGTGTTGGCGGCTTCGACATAAATTAGCCATCCAATAACATATGTGAGCATTTCTCGGTGCTTGTTGTAGATTTCTTTGATTGTGGTGAAGAGTTGAGTCATACCCATTGAAACAAGTTCCTTTGTTGGTGGAGTTTTCAGAATTGTTCTCAACTCTTCCTCGTCACGAACAGGGGGCTTCACCCGCACGTATTCTTTAACCCACAAAACGGGAATTGCGAGAACGAGAAAAGCAATTGCCACTAGGGGATACAAAACCGGTGCATAACCAACTTGACGTTTTTCAAGGGAAATCTCGGGAAGTCCCATGGCCAATAGTGCCATGCTGATTCCAAGCCCTACGAATGATCCGAAATAGCCAAGGGCTACTCCAAAAGCGCTTACTTTACCGACGTCTTCTCGGGTGCTTATGTAAGGGATCATGTTGTCATAAATAACGAGACTCAATTGATAGCAGACGTTAGCAATCAAGAAAAACACAAGTGTTGTCCAAAATTCTCTTGTCATCCCGAGTCCGGCAGTAGCACCTATCGTGAACAAAGTAACGATCACCAATGGCCTTTTTCGCGATGGTGACCGGTCAGAATAAATCCCAATGACTGGTAGAAGGAAAGCTACGATTACATTACCGAGACCGACGATGATTGAGAAAATAAGCCTAGCCAGTGATTCTTCAAAGCCTTGGTGAATCCCTAAGACAACGACGTATGAGGCGATTGTTAGTGAGACAACTGCAAGGCTAAAGATCGTGTTCGCAAGATCGTACATTGACCAAGCAAGTATTTGTCCCCAGTGGGTGTGATCTGGGCCGGGAATGACCTTATGACCGCTAGAGGTAACAAAGCCAATTTCTTCATACTCTGGTGTCAGTTCTTCCATCTAAAGGGACATAAAACTACTAATTGAAAAACTTAACCCGACTCTTCGATAAGTAATGGCCGTGGCCTTACAGATTTTGAGAAAAAAATTGCGAAAAGAGAGAGAATTTTCTGAACCCGTAAACTTTTTAATCCTACAACCAGGGTGAGAATTCCTTTTCAATAAGCGTAGAAACCATCGTCTTAAAGAATTCAAAAAAAGGGAGAAAAAGAATAACGAATAGCAAAGACTTCATGTTGTAGCTAGTAAATTATAGGAGTGAGTGTGATGAAGAAGGAAATAGAGAACAGGATGAAGTTTTGAAACTGAGCTTGGAGAAGAAACCTGCCAAACACAAGACGATACAGATTTAGAAGATGGGAAACAAGGGTTCGCTGAATATCAAGGAAAAGAGATCCAAGATCAAAAGAAAAGAGAGGGTTGTGGAAAAAATCAAACGAATTTTCATAAAGAAGCGCTGAGAAAAAGAGATTCATTAGGAATAAGACTGTAAATGTTTGAAAAAGGAGGGGAATTAAGTTATCAAGGGAATACGAAGGGATTTAGCTTCGCACATAGACGAAGCGTTGCCATTGTTCGGGTCTTGGAACTTCTGGAGGTAGATTGTTTCGTTGTCTGATTTCGGCAATTTTCTTTTCAGCAAGATATGGTGGTACTTCTTCGAAGCCTAAGAATTCATATCCAAAGAAGCCTCTGCCACTAGTTGCTGCTCTGATCTCATCCGCAAGGTTGAGAGTTTCGGAGGTGGGAATTTTTCCTTTTACTCTGATGGCATAGTCTTCTTGGATCGTGTCCAGAATCATGCCTCGATGCTGGTTGAGAATCTTGCTGATTTCTCCCAAGTACTCGGCAGGAGCCTTGATATCGATCTGCAGAATTGGTTCATACAAGCGAGGATCAGCAGTCAAGAAGGTTATGTTGCAAGCAGCATTAGTCATCGCAAGAATCTCGGAAAGACCAGTGTGAGCAGGATCAGTGTGAACAGTAGCGTCGAGAATGACCCACTTAGTGTTCATTACAGGTTCGCCAGCAAGACTCCCTTTTCTGCAGAAATCCTTCCATGTTTGGATAATGAATTCTTGCACGCGGTCGAGACGTTGAACGCCTCGAGTCATGTCGACAAGGATGTTGGTGTCTTGGATTGCCCAGATGTTTCGACCTGACTTGGCATCCCAGCCGGCTTTATCTGCAAGGATACGAGCCATTTCCTTACGATCCATGTCTTCATTAACTTCGCGTTTCTTTAGTAGTTCAACAGTTGCAGGATCGAGAGGCTCAACATACAAGAGTAATCGGTTGTGACCATTGGGGGATTTGGTGTGGATTTCCTGGCCTTTTCGCATGATAGTTTCTCGGTGAACAATGATTGGATCTTCCACGTTGATTTGGATTTGCTCGTTGATCCTTGTGGTTAGGATCTGGATTTGGAGAGGATCGATTCCGCTGAGGACATATCTTTTGGTTTCGTTGTCATAAACGAATTGAGCTGTAGGATCCGCTGAGATCCACAGATTGACAACATCTCCCAGACGAGCAATGTCTTGTGGGTTCTTGGGAATGATTGTTACACTAACAACGGGCTCTGCGGCGTAGGAAATTTCTTCAAATCCGGCGATTTCTGTTCCCTCTCTTGTGAATGATTCTCCAGCGGGACAGATGAAACCAAAAGCCGCGAATAAGTTTCCGGCGGGAATCTGAGGAACATCAAGCAGGTCGGTAATCTCCATTACTCCAAGTCGCTTTAATCGATGCTTTTGGCGTTTGCCAATTAGGTAAATTGTATCATCTGATTTTAGTGTGCCACTGAAGACCCTTCCAATAAGAATCGGTCGCTTGCTCTTAGGATCGACGAATACTTTTGTGATCATACCAAGAAGGGGTCCTTTTGGGTCACAAGAAAGAAGGGCCTTTCCAGCCTCGCTATCCAAATCACCCCTCCAGATCCTTTTGATCTTCCATTTCTGAGCGTCCTTAGGGGAGGGAAGGTTCTTGATGACCATCCTCAGAATTGCGTCATCTAACGGGAGGTTTTCTCTGAGCCAAGCAATATCTCCCTCGGAGTATTTTTGGAACACAGTTGTGAAATTAACACCTTTCTCCTTTAGGATACTGAGAGTGAAAGCCCAGCCGTCCTTGGCACTTCCAATGGCGATCGAGTCATTGACCAAATTAACTGTCCAAGTCTTTCTGAACTCCTCAGGTGCGACTCTTCGAATGAGGGTGTTAACTTGTTTGATGATGGTTTCGAGTTTTCCTTGGACTTCTTCAGGTTTCAGCCTAAGTTCACTTATTAGACGGTCTACTTTGTTAATGAAGAGAACAGGTTTGGTTGCTTCTTCTCCTACGGAGAGCCTTATGTTTGTTTCAGTCTGGGTCATTACGCCCTCAAGGGCATCGACTAGAATGACAGCACCATCGCTGCCTCGAAGTGCTCTACTCACTTCCCCAGTGAAACTGATATGTCCTGGTGTATCGTTAATCTGGAAAATATACAAGTGATCGTCGTATTCATAGGATAGAATGACAACACTCGTGAAGATGGTAATTCCTCTATCTTGTTCTTCTTGATCATAGTCCGTTCCTCGGGCTTGCCCAGCTGCAGAATCACTCATCAGTCCAGCTCTACGTAATAGGTAGTCTGCAGTAGTAGACTTCCCATGATCAATATGCGCCGCAATGGAGAAAATCCTTCGATATTCCAGCGGGTGATTAATGATAAGATTTCGAATTTCATCGGCATTCTTGACTTTAACCATTATTATTCCCCATGATATCCTTAGGCGATATTCTTTGAGAGGAACATAAAAATTACTCGACTGTGAACCATTTCTTTTTGTTTATTCGCAAAATAGCAACAAATGTGTGAAGAGCTTTTGCGAGATGTTTTGAAGCAAAAGAACATTAATAACTTGCATTCTTCATGCAATAAGAATGCAGAATTTTTTCCCGTCTAATGTTGAAATAGCTCATTACTTGAATAAAGCGGCAGATCAAGAAGAGCTTTTTGGCCATGCGCGTGAGAAAGCACGTAAAGCATTCAAACATGCAGTTACTGTTTCTCTTAACATTTTTATTCCTGTTACCAAGCAGTGCCGAAACATATGCTTGTATTGTGGTTACACAAGGGAAAGAAACAACAGATGGACAAACATGAGGGAATGTAAAAAAATTATCTTAGAAGGGAAGAAGAATGGTTGCATAGAGGCACTATTCGTTGCTGGGGACAGACCAGAAGCAAAACTTAGAAGCGCTCGAGAATTCCTTAGCCTTCATGGAAAAGGAAGCACAGTAGAATATGCCATGGAACAAATGAAGATTAGTCTCGAGTATGGACTGTTGCCTCATTCCAACCTTGGAAATCTTACAAGAGAGGAATATGAAAAAATCAAGCCTTTCAATGCATCTATGGGATTGATGCTTGAGACAACGTCAACAAGATTATTGTTGCCTGGAAAAGTTCATTGGGGGTCTCCTGATAAAGTCCCAGCAAAGCGGATAGAATCAATAGAGCATGCGTTATCCTTGAAAATTCCTTTCACAAGCGGTATATTGTTGGGGATAGGGGAGAACCAAAAAGAACGAATTGAGGCCTTATTGGTTCTTAGGAACCTACACAATAGACACCCTTTTCTACAAGAAGTGATTATTCAGCCATTTCACCCACTCGCGAATACGCCCATGCGAAATTCTTCCCCACCAGATCTACAAAACGTCCTTGAAACGATAGCATTAGCAAGACACATTTTGCCAGCAGAAGTCAGTGTGCAAATCCCCCCGAATTTGTTGCCGATGGAAAAGCTCAAGTTAGCCTTGCATTGTGGAAGCAATGATCTAGGAGGGATTTCCCCCGTAACGATTGATCATGTAAATCCAGAATCCCCCTGGCCACAACTAAGAACCTTGGGAAGCCAGTTAGAGCGAGACGGTTTTGACTTGAGAATAAGATTACCAGTTTATCAAAAATTCATAAAGTATTCAGGAGAAGAAGCTCTAGGGCTCATTAAGGAGAAATACCAGGGTTTTATGACAAAAGGTGCAATACCATGGAAACAAGCACTATCGATTATAAACTAAGACAAGATGAGCACGAAAATCTTGTCAAGATGCTCAAGAGCAGAGGAAGAAGCTTACTTCGCCTCATGATCAAAGCAGACGAAATGAGAGAACAACAAGTTGGAGATATTGTAACATTTGTAAGAAATCAAAACATCAATTTTTCCAACATTTGCTACATCGGGTGCAAGTTCTGTGCCTTTGCCGCTCATGAGGGTGATAGCAAGGCGTATCGACTTACAAAGATAGAAATCCTAGACAATATTCAAACTGGAAAAGCATATGGCGTGAGCGAGATATGTGCGACATCAGGGATTGACCCCAAAGCAAACCTGGAAACCTACCGTCGATTCTTGCGCCTTGTTCGAGAACATAACCCAGACGTTCACATTCATGCATTTTCACCTTTTGAAATAAAATGGCTTGCTCGCAGGGAAGGAATCAGTGTCGAAGAAGTTTTCGCGGAACTGAAGAAAGAGGGTCTAGATTCACTCTGTGGGACGGCAGCAGAGATACTCGTTGATAATGTTAGAGAAAAACTTTGTCCAAACAAGCTTTCCACAGCAGAATGGGTAGAAATCATCACCATTGCACACGAAATGGGAATTCGAACCACAAGCACTATAATGTACGGGCATATCGAAACAGTAGACGACGTGGCAGAGCACCTACAGATATTGAGGAAAATTCAAGAGGAAACCAAAGGCTTCACGGAGTTTATTCCCCTCCCATTTATTCATTATAACACGAAATTATACAACGAAGGATTGGCCCGGGCCAGCTCAACAGGGATGGAAGACCTCGCTCTACTTGCAACTTCCCGAATTTATTTCGGGGATGTTATCCCAAATATTCAGGTATCTTGGGTAAAGACGGGGGTAAAATTCGCACAAACGGGACTAGCTGCCGGTGCAAATGACTTTGGGGGCACGCTTCTCGAAGAACGAATTTCAAACTATGCAGGCTCTCCTCACGGGACATTCCTAGATGAAAGCGAAATTATTAGGCTCATTAAAGAAGCAGGACGAGTACCTGCAAGAAGAACAACATCATACAAAATCATAGAGATATTTGACTAAGAATGCTCCAAAATGGAGCCGTAAGCTATTCTGGAGAGCCAAAATACTCTGGAAAAGCTAGGCGAAGCATCCCCAAGGGACCAGACATCATCATGTTTCCAATGGGATGAGCGAATGAGTATTCGAATCCCAAATTCTTAGCTAATGAACGATTGGGACCAATGATCCAAATAGTTTGAGGGGGGAAAAATTCTTCAAAATAGACACACCCATGTCCTCCGGACTCCAGTATTCTTTCATTTTGCATCTCTTGGTCAAGAAAATTCTTCAGTTGAGACCGAAAGAGCCCAAGATTTTTTCTTATCAAATGCGTGTGAGTCTCAAGAATGCCTGCGATTCTTCCGCCAGGAGAGAACATACCAACTATAGTATGACCATTGCCAAAGTTAATAATTAGATTCCAATCCGAGACTGATACTGTGGGATCAAGAAAAGCGCCAGAAAGAACCGCAAGCGACGAATCCATGACGTATGTAGAGACATTATTTCCGAAGCGGCGGCGAATCCCTTCTAAATTCGATGTAAGACGAGGAAATTCCTTAGGAATAGAATTCGAGTCAAAAAGCAAAGCCGACATTGTTTTTGTTTCACGGATAATTTCGGCATGCATTTTGGTTCGAAATTCTTTAACAGAGGTTTCTGGGCTGGGGGGAAGGCCATGATCTTGGGCACATACGAGTACTGCATCGATTTCTGAAAAGGAAATATCCATTGAATGGAAAAGCTGTTCTAGGCGATCCCAATTGACATCAGAGGTCTGGATCTCAGCGTGAGGATTCTTTCGGGTACGCTTCACAATAAACTCTTCACTTGTAATTTTTACTCCTCGTTTTTTAACTAATGACAAGTCATACCGCAGAGACATAGCGGCATTTGGCGTTGCATAGATGCTCAAGCCATCTTCAACAAGCTCATAGAGAGTCTTATGCCAAGGTTCTCCGCCCATGATTTCGCCGCGAATATAGATTTCATTATTTGTCCGAGCAGCTCTTCTAAGTTTGAAAGACATCTCGGAAGCAGAACTAGGAAGAATAAGTTGGATTGCGTTCTCAAAAGACACGCCTTGGCTAGAATCCCAATAAAACACATCTTCAGTTCCCTTGCCAACGTCGATGGCCAGAAGCTTCACAAGCTTAGTTCACGAACTTCTTTGATGTGTTTTCCGATTAGAAGAGAAATTCCCGGAATTCACGCCCCTAAATTCACGTCAAGCCGTGTATGTCTTCCCCAATTCTCCACATCGCTTCAAAGTAGTTCAAGAATCGGGCAAATAACAGGCTAATCAGTTCATTCTTGAAGTTTTCAGAACTCTCTCCAAAGCGTTTTCGTAACGCAAGGATTTTCATTGCCAATGAATGATCGCCAACTACCAACTGAATCCAGCTAATCAAGTCTGTTCGAATATCCAAGTCTTCTCCGGAGACGGTATCTTTTACATGAGCAATGATCACACTGGGAGAGAGATGATGTAATTCGTTTAGAAGGTTTTCTAACGAACGAATCTTCACTAACAACTTTCCAGATACAGGATCTTTGAATCTAAACCATAGCCTGGGAGGCTGCTCGGTAACTGCAAGCATGGCTAATACTTGCAATGAACTAATCAAATCATTCCCCGTCATTCGATCAATGTCTGCTGGCAAGAAGACCCATTGTTCCGATAACTTGGCCGATTTATTTGCGTTATGCTATAGAGAGAAAATCCGAGAGTAAGAGTTTATTAAGGAAAAGGACGAAAAATAAACTCGTTTCTCTTTTCTCAACCAGCAAAAACGATGACAAACTGTCATCTAGCGACGCAGAAAACATGGATTAATCGGAAAGTTCTAACTGATTTGTGTTTTTCTCTGCTCAATATAGCGAGTAATATTTCTAAGCAGTGTTATGAACGCCTCGTCGACGTTTTCTCCTGTCTTGGCGGAAGTTTCTACGTAGGGAACTTCAAAACCACTCCATTGCGACAAAGATTTCGCGTATTGCTCTCCGACTTCTCGCCTCAACGCGTTGGGATCTTCAGCTCTCAGGTCTGATTTATTCCCAATCAACACCATTGGTACAACAGGTGAACGATTATGCTCCATGAGTTCCTTGATCCAGTTTGGTATTGCGTCAAGCGTTTTTGGTCGGGTAATGTCAAACACAAGAAGCGCTCCTAGAGTTCCTTGATAATACACTTCTCGTACAGACTGGAAACGTACTTGCCCGGCCAAGTCCCATATTTGGGCTACATATTCTTGCCCATCTATCATGACACGCTTTACCGCAAAATCAGCACCGATGGTCATACTGTAGTTTTGCTTGAACCCCTCACCTAGGTATCGATGACGTAGTGCGGTTTTACCAACT
>JAJRWK010000135.1 GCA_024276795.1 archaeon | reverse complement strand
AACAAGAATATGAAGTGGGTATTCGAGTGCTAGTCAAGGAGGATCGAAATTATTGGATTATTTTCTTTTCGCATATTTGTTTGTGCACACGGCCATTGCTGTTTCAAGTTTATTCTTGATCCGCTGGTTTGCCATCACATATTCGAAGCACAAGATTGATTTGCTCTTACTTCTGATACTGGTCCTCTTCTTTCTCGCACTTACCAATATCATTATTGAATTACCTGAGCTGATTTTCTCTGAGTATTATCGTTCAAAGATTATGGAATATCGTATCTTGCCAAATCTGAGAATACTTGATATTATCGGAATCTCTTCACTTGTTCTAACCGTGAGCATTTTTGTGTTAATGATCGTGTTTATTGAGGGTTTCCATGGAGAGATTTCCATTCCGAGAATAGGGGTTGCTATTGGTGCTTTGTATGGGATATTCCTTCTTGCTTTAGCTAGCATTTTTTCAGATCCCTCGCTACTTGTTGAGTTTAGAGATGTTGGCGGTGTCATTGTTATTGTCTGGACCACGATTGCATGGATTGGGATTCTCATACCTGCTGTATTTCTCATTTATTGGGCTCTAAGCAACATGCAAGATGCTATTGAAAATGCGTTAAATGAACAGCAAAGGAGACAAATTATTTTTATGAGAAGAGGTATTATATTGAGTTTTTTTATTGGCCCCGCTATTTCTGGCTTGGGCGACACGATTCATTTGCTCTTGAGTCCAGTTGCCGGAGCATGGCTAGCAGAAATCATTGGGTACTCTGTTATCGGATTTGGGGTTTTCCTTGTTTCTCTTGCATATTATCACGGCGGTCAGCCTAGTTTTCTTCAGGGACAGAGAATCGAACAAATCATCGTTATTACTAAATCCGGAATTCCCGTTTATACTCATCGTTTTAGAAGAGCAGAATGGGGAGTAGAAGTTGAACTCTTGAGCGGGTTTTTTTCTGCATTGCAGTCAGCCATGGTAGAAACCCTTCAGTTCCCTTCATTGATTCGACTAATTAAGCTCAAAGGCTCGGAATTAATCATTCATGTAAAGGAAGAACTGACATTCCTACTGGTCGCCAGCAAAACGAGCTTGTTTCTAGAAAGAGCCCTAATTCGCTTCTCTGGATTATTCTGTGAAAAATACTACCGACCTTCAGAAACGTTCACTGGTGAAGTTCCAGACATCGAAGAAGTAACTTCTGACCTTTACTTGGTCTTTGGTTTCAGCCCATAGGTCTAATACAGTCCCCCAACACATTGTGAAGCCTCTTGGGTTTCAGATAGTTTTTCCACGACATTTTCATTTTTTCATTTTTTTATCTAGAACCTTTCCCCTTGATGATCCACCTTGTTCTTTGCTAAATATTGTAGACGTCTCATAGGGTGCAGATGGTTGAAATTCTCTTGTGATCTTGACTATTGATCCGTTTGCTTCCCAGACTAATCCTCTTTCTCCTTCGCTGAAATAATCGTGTGGAAATGCACCAATTGCAATTGCTTTCCTTGTCGAACCGTCTCTTTGTGTAACTCTAACAAGTCCTGTCTTCGTTGGGGTTACTTCGTAAATAACCACGGCATAATTTCCCCTCTGAATTCCTGCTACTGGCGTCATATACCCTTTAGTCAGTTCTTTCATTGCTCGACTCATCCCTAATCCTCCAATAAAGCCAACGAACAGAGCAAACGCTATTGACTTGTCTGTTGGGCTCGAATCAAACCAAAGTAAAACGCCAGTTAACCCGTAAGTAAAAGTAGCTCCGCTAATTGACGGTAATAATACTTTACTGCCTTCTACAATTACAGTCGATGGTGCGTCGAATCCTTCATAGATGTCGCCAACTCCTTCAGCATGAAAATGCGAATCATGATCCGAAATTACTTCTGCATCAACTTCTATGTCATCCAGTTCCGAACATGCCGCTGTAGTTTCTACTGTGGAAAGGCTTTCAAGCTCCGCTTCTATATCTGCATCGATATCTCCAATCCCGTCAGCGTCGATGTCAGCTTCCATCCCTAATTCCGCTGTAGCTTCTGAGTCTATCCCTTCACCAATGTCTTCATTCACATCTGCTGATCCAAGGGCACTGTAAAAGTAAAAAAAGATCATAATACCACCGAAAACAAGGCAAAACAATGCCGACCCAAGCCATATGTATTCTGGTAGTAACTCAACTAACACCATTTTTATCACCATGCTAGGAATCGGTGAGCGAGAAGATAGCTATTCGGTAAATATATTATATAGAAAATATACTATATGCCAAATGACTCCTAGAGGCACTCTGACACCCAGAAAAATGTATACTCGTAAAGTTCAAGTAGTAGGGAACGGAACCATAGTTGTCTCACTTCCTCGAGAATGGATTAAGAAACACAACATTGGTAGGAAGTTGAACCAAATTGATGAAGTCAAAATGGAAATGATTGAATCTGGAGAGCTGGTTCTTCATCCTCCACGAGTAAGCTATGGGTTAAAGCCTTCAAAAGCGGTCATCAGATTGCAAGATACCGCTTCTCGTGAACTGATGGATGAACTTATTGTTTCCGCCTATTTGGATGGATATTCCCGAATTGTCATTCGATCCAATAAGAGAATAACTTTGGCTCTTAGAACTCACCTTGAAAAATTGACATCCGCTATTCTTAACGGATACGAGGTTCTAGGTGAAACTGAAAGAACAGTGATCATTCAAGGTATCATGCCGCTACAAGCATTCGACTTTGAACGATTTTTCATAAGCTTCCAAGCTCGTGTTGAAGTGTTGTTCAAACAAGTTATAACCTATTTTAGGACCAATGCGTCTGAAGAAGAGTCTTTAGAAAAAATCCATCATTTCGAAACGGTTCTCGATCGCAACTATTTCTTATTGCTGAGAGCACTGTATGCCGTTGCCAATAACCCTTCACTAGCACAAGAATTGAAAATTCATACCTGGGAGTTATTAGATTTTCACATCGTCCTCTTAGCTTGCGAAAGAATTGGTGATTTACTGGAAGAAATTGCTTTGCTCCGTGCCTCAATTTCTACAAACGTAAATCTTGGTAAGGTATCCAAGCCTTTGCTTGACGATTTGGAGAAGGTACAGGATTTTTACACCAAAGCCATGATCGCTTTTCGCAGAAAAGATCCCGATCTGGCTTCAAAGCTAAAGAAGATTCATCGAGAACGAAAGACTCGAGTGGATAATCGATGGGATGATCTTATTCGCTTAGCTATAGAAACTGACCCAACGGTATTAGTAATACAACATCTTTTAGAAAAACTAGTTGCTTATTCTTCTCAGATTGCTAATGCTGCGATTAACCGTCATCGAAAACTACTGGCGAACTAATGTTCCATGAATTATATTTGCATTCAAAGTATTGGCCCCTCACCTTGAAACCTCAGTCATCATCAGTCAGGCTGGTACCAGATGGGTCATTAGGGCCAGTTAGCATTTATCCTTACTCAATATTAAATCCCCGGTTTTCTCTTTTT
>JAJRWK010000134.1 GCA_024276795.1 archaeon | reverse complement strand
GGGGATTGGTTCTATCATCCGAAAAGAGACAAATCTATAGAAAAAATTTCTCATTCAGCGTTTTGGAAAAAATGGGCCCAAGTTGGTGTGAAGCGGCCTAAAACAATTATTCTTCTGACCATCTTACTGACTCTCCCCGTGGCAGGATTCGTCCTTGACGTAACCCCCACAGCTTCAACACCAAGTTTTGCACCACTAGGAACTGAATCAAACTATGGTTTCAAGACGCTCTCTGAAGACTTTTCACCTGGTTTGCTAGCGCCTGTTTATGTTGTAATGGATCTTCATCAGCCCGGAGCCGCGTGGAATGAGACTGTTTTCAATCGAATTCAACAATTTGTCCTTCAAATGCTAAAGGACGCGAATACTATTGACGCGTCTACTGTAGCCTCTCACACATACCTAGGAGGTCAAGCGATACTTTATGGAATCGCTATTCGACTCGCTTTCCAGAATCAAAGTGATGGATTCATAAATTACAATTCAAGTCAAGCAATAGCCTATCGTGAACAAGTTTTTCCGCTAATTTCGGAAGATATGAGCAAAGTTGTCATTCGCTTTTCCCTAACTGTTGATCCACTTAGCCACGAAGGAGGAATCGCGACTAAAAACATCAGAAAAGTCGCTAGAGAAGTGGAACGAATATACAACTATAATATTTACGTAACCGGACTGGGACCGATCAATGAGGATATCATACAGTCATCTTATGACATATTTCCTTACATGTTGATTGCTGTGCTCATCGTGATCTATTTGATTGTTGGACTACTGTTCAAATCTGCATTATTGCCACTACGCTTGATCATAACTATTGCATTAACAATCTTCTTCGTGTACGGCTTGGCATTCTTTGCTTTCCAGGAAGGAATACTCGCGAGTCTATTCACGAGATATGCAGACACAACCATTATTTTCTGGGTTCTGCCAATCATGAGTGCGAGCATGCTCATTGGGCTTGGAATGGACTATGATATTTTCCTCGTAGAAAGGGTTCGAGAAGAAGCCTCGTATGGTCTTAGTGATAAAGAAGCCGTGATCGAAGCGGCAGCCAAAACTGGACAGATTATTACAGGAGCAGGTACTGTTATGGCAATAGCATTTGGAGGACTACTGCTTGGTTCTAGCGTAACAATCATTGAGTTCGGGTTTGTACTAACCGTAGCTGTACTTATTGATACATACTTCGTGCGGACAATTCTTGTTCCATCAATAATGGTGCTTGCTGAAAAATACAACTGGTGGCCTTCAGACCCTCGGAAAGAACGCACGCTGGAAGAAATTGAAATCAGAGAAGCTGAAACGAATAGTGAAAAATAGTGAGATGAGCAGGCTCTCAGAGCTTTCTCTTGCTTTTCTTCCAAGCTACGATCTTGACTGAAACATGTCGCTACGGAAAGGAGGGAGTTTTTCGATCTTCTTCTTCGAATCAATGTCTGAAGTCTCATCGATATCAATGGATTCCATGTAGTATACTGTTCCGTCGACCACTGTCCCTGGACCAATAACGACTCTCTTCCCATATACATCTCCCATAACAATCACACCCTCAAGATAGATATTTTCTGCAATGATGTCATCCTCGATAGTTACTCCCCTTGGTTTTACATGTCTCTCAATGGCATTCTTTCCTATGAGGGCCTTTAGTAATTCTCCGATTAATCCTCCGATTTCACTGTCAATCCCAGAACTAGGTTCTATTCTGACATCCATGCCTTCAATAGATCCAATTGTGCTCTTTCCAGAGTAAATCACTACATCTCTGGCAATAATTTCTGAGACATTGAGTTTTCCAGAAACTTTGATCTCATCAGCTACGACTCGGGCAGCAGTCAATCCTCCAGAAACCTTAATGACCCCTGGGCAAGAAATCTCCCCGCCGATGTTCAGTCCCCCGGATACTCGAATCCTGGAGCCAGAAGTCTTCAAGTCACCAGCAATTCTCGCTCCCCCGGAAATTTTAACAATACCCGTGGATTGCACGGATCCTCCAACCTTGGTGCTTCCGCTCACCGAAATGTCTCCATTGACAGTGAGATTACCACTGACCTTTGCAGACCCGCTTACAACGTAGTTTGAGCAAACAACATCTCCAGCGACCTTTAGGGATCCACTGACTCTAATGTCGGCAGTGGTATTGATTTCTTCTGCTGTCATTGCCCCAGATATTCTCACAGGAGAATCAGTATTAACCACTCCTAATCTTGCCACTCCAAAAGAAGTCATGCCTTCTCCAAATCCCTGTAATTCGCCTTGTAATTCGGTGAACGCTTCGGTTAAGGCCTCTGAAACCTCCTCGGCAATTGTCTCAGAGAGATTTGTTAATAGATCCACGAAAATATTTTCTCTTCCATGGTCGCGCTTACCCTTAGACGCCTTTTTGAAACTGAAATCTTGTTTTTCGGTTCCTTCATTGCTTTTTGGTCTCTCTTCGAAATCATCACTGTTTTGATCGTTATTCATCATAATATCTTCATCTCGGAATTATAAGGTAGTTCTGAACTCTGTTAGTAACCTCTCAAAACTATTTGTTTACCTTCTCCAACCAAAAGGTTTGAGAAAAAATTGAGTTGATAACTTGCCTTATCTGTTTCTTGTTTTCCGACATTTCTAGCACCAAATAACATGGCCTTGGTTTGATTTGCCAGGCTGATTTGATCTCCAGCATTAATGTGAACTGTCAGTATGATCATTCAAAGAATTATTGCGTTATGACTAGTCGCCAACCCCTGTACAAGTTCTAGACTTAGAAAAAATGTCTATCCTATGTTTCTTCATATCACCAAGTATGACTTTCCCAAAATAAATTCGCTTGAAAAACTAGCAAAGAGAATTAATAATTCTTTGATCAAAATTCTTACCATGGGATTCCCCTACCCGTACCCACTGGGCCTTCCAAGAGGTAGTGTTAGAGCGAGCATCACTCTCATCTACCTTGGCTTGCTAACTTATTTTGTCCTTCTGGGTGACCCCCTTTATGAAAAATTAGCCACAAGTGTCTCAGTAATGGTCGCGTTCTATTTTGATGGTCGAATCAGAGGCACGATGTCAAGTGGAGTTGCTGGATCTGGAGAAAGGGCTTTTGGACTACCCCCCAAAACAATACGTACGATCGTATTACTTGATATTCTCTTGTTATGGGTATACACCTATTACTTTGAAGGCTATATCCCTCCTTTTCTCAATGAACTCTTGATAATAATACTAGGATACATTTCTGGTACTCTCTTCTTCGAAATAAAACGCTTGGTCTTTAAGCCTTCAAAAACACCATCTGCTAATTCTTGGATTGATCATCTGAAAGCATGTGTTATTCTAGGTTTTAGTATATTGTTCGCTGGAACACTTCTCACAGGATTTGCAGGTGCATCCGACGAATGGCTATTCAACACATCATACGTGCTCGCCGGATTTTACTATGGAGAAAGAAGAGAAATACATTCGGAGGAATGATGCCGACAATGCCGGTAATTGAACACAGAGAATTAAGCTCATTCGAATTCATTTCTATCAGAACCACGCTTTATCTCTTCTTCAAATCCGCCTATCGCTTGGAATATATTAATGATCAAGTCATTTCCTCTCTTCCTCGTAATAAAGGATCAATATTCATTTTCAATCACGAATCAGGTCTAGATCCATTTCTGGTTGCAATAAGACTTCCTAAACAGTTGCTAACACTGATGAAAACTGATGTAGGCAAGATGAGTCCAATTCTCTACAAAATAACCAAGTACTTCGGAGTCATTCCTGTAGATACTCAAAAAAGCAACAAACAAGTAATTGAGTTTGTCGAAGGTCTTTTGCGTTCAAAGAAATTCTTAGGTCTAGCTCCAGAAGCAGCGATTCACCCAAGAAAAAAGAATTACATGGGCAAACCAGGATTTGCGTGGTTTGCCGCAAAGACTAAGTCACCAGTTGTTCCGGTCGGAGTAATCGGAACAAGGACTGTCACTCCCAGCGGGACTTTCGCTGCAGGTATTGCCCCCCCTCTTGGAAGAAAAATTAGAGTAGTTTTTGGAAAACCAGTAGTATTCAACGGAGAGGTTAAGGAAAGAGACGTTCTCTTATTCAGAGACTGCTTGATGCACGAAATTCGTGATCTGTCTAATTGGGAAGGAGTTCCAAAACTCATGAAAGAGAAATTACTTGCTTACTATCAAAAACGAGAAGAAATTAAAGAAAAAGTTGTGATGGAGCTCCACCCCACCGATAATAAGACTTAACTTAATGTTTTCGTCTAAGCTCTTTTCTTGTTTATGGCAACGGCCATGACAAATAATGACCCGGAAGCTACCAGCCAAGTAAATCCGGGTAAGGGAAGACCAGCTCCTCCATCTGTTCCTTCAACAAATCCAATGCTGAACCCGTATTCAGAGGACGCATCACCTACTTCTACTACCATCTTCCAAGACACGTATAGTTTCGTTACGATACTTCGGGCAACATCAATGTTTACTTCGAATTTTAGTTCACCAAATCCGCTCCACTGATTTCCACTGTAATGGTCTCCAGTCCCTTCCCATTTTAGATTAGTAGACATGGAGAACTTTTTGTTGTCAGCATCATAAGAAGCAGAAACATCGTCTTTAACGATGGAAATGCTTTCGTCAGTAGCAGTGCTTGTTGGTGTTTCACCAGTTGTTGAAGTTAATTCATCTATCATCTCTTGATAGAAAGAAGCATTGTTGGTGGCAAAGAAGGGCATGGTTACTTGGTTGTTGTCTCCATCCATGGAATCATCATCTGTATTCATTGTAGGGGGTTCAAAATCAGCGAATGATGCGGCAAAAGTGCTGAAAGCAAAAATGAGCACTGCGTATGCATAACCTGTGAACCATCCATCTAGGTAACTGTAGCCATCATATGTCTGATCCCCAATTTCTGCTGTGTAATTAATGAGCGTAGTAGAAACGACCCCGAACTCCCCTGTTACAGTAGCTTCTTCGATTGAAGTTACAGATACCTTCACAGTATTGCCTTCCGACATGATGTCAGAGGGATCTGGCGTATAGTATTCAGTGCCATTAACCTTCATCGTGGATTTCGAGTCAGTAATAGTAAATTGAAACTCGTCTCCCACAGAAAACGCAACATTTTCAACCCCCCTCGCTTGAGGAAGTGCTGAGAATAGTAGAACAACTACTAACAATGCGGTAATTATGCTTCGCATAACGCTACTCTTTTCTCATCCCCTATATACTTTTCTCGATAACCTTAAGCTCAGTAAGAAATATATTACGAATTTTGACCTCTTGTTAATGTGTTCATAAATAGTGTCACTCAAACTTGAACACCAGTAAATCGACAAACATAAAAATTGGGTAAAATAAACTTTCTTGAGACGAGCAATTGGGCCGGTGGTCTAGGGGCTATGACGGCTGCCTCACACGCAGCAGGTCGGCGGTTCAATTCCGCCCCGGCCCACCAATTCTGCCGTCCTTACACTATAACACTGATCTCAATTTCTTGGTCTTTCTGTTCATTGCTTTGTGAATCAAATTGTTAATACTTTTCTCGGTTTTTCCTAGTACTGACTACTTTTCTCGAATCAAATCTTAAATATCAAAACCACACTAGTCAATCCAAATTTCATAAAAGCCTTTCTGGAGGAAATAAAATGCCTAGCAAAATCAAGGAGAAGAAATTAGCACTCGTAACATTAGGGGTGCTACTTGCATTCAGCATTATGTACAATCCCAGTGTTACCTCACAGACGACCGAGCTAACATTCACCTATGCTGAACCATATCAAATCATGAACTTTGATCCCGTACATCAACTACTAACTCCATCAGACAGATGGATGAATTCGATTTTTGCAAGTCTCTATCAAAGAAATGTTGGAAGTAGAGACTTTATCCCAGTTCTCGCCTTGGACTATCCAACAGTCACGAGAGTGAATGAAACAGATGGAACAGTAATGATCGTTAAGGTCGCTTTGAAACAAGGTCTAAAATTTTCAAATGGATATGCTCTGAATTCAACTGATGTTGCATATTCATTCCAAATGAATTTAATGAAAGCAATCACCACGCAACAATATGATATTTGGACCAAAGAATACCGTTTCACTAACGATAGTGTGAGAATAATTAATGAATACGAAGTCGAATTTCGTTTCAAGGTTCTGAGGTCTGATTATCTTGAGATCCTCTCTTTCAAGATTTTCTGTGAAGAAATTTTTAGACCTGCGATCGAATCTGGCATCTACACTTTTAACGATCCTTCCGGTTATTACTTGGTTGGGGCTGGCCCATTCAAGATTGATCACATTGTTACAGGAAATTCATCGGATTTCATCTTCTTAATCCCGAACGAATACTGGTCCCTAACGGGACTACCTACTTCGCCAGTAGATAGATTGGTTTTTGTCCGATACTCGAAGGAGGTTGCACTAACAGGACTGTTGAATGGCACGGTGGACGCTGTAGATTATTCCTACCGATTCAATTTCACAAATATAGCGGGCGCTTCTGGTCTGGTCGGAATCAGACAAAGCGATTATACTCAAGGCCTTTGGCCAAATCACATGCACCCGGTGTGGGGGCATACAGCTCAGCTAGATGCGTATATTGGACAGAACTTCACGTACTCACAAACCAATCAAACATTTACTGTTCGGTCTTTCTGGGATGAAATTTCTAATGGCTTTATGTCTGAAACTGACAGAATAGAAGCCGCTCGCTTAGTACGAGCCGCAATGAGTTATGCTTTTTCCAGAGAACATATTGCTTCAACAATAACAATGAATACAACGTTACCAGCTAGTAATCTCATTCCTCCATATTCCTATGGATGGAATTCTTCCATTCCTCAAATTCAAAAGGATCTCAACTATTCAAGACTTCTTATCCAGCAAGCATTTGCCTTAGCGGGATGGAACAACATCACAATAGACACGACGTCTCCAGGGATCTTTGTTGGTGATCTGGCTCGATATTTCCCTGATTTCTGGAGTGTAACAGCAATAGCTCCTGCAACCATTCCATACCGAGACCAATGGACTAATTACGTTACGAGCGAACTCGAAGGAATTGGCTTCAATTTCACAAGCGTTGTTACCGGAACATGGAGTTATATCCTCAGCATGTCTTTGACTTACCCCATAACCGATGCCGAATATAACTTAACCAACGGACTCCATACACCAATTCCTCTTCAACCACAAGGAGGATATGACCTGATGTTCTTGGGTTTTGTCACGTGGATTAGATGGGATCTTACCAGTGTTTTGGCATTTGATGAATTCAGGCCCGTGGGAGTGAATTTTATAAATTACTGGGATGCAGAACTCGAATTTCAGCTTCAATCAATGCAAGAAGAAATTAACACTACAATCTGGCAATTCATAATGAATGACATTCAGTTAGAACTCTTCAATAAAAACCCGGGAATTCCCATTCTCTACTTGACGGCATTTTTTGCATATCGAGACATTTGGACGGGGCTTGCTCCTGTTCTCTTAAGAAATTATGAACAACCTTGGTGGGAACTACAAGTAATTCCTGAACTAACGACAACAACTTCGACTCTAACAAGTACCACAACTTCTATTCAACCGCCTTCAACCACGACCACCTCCTCAATTAATCAAACTCAAACATTTGCGAACACAACAACTTCTGAAACCACCCCAACAACACCTGTCGATATTACTTCCCCCATCACCCCCCCATTCCTCTCTCTTCCAGGAGATTCTCCGCTAATAGGTTTCGCATTTATTCTCGCTATCCTAGCAAGACGACCCGTGGTTTCCAAGAAAAAACGCTGAAACTTCCACATTGTTTCCCTTCCCACAAATCCATCTAAGACAAGGCTCTTCATAACTTCGAAACTCTTCTAATAACAAGTGCTTGTTTTTCTGCTATCGCCGATCTATTGTGCTCTAATTTTCACTTAATAATTTCTTTACAGCTGCTAGTAGCTCTTCCTTACGCTCTGGACTTTTACCTTCCACTCGATAGGAAAGTGCAGATTCGGTACCGCTGGAACGGACAAGGAACCACCCATCGTCAAACTCAGCCCTCACGCCGTCAATATCAATGATTCTTCCACCAAGAGCTTCTGCAATATCTACTGCTTTTTCCATGATCATAACGATCTTATCTTTAGGCATGTGTTGTCTAATCTCCGGAGTACTGTGAAAATGAGGAAGTTTCTGAATAAACTCAGAGACTGAACTGTCAAGTTGCTCAACGAAAGAAATGAATTGCGTCGCGGAATAAAGTGCATCGTCAAAACCATAATACTTTTCCGAAAAATAATAATGTCCGCTTAACTCTGCTGCGAAAATGGCATTTTCTCGGAGTAAGGTCTCATGAACCCATGAATGGCCAACTCGAGTATATTTCACACGCGCACCCATATCCTCCAAGTACTGCTTCGTTGCCAAGCTTGTTTTCACATCAATGATAATAGTTGAACCGGGATATTCTTTCAATACATGCGTTGCCAAGATCATAGTCATATCGTCAGGACTGATCCTTCTCCCTTTCTCATCAGTTGCCCCAAATCGGTCTCCATCGGCGTCAAAAGCTAATCCATAATCAAGATCCAGAGCCGGGACAACACGTCTTAGATCGACGTAACAAGAATCTGTTGCAGGATCTGGCAAGAGTCTGGGAAAACGACCGTTTGGAATAGAATGAAGGCCGACATGATTTGCTCCGATAATCGTTAGAACTCTTTCGAAAATAGTTGCACTTCCATTTCCATATTCTATTGCGAATGACTTGTTCAATTCAGTGACTGCACTTTGAATCATGTGTGCAAGGAATTCGATGTATTGAGCCTTGATTCTTGCACCTTTTTCAGGGTCTATTCTTCCCTGGGTAATCCCTCTTGTTGACGCTTTTTCCTGTTTTTCTAGTTTCTCAACCTCTGAAAAGAAATTCTCATAATGAAATGCTTCTCCCTTGTGGTTACTAACTTTTAGCCCACTTGTACCCAGTGGGTTATGAGACGCAGTTATCATAATCGAAGCATCAATGTCTTTGTTGTGAGCTGCAGCAAAATAAGTTGAAGGGGTAGTTGTGACTCCCATGTCAGCAATATTTTTCCCCATGCTGGTGAGTCCGGCGATTAGTCCTGCTTTGAGCATGTCTGTCTCAAATCTGGGGTCTCCTCCCAATGCGATAGTCTTTGTTTCCGCTGGGAGTAATTCTGCAATTATTGATCCAAGCCGAATCATTCTCTCTGGATGGAGTTCATCAGGAACTCTCCCGCGAATGTCATTCTTTTTGTAAATCCCCATTTTTATCTACCAACCTCTTATTGCAGAACTTCTTAATCTTGTCGAAGAAAAACATGAATGCTTCCAGAGAATAAAGTTTCCTTCGATGTGTTACTGTCTTATGGAACAACATCTTTCACTTCTTTTTCAACGAAATCCAGTATCGACTTGCATTTGTTCGAGTTTCTTTTTCTTTGAAAATCACACCAGTCGATGAATTCGGAATTGACTATCTGCCTACATTCAAGAGATCCAAATTCTTCCTCGAATCTTTTGATTAACTCATCTGCTCTTCTCGTAAAGTTTGGAGGAAAAGACTTGAAATAATTTCTGAGTTTTCCAGCAACCCGATGGTCGTAGTTATTTCGGTATTTCAAGCTAAGTAACAATAAGCCTCCAATGAGTACTCCACAAGTATTACCCGATAGCCCAAGTCCTCCATCGAAAATAACGGAGATTCTTTCCAAATAAGCATTGCCGAATTCATGTTTTTCCCTTATCTTTTCAAGTAGTTCCTTAGCACAATGGCTTTCTCCACATTCACGAGGACTAGCCTCATAATCTCTTTTGAATTCATGATTTGAAAAATAATCCATGCTTAGAACGGATTGTCTTATGCATCCTTTGGCCTTTTTAGGAATCAATAACCCCAATTTTCCCTTTGTTGACTGCAAGTCTAATTTCGTTCGTTCCCTACAAAGAGTAGATTCGAAGGTCTCTCGAAACCAATTCGCATAATCCCGAATATTATACAACAACATGACCTCGTCGTTATATGTCCAGTGAGCCTTCTCTTTTGCGAGTTTGGTTGCCATATTTATTGCGACTCCAAAAAGAACTCCACATGTCGACCCATGATTATTGATACCCCCTGCAAGCCCTGCGAGACTTTTGAGCAACTCATCATTAGGGTTATTTTCGACTTTTTGAAAAGTTAATACTTGAGCCTCACAACAATTGAGAGTTTTGAATAACATCTTCTTTACAGTTTTGGTTTCAAACGTTTCTCGCACTCGTGAAGAAGAGGATTTTGGATTCACCTTGTACTGAAGTTAGTGTTGTTCCTTAAAATTCTTACAACCATGGCTTAAGAAAAACTTAGAAAGAGAGTCATTTCTCTATCCAGTTAGTGGCTCGCTTGATTGCTTTCTTCCAAAAGAATCGCATTTTGCTTCTTTCTTCTGTTGAAATCTTTGGTTCAAAGCTTTGTTCTGCTGGATTCAAGTGTTTTAATTCATACTCGGAATCCCATATTCCTACGCTTAGTCCTGCTAGGTAAGCTGCACCTAGTGCAGTTGTTTCTATGTTCATTGGTCTCACTATTCTAGCGTTCAAGAGATCGGCTTGTATTTGCATTAATAGATTGTTCTTGGTTGCTCCCCCATCTACTTTGACTTCTTCAAAAGAAAGATTGCTGTCCATTTTGAATACATCGTAAAGATCAGCAGTCTGATGAGCAATACCTTCAAGAATTGCCCTCGCAATATGTCCCTTCGAAGTTGCACGGGTAATACCGATGATAAGTCCTCTCGCATTTTGATCCCAGTACGGTGCGCCCAAACCAGCAAAAGCCGGAACTATTACAACACCATCGCTACTCTCGACACTTTTAGCTAATTCCTCGACTTCAGCGGAGTCTTTTATGATTTCAATTCCATCTCTTAGCCATTGAACCGCCGCTCCCGTGATAAAGACACTTCCTTCTAAGGCGTAAACCATTGGTTTTTTTCCAAGTTTCCAAGCTACTGTCGTTAGAAGGCCATTTTTCGAAAAAATGATGTCGTTCCCGGTATTCATTAGGGCAAAATTTCCTGTCCCGTAGGTGCATTTGTTTTCACCCTTTTCGAAGCTAGCTTGGCCAAAAAGGGCTGCCTGTTGGTCTCCTGCGATCCCACTTACGGGGATTCTTTCCCCGTCTATTCTATATTCTCCGAATCCTTCTCCCAGTGCACTTGGCACGATCTTAGGTAGGGCCTCAACATTGACTTTCAAGATTTCTGACAATTCCTGATCCCAGTCTCCAGTGTGGAGATTCATGAGAAGAGTTCTTGAAGCATTAGACACATCCGTTTTTAGTTCGCCCGTCAGATTGTAAACGATCCAAGCATCAATTGTTCCAAAAACTATTTCTCTGCTGTTCTGAGCTGAAGCGATCTTGGCATTATTCTCGATTAGCCATCGTATCTTTGATCCTGAAAAATAAGCATCTAGTACCAATCCCGTGCGTTGATGGAAAAGATTTGCGAAACCATTGTTCTTTAGTTCATCAATTATTGTTGAAGAGCGGCGGCACTGCCAAACAATCGCGTTATGATAAGGAATCCCGGTTTTCGGGTTCCATGCCACAACTGTTTCTCTTTGGTTAGTAATTCCTATTGCAGCAATGTCTTTCCATTCTGCTTTCGCATTTCTCAGCGCTTCTTTCATGGTTTGGAAAACGTTATCCCTTATCTCTAAGGGATCATGTTCAACCCAAGCAGGTTGTGGGAAGATTTGCTTGTGTTCTATCTGCGACACGCCCTTAATTGTACCATTACTGTCAAAAACTATGGAACGAGTGCTAGTTGTCCCTTGATCAATGGCTAGAATTAAACTCATCGTAACTCCATAGTGCATGAAATTAAATAACTTGCTCCCCCTTGCTCAAGTCATAGCTAGAAGCAATCGACCCGCCAGTTACTCCTTCGAGAAGACTAGTAACGCAATTATCTCTGCGAAAAAATCGTTGACTAGAAAGGATGGTCAGTGAAAGGTATTAAATGCTCTATCACCAGCATCCCCAAGCCCCGGAACAATATACCCCTTTTCGTTCAACACTTCGTCCATTGCTCCCGCATATATTTCAATATCTGGGTAGTCACGCTCAATTCTTTCAACACCGTATCTTGCTGCAATTGCACAAGCAACAATGATTTTCTTTGGATTTCTCTTCCTGATTTTCTCGAGCACAAAAAGTAGAGTAGATCCTGAAGCCAACATTGGATCAACAATGATGACAACTTGTTCTTCCAGCTTGGGTAACTTGGTGTAGTTTGTGTCGATGTAAAACTGTTTGCATTTATGATCGATCATTTTTCCTCGAGATGCAGATATGAACCCGATGTGGGCATCTATAAATTCACTAGCCATTCCCTCGCTCATGGGCAAGGCCGCACGCAAAATCCCAATGATTGTGATCTCATCTACAAATTCCTGATAAGTGGCCTTTCCAAGGGGTGTTTTGACCGGTTTCTCTCTTGTTTCCAAGGTGTCTGCGATGACAAAAGCCATCTGTCGCCCCAGTCGTTTCAAAGCATAGCGAAACGATTCAGCATTCGTGTTTTCAT
>JAJRWK010000133.1 GCA_024276795.1 archaeon | reverse complement strand
CAGTACTATGAAATCTTAGCAAAAGAGCGCCTAGCAGCAGTCTCTCCAACCCTAGCAGGAGTTCTTGGTATTACTTAGACGAGCGGGCATTTCCTACCAGCTCAAGTCCCCTTCTCCCCTTTTTCCCTATCGTTAGGCTTTAATAACAATCGAAAGATTTTCTCATGTTGTCATATGAGCACCCAAGATAGGAAACATGTGCGAAAAAAGAAAAAGTTCGGAAAAGTCATTGAATACGTTTCTCAAGAACGAACAGTAATCCCAAGTGATGATGTCCTCACTCAAATCGAGAAAGATGCCTTGAAGGCGAGGGTGGTCACTGCTCAAGCACTTGCTGAAAAATACAACATCGCGGTGAGTACGATTAAACCCATACTTCATCGGCTTGAGCAGGAAGGAAAGCTTAAGCGCATTGCCAGTACAAAATGGACTGACGTTTTCTCTCCATCCTAGCATTTCAGATGAAACATTCGCCCAACTTTCAATTCGTTTTCTAGTAAAACTACCAGTTTCCTAGTTTCCCAATAATAACGTCACTTCTTAAATTTAAAGACGTTCAACGAAGCCATGAGGGATAAACAAGCTACGCTCTTTCTTGGAAGCGTCTTAGGCGAAGAGCTGTCTGAGTTAATGGTACGACTTGTTCTACTCTTTGTCTACGCTGACACCAATGCTAAGCCGGGTTTTTTCTGCTAATTCTAATCCCTTAGATACTTTCCCTATGAGGTTGAAAGGATTCAGGGTGCTTGGCTCATCGCTTAGAAAAACAATGAGTTCACTGTTCCTTGGATCAAACCCAACATCCCCTTTGTCAAACACACATTTCTCGTGTTCAGGACCAGCCCGAACGCCATGTAAGGGGATGTGAAATTCAGAGTTCCGTTTGATCGCACGGGTGTTCATTGGCAATGAATTAAGTATCGTAGAAATCGTCCTTGGCGCAAGCGTCCGCCTAAGCTCAATCTCCATTTCTCCAATTCCGTGAAGAGTCAATTTGATAGGGTGTATAGGCATGCTCATTACGGCCACCAAAATAGGACCAAGAGAAGACAAAGAAGAAAAATATTTTAGTCCATCGATTTGAAGAGAAAATTATAGTGGTTCAATTCGGATTCCGGGCTTATTAGTTTCCACAACCAGTTCTACACCCTTGTTACTCACGCGCGTAATAGCACCTTTGGGTAAGATCTTGATTTTCTTAGCGAGAATTGTTGTCTCTTTACCTGCTGTTTCGGGGCGCTCATTTGCTACTACAATACCTTCGGTTCCACGCCAAATCACTTTTGTGACGTTTTTTTCTTTCCTAGTTTCAATAATGCCTAGTGGTCTTAAAACTGAAATAAGGTCATAAATTCTGCGCTTGTGTACGCCTAATTCCTCTGCCAGCCAAGTACTAGCGGCTCCTTCTTCTCCCTTGGCCTTAATTAATGCGATTGCTTGCTGGGTGATTTCTTCCATTCTCATAGTTTTTACCTCTTTGGAGTGATTTGCTCACTCCTCAGAGGTGCGAGTGCATCGAATTGGCCCGGATCATGCCCCCAGATCCGAGACATGTGTACTTACACTTCCTCCCTTCTTAAACATTTCTGGCAAGGTAATTAGGGTATGCAAAAACTCGAAGACGATGGGCAGGTGGTTCATTTTCAGCTAATCCGCCCATCAAGAGAACAAAAGGGAAACAGAGATCGTTCCATCCTAGGTTGTCCTAGAAGGCTAAAGAAGAAAGGCGGAGAAATAGGTCTTGGGAAAAGCGGTGCTTAGGATGTCTTCTTCAGCACAATGTCAATAGTCGACACTGTCCTGGTCCCGTTTTGCCCCTCTACTTCTTCTGAACCAATCTTAATACCAGCGATATCCACAGCATTGGCTAGGAATTTCTTTCGAACAATTTCGGCGACATCCACGGCTCGTGAGATTGATCTCCCTCGAGCTCGAATCACGCAGGTGTCTAATCCCTTGTTGAAGATTGTTACACAAACCAGTGTGTAGGCGGTGGCGTTTTTCTTACCGATGAATAATGTGTTCTCATCGCTTTGTTCGTAGTCAGTGAATTCAACGAGGGGAGATTTTGGAATGCTGTCGTCATCTTTCTTGCCTAAGACAAGCTCGATGGTGCTGACGCTTCGCGTGGTTCCCTTCTCATTAGTGATTTCTTCGCTGTCGATATTGACTTGTTTCAGTTCAACTGCTTCACTAAGGAATCGTCGCATGGTGATTTCTGCTACATCGACTGCCTTACTGATCGCTCTGCCTCTTGCCTTGATGGTGCAGGTTGGAGAACCTTTATTGAATATCGTCGTGATCACGAGAACATAGTTCATGGCGTTTTTCTTACCGATGTAGACAGTGTTGCTCTCATTGTCTAAGACCATAGGCTCGTTTTCCATTTTCTGTCATCTCCTTGTACTTTGTTGCATTGCAAGTACCGCTCGCCCGGATAGATGCGAGTCACCATCAGATTCACTGCGCATTTTTTAACTTGTGGTTTTTTTCCTCAATTAATGGAATCGAAATAGGCATATTTTATACAACTTGAAACTTAATTATTTTAAAATCACCTATGTTTTTCTTGACAAGGTTGAGAGACCAGACTACGTGCCGAATTTGATAAAAAATGCGCCGTCGCGCAGGGTTATTTTCGCTCATTTTTAGTAGTCAAAGATTCTTTTCTTAGTAAAATTTTGAAAAATCACCAAAATCCCAGCTACTCTTATTCTCAAAGTTCGATTGAAAGAGCTTTATACAAGGTCTTGGTTAGTGTAATTGATACATCGACTAGAAAGTTGAGTAGCCGGGTGAAAACATGAAAGGTTGGCACGGAAAATTTCTTCGAGTGAATTTGTCAAATGGTGAGATCACTACACAGTCATTTGACGAAGAATACGCGCGAAAATACTTGGGTGGACGTGGATTTGCGGCAAAGATTCTCTGGGACGAACTAAGACCAGGAGTCGACCCTTTGGGTCCTGAAAACAAGCTTGTCTTTGCCTTTGGTCCTCTTACAGGAATGGCTCTTCCAAGTAGTAGCAAAATAGTTGTTGCTGCAAAGAGTCCATTAACGGGAGGATATGGAGACGGTAATCTTGGGACTAAATTCGCAGTTCAGCTCCGCAAAGCTGGATACGACGGGATAATCATCGAAGGAAAGGCGGATTCTCCAGTCTACATTCATATCAATGATAATGACGTCAATATTCTTCCAGCAGTTGACTTGTGGGGGAAGGGATATTATGAGACTCATGAGATCTTAGAAAAGGAATACGGATCGAATGCGGGAATTGTTGGGATAGGTCCTGCTGGTGAAAACCTAGTGAAATTTGCAGTGGTAAGGTCTCAAGAAGGGAGAGCTGGGGGAAGGCCAGGAATGGGGGCAGTCATGGGGAGCAAGAATCTAAAAGCAATTGTTGCACAAGGATCTCATGACTTTCCTTTGGCAGACCCAGAAACTATCAAAACCGAAGGAAAGGTTGGCTATGACGAAGTCAAGAAGGCTTCAGCCTATGAACACTGGATGAGGCAAGGAACAACAATGGTTCTCGCGTGGTGCAATGAAACCAGCACCCTACCAGTGAAAAACTTCTTCTACGGGACTTGGGACCAAGCAAAGGGCATTGATGGAGAAATGCTTGAAAAACTAACAATTGCACGTTACGGTTGTCCCAGATGCAACATGCGATGTGGACTTACGATCAAAGACGAAAATGACCAAGAATCTGAGCTTGATTACGAGAATATTGGAATGCTAGGTTCTAACCTCCTCGTTTCTAATCTTACAAAAGTTGGAACACTCAATCGAATGGCTGATGACTACGGTTTAGACACTATTTCGCTAGGAAGTGTCATGGGATTTGCTGCAGAGTGTTCAGAGAAGGGAATAATCGATGAAAAAATCGAATGGGGAGACACAGAAGGATTTAAGGAACTTGTAAGGAAGATCACTTTTCGAGAAGGAATAGGAGACTTGCTAGCAGAAGGAACCAAGAAAGCAGCAGAAAAACTCGGAAACGACACTTTGCACTTCGCCATGCAAGTTAAAGGACTTGAAGTGAGCGCCTATAACTGCTATACAACACCGGGAATGGCGCTCAGTTTTGGCACGTCTCCTATCGGTGCGCATCACAAGGATGCTTGGGTTATTTCGTGGGAAGTGCAAACTGGTAGGGATAGTTACGGACCAGAGAAAGCTGCTAAAGTCATCGAGTTCCAACGGATTCGTGGCGGAATGTTTGAAAGCCTCACTACATGTCGGTTTCGATGGATCGAATTGGGCTTCAGCTTGGACTGGTATCCAAAATACCTCGAAGCAGCGACAGGAATGAAGTGGACGCTTGATGACTTGTGGGAAATTGGAGACCGCATCTATGCATTAATCCGCGCTTTCTGGGTGCGTGAGTTCCAAGACAAATGGTCAAAAGAAATGGACTATCCACCGGAAAGATGGTTCGATCCATTGCCAGAGGGACCACTAGCAGGCACCAAGCTTGAAAAGGAGAAATATGACCAGCTACTTTCTGAATACTACAAACAGAGGGGATGGGATGAAAGAGGAATCCCCACAAAGTCAACTCTTGCTAAGCTGGGATTGGAAGAAGTAGCATTGGAACTCGAGAATTACGTCACCCTTAAAGAATAATAAACAGAAATAGTTAGTCCTTTCCCCACTTTTTTCAAATACTGGATCTCAATCAGTAAAGTATTTTCTTACGTATTCGTTCAGAGCATTGATGAATTTTTCTTGTTTGACCATTTCAGGAGTGTGGCCCTGCCATCGTTCCATTCCTTTCTCGAGAATGGCTCCGACAGAAACAAACATGCGATTTTCAAAGAATTCAGCTACAAAAGAGTAGTTGGAGTATGGAATAATCGGGTCGTCTTCTGCCCAGAATATCAATACTGGCAACTTTCTAACGTGTTCGTTGAATCGTTCTAACTGAGAAGAGGAAACAGCTGGTGCGATTAAGACCAAGCCGTCAACATATTCAGGATAGTGGTCAGCAAAAGATAACGCAACTCCACCACCGAATGACCTCCCTATGACGATGACATTATCCGAGTTCTCACCTTTCTTAAACCCTTCTTCTACCAGAACTTGTTGCAACCCATTCAACTGATCATGTAATGAAACACGACCCGCTGCGGTGGGACCGGGAATAGATTTTCCGTGACCAAAAAGATCGACTGCAATAACTTTTCCATTCGAAGCCAATTTTGTAATTAAGGGCTTCCAATATGCTGCATTCTGGAAATTCCGATCTCCGCCATGGATAAGCAAGAATAACCGCTCGCCCCCACCTTCTATCAAGTAATGCATTTTCTTATCAGAGGAAATCTCGATCACTTTGGATTCCATGTGATTCACTATCAATGGAACGAAGATTAAGGTTGTCATTATCTAGAACAACCTGTAGCTCTCTATCTATCCCGTTCCTTGATGTGATCAGAATAATTGGAAAGATTCATTTGCCTACGACACAGAAGAAAAATCAAGCATGTTAGAGTATTTATCTCTCTCAAAGATACAACCAAGTCAACTCTATATTAGTTCTCAAAAACTTGAAGCACTGCGAAAGCAACATCCTTCTCCTAAGCCTGAAACGATTCCCCCAATTCCGGTTAAGCAGTTGGGGGAACGAGTATTCGCAACAGACGGACACACCCGTGCAGTATTATTACGTTTGAATGGTTATAATAGGATAAGGATTGAATGGGAAACCGATGACTTGGATTGGGAAATGTATGAAGTATGCTTGCAGTGGTGTGCTCAAGAAAACCTATTTTCGTTATGTGACTTGACAGAACGAATAATTCCCCACGAGGAATACGAGGTCAAGTGGTATCAGAGATGTGAAATCATGCAAAATGAGATATCACAAAGAAGAGCAAAAAAGGAGGAGTGTGTTACGAAAAGTGTCCACGAGACGACATGAAAATGTCAAGGACTACCCGCCCCCGACTACGGGCAATACAGCCACGTAATCGTCATCACCTACTTCCGTATCTAGGGTAGCTCCTTTGTGATTCACCAAAACCACAATTCGGTCAGGAGGCTCGATTTCAACGGAGGGGACTAATTCACGAATCTTTACTTTTTTTCCATCGAGGAAGATTTCTTTCTCCCGATATCCTTCCTTGTCTGCGATCCAACCCAGAAGTCTGATCTTTACCACAATTACATAATTATTTTCCCAGAATAAAAAACGTGAGAAAATTACAAAGCCTCGGGAAAAAAAGAGCACTATTCTTACGCTGTGAAAAAGTGTCGAAACATTTCTGTGGGAGGGTTCGGAGGGACTTCTCGGTCTCCAGGAACTGGCTTGTCGGGTTCAAATTCCAAAGGATCGGCCAAGATTTCCTCGTATTTCTCTCGCAAGACATCTGGAGAAGTTTGTTCGATGAGAGTGTCATAGCTGTCTATTACAAAATACGTCGGCTGAAAAGTGTAAATGATATAATCTGTTCTCATTACTCGGTCAACATCAAATAAGACACGCCGTGGCTTGGGTGACTCTAATGAATAAATACTTTCAGTTTTTGAAGACTGTATCCCAGCCCCGTAGATTCTTAGACCATCGTCGGTCTTGAAGAGACCAAATTCAACAGTGTACCAGTAGACTCGAGCTACATTCTTTAAAGTTCCCCGCTTTAGGGCTTCCAAACCTTCCTTGCCATATTGTTGCAAATAATCAGCAAAGAATTCATCTGCAATCATGGGCACATGAGCAAAGACGTCGTGAAAAGCATCTGGTTCAACTATGTAGTCCATTTGTTCTTCAGAGCGAATCCAATTCGTAGCTGGAAACCGCCGGTTTGCTAGATGCTTGAAGAAGACATCGTCGGGAACCAAGCCAGGTACGGGAACGAGTCTCCAACCAGTTACGTCTTCTAATCTATCACTTAATTCTTCATAATTAGGAATGTTTTTTTCTGCGATTTTGAGAATCTCAATGTTTTCAAAGAATTCTGGAACAGCACGTCCTTGTAGAATGTGCATTTGGCGCCGATATAATCTTCTCCA
This sequence comes from archaeon, assembly GCA_024276795.1. Taxonomy (GTDB): domain Archaea; phylum Asgardarchaeota; class Heimdallarchaeia; order Heimdallarchaeales; family JAJRWK01; genus JAJRWK01. The sequence goes on along the minus strand of JAJRWK010000133.1, from coordinate 3,858 downwards.
GCGGTCATGTTCTTCGGCGGTGAGTTCTTCGTAGCCTTGATCAACAACGTAGTCCTTTTTTTCCAAATTCTTGTTTTGGATAAACTTGAACTCGGGTTCGGGCATTGATATAACTAAGCCATGAAGTAAATAATAGTCTTTCCATTCCAGTATTAAGTAACAAGAAAATAACTACCTTGCAAGATTTGAGAAATGCAAGGAAGTTTCATCTGTAATTCCAGGATTTATTTCCCCAGCCAAATTAGTATACATCAAAGTTCTGATTTTTTCGATGTCTCGATCCGGCGTCTTAGCAAGAGCCCACATTAACTTAATGACGGAGACCTCAGAAATCATGTCATGGCCACTAATGGCTCCAGCTTCGAAGGCTTTCTTGCCTGTTTGGTACAACAAGGGCTCAGTTCGGCCAAAAACACACTGGGTCGTCATCACAATCGGGATTCCTTGGTCGTAAAGAGTCTTTACTGCAGTGGTCAGATCTTCCTTGTGAATGGGCACGTTACCAGCACCATAGCCTTCAATAACAAGTCCTTCGAACCCATGATCTGGCAATGATGTCAGCAATGAAGGCCTAATTCCAGGAAAAACACGAATTAGTGCAACTTTTGGAACTAATTCCCCATCCCAGTATGGTTTCACATTGGAATCTCGGTTTCTTACAGATGTGTCCAAAATGTAGATTCTACGAGCAATTTCTCCAATCGGCATTGGGTCAACGGTTTCAAATGCATTCAGATCATATTCACGTAGCTTAATAGTTCTAACCCCTCGTAAGATTCTGGAGTCAAAAACAATAATGCTTTCTGCAATATTTTCTTGCGAGGCGACTCTGACTGCATCCAGCAGATTCCTTTTCGCATCAGTTCCAATTTCACCAATGGGAACCTGGCTACCTGTAAATACTACGGGTTTGTTTATGTTACGTATCATAATTGCAACAGCACTTGCAGTGTAAGCCATAGTGTCTGTTCCGTGCGTTACGACTATTCCTTCAACTCTGGGGTTCTTGAGATCTTTGAGTATTTCTTTAGCGATGGTTTGCCAGTCTCCGGGAGACATATTGGAAGAATCTTTTCTCATGATTTCCCTAACTTTTATGTCTGCTACGCGACTGAGATCGGGAACAAGATTGACGAGTTTGTCTATCGCTATATCAGGCTTGAATCCTTCGTTGGACCAAGAAGAAGAAATTGTGCCGCCGGTGCCAATTATAGAGACAAGGGGAGCCACGTACATGTCTTTAGGTGATCATTCATGAAGATTTCTTACGTAACAATGTCTCAAGATCATTGTGAACAGAAATGCTCACACGATCGCATAGGTTTTTTCATTTTCGGGATTGAACACATCTGACACAAGTCGTTTTTAAGCCTTCATTAACATACAGAAATGAAAGGCTCCGGGTGAAACGGCTTGGAAAAAACCGATCCTGAGAAAAAGTCAAACGCAACTACTTTCGTTGGGAAAACGACCAATGCTGATTCTATTATCAAACCAACGTCTAGGAAAGTCTTGCGAATAGACCGCCATGCAATTGTGGTAGGATCCAGCAAAGAAATGCCGGAGATCCCTAATAATTCAATCGATGTGATTGTTACAAGTCCACCATACAATATCGGCAAACGTTATGATCCAAGCGGAGAATTTACAGATAAACTCCCTTTAGGTGAATACTTAGATTTCATGGGAACCGTATTCTCAGAATTAAGGCGTATTCTCAACCCTCGGGGACTATTTTTTCTCAACATTGGAGACTCTGCTAGGGATCAAGGAAAAAGCGAAGCTGTAGCAAATCAAGCCGTAAAATCGGGATTTATCAGAGTCCAGACCATAATTTGGGTGAAAAGTCTATACGGAAAGGGGCATTATACTCCAAGTGGAAAGTCCCGAAGACTCAACAACGTATGGGAATACATTTTCGTCTTTGCTAAGTCAAAGAACTATGAAATTGACCCAAAACGAATAGGTATTCCTTATGCTGATAAATCCAATATTGGTCGATATGCCAAAACAGACCTAAGGGATCCGGGGGATGTATGGTTTATTCCATATCAAATCACGACTGGACAAACCATAAAGAAAGGGCACGAGGCACCGTTCCCCATCGGTCTGCCCTATCTTTGCGTAAAAATGATGCCCAGGGCAAGATTTGTTCTTGACCCGTTTCTGGGTACAGGAAGCACCTTAGCGGCCGCCCATCACTTGGGTCTAATTGGTATCGGGTACGAGCTTTTCCCCAATACTAAAGTCATTAAGAGGAGAGTCTTAGAAACCAGTTTCGAAGAGCCTCAATTCCCATTAATTACTCAACTTGAAAGGCTGAAAACTACGGGAATGGAACTGTTGGTTAGACTCATGGAGCAAGCAGAAGATGATGAAAAAGAAAAAGCTTGGCAAACGTTGCCGACAGTACAACGGAAACAATTCCTATGGGCTTTAAAAGATCTTGGACTACTAGAATCACTTGTGGATAAGTTTCCTCTGTCAGAGAAAGAAGAAGTATTAGTAAAGAAATTACGGCAACTTTAAACGGATTAAAAAACTAGTGGAGAGGGTATGATTCTGGTTCTAGCTCTAATCTTGAGGAACACAGTCGTCGTAAGCGTCATCACACTTTTCAAATTCTAGTTGAAAGGTAGAGTGTGAGAAACCGTGATCTTTTGCGATTTGCAAGCTTTTCTCCAGAACTGCATCTTGATTGACATTCTTGTCTACTCGCATGTGAGCTGTTAGCACGTCCAAGCCATCAGTAACTCTCCAAGCGTGAAAATCATGAACAGCTACGACGCCATCAATATTTTCTAATTCTTCAAGTATCTTTTCGATTTCCTTGTCATCCGGTGCAGCTTCGAGGAGTATAATTACAGCCTTTTTGGTAATCATGAGCCCGCTCTTAGCAACCATTAGTGCTACAAACGAGCTAGCAAGGAGATCAAGCCACATAGCATCCCAGAGAAATATTCCGATTCCGGCGATTAATGCTGCGATCGACCCAAGCATATCGGCTACAACGTGATGATAAGCTCCTGCGACATTAATACTCTCCTCGCTTGCAGATTGTAGAAGTTTCATTCCAATAATGTTGATAATTAGACCAACAATTGCGGTCCCCATCACCAAAGGGCCCATGATCTGCAAAGAGTCAATGTACTGAAGGCGGTTTATAGCTTCTCGGATGATGAAATACGCGATGACAAGAAGAGAAACTCCGTTAAGAAGTGCCGAGAATACTTCAACTCTTTTGAATCCAAAGGTTCTCTGAGCGGTGCTTTTTCCTCTAGCGATGTGTATCCCCATAATTGCCAAAGAAATCGAAAACACATCATTGAGCATATGGCCTGCATCTGCTAGGAGAGCTAACGAGCCAGACCAATAACCAACTATGGCTTCTACAAACATGAATATTGTTGTGAAACTCAAAACGATCCAGAGACGTTGCAACGGCAGATCTCTGAAGGAGTCGTGGACATGTCCTTCTGAGTCCTTGTGTGCCTTGAGTGCCTCGGCTTGCGAATTCATAAGTTTTCCCATGTCATATCCATCAGCGATGCTTTATTAATCTGATATTAAAACAGCATGTTCCCTTATTAAAAATTAATAAATTTCCCCTCCCTTTTAATAATTGAAATGCCAATAGTCAGTTTCTCCGTTGACTCGAGTCTTTTAAAGCGATTTGAAGCAATCATGAAAGAAGAAGGGTATTCTACAAAATCTGAAGCCTTCAGATTAGCTCTTAGAGAATTCATTTCGAACAAAGAAAGCCAACATGTAAGAGAAGATGTCCCGACGGAGACGATCCTTGTTTTTTCTTATTTAGACACGCCGACTCTTCGTGATCAACTCTTAGAGATACAACAT
>JAJRWK010000132.1 GCA_024276795.1 archaeon | reverse complement strand
GATCTTTGGACATGCGGCGATCATCTTTCCGGCAATATTGAATTTGCCCGTCAAATACAGCCCAAAATTCTACTATCCGCTGGGGCTGCTGCATATTTCTCTGATTATGCGTATCACCGGCGATATGGTGTTTAACCAGCCGATTCGCCTGTGGGGCAGCCTGCTCAACGCGATAGCAATCCTGCTGTTCTTGGCGCTTATGGGCTGGACGATTTGGAAAGGGAAGGGAGGAGCGAGGTAAGATCTGGAAAGAACAAATTTTCTATTGACTTAGGCTGGAAATATTCTATACTAAATAAGTCTTTGGAGGTGGGGTGTTTTCCTAGAAATAGAAGGGGTATCTGTGAACGTTCAAAATAGGTGCGATGGGATTGAAAGTAAGGTGCCTGAAAGTAATGGTCTGCATTGGTATGCTCTGGGATTGATACTTTATGTGGCCCTGTCATTGGGGTATCAGACGTTTATTTCTTTTGCTAATATTAATCGATTTCGTGATGGGGGTAATTTTCAATTGGATGATTGTTATTCCCTCAAGGTAAGACTTCCTAAAGAAATTCCATTGGCCACAGCTCCTTCTGTTGAGAATACGCGACCGATTACTGTTTGGGCGGAGAAACGCATCTCTGGATGTGATGAAATAAGTCGTATTCAGGTAAGTTTTCTTGATGGGGACAAGCTAGGGTTTTGGGATAGTTTAAGCGAAGCAACTGATGGACTTATCTGGTTAAATTTTCAACCCAATGTCAATGAAAGTGACCGGCAACAGGTGTATATTTACGTCCCTCTATCGGATAGTGTACCCACTTCAGTCGCTTTGAATGTTCAACCATGTACATACCGTATTCCCAGCAAGAGCTTTAGCGAGTCGGACTTGGATCAGAATAAATGTGAAAAGTTGGACTTTAAACTTAAACTGGCTGTTCAAAGCAATTGGGAAACCACCCTAACAAAGCTTTCTAACATTGTACTGGGGATTCCCATGGTGACGCTTTTGGTTGTCTTAGGCGGTGTTGCTCAGTTATATTTCGATCGAAGAGACCAAAAAGAAAAAGAATACAAGGAAAAGCTTGCGCAAAAAGAAAAGAATATAAATGAGTTTAATCAAAATTTGAAAGAATTACAAAAGAAATCAGATGATTTGGGGGAATATGTGTTTAGTCTTTGTGGTGATGCAAAAAGCCTTGGGAAAAGGTATCTTCATAAGCTAAAAGCGATGTTTGGACAACATAAAAGAGAACTTGGTGGAAGCAATGTCTGGAGTCGTAGCCTACGTTATCAAATCATTGAAAAAATCCAAGATTCAAAAGAATTAGATAAATTTTTAAAAGACCTTAAAGATAACCTGGGCTGGCCGGAACCCGATAATATTAAGGATGTAGAGAAGTTTTCTAAAGAGTGTAGCACTAGTGAGACTTCTCTCGATACTATAAGGTATCCTAATACCTTGGCAGTGTTTCGTTTCCTGGGTGTAAATAGTATGAAGTTGCTCTTGAATCCTCTTTGTAAAACAGATCTGAACTTGGAATATATTAAGCGACATTGGTACCATGATGGCGGAGCATCAGGGCACTATCTGATTCAATCTTTGGTTAATCAGTTAGAGGGTGAAGCAAAAGGAGAACTTACGCAAGCATTAAATCAATGGAATAAAGATGCGCCAACCCCTCCGAACGAACTGGCTAACGAATATCGCCTTTGGCCAACTTTAGCTGAACAAAGTGTTCACGAGGGATATAAGAGTGAGCAAGTGCGGAAATGGCAACAACCATTTGGCCCGCTTAGAGCTGAAGATGATCCTCGCCTGCCATCCGCTCCTTTTACGATAGGCCAGATAGGTGCATTGGCAAGTGATATGTTTTACTATGCGAGGAATCAGGCTTGGGGAGATGCGATTTTTGAACCAGGGGCAGGTTTTTATCGGTTTGGACCGGGAATGGGAAAATCAGCTTTCCTGTGGATGGGACGCCACTTGAGGCGTTATTGGGGGCAAAGGCCTTCTCTATCCGTTTACCTCCATCCAATTGGAGATGCCAATTGTGAGAATTTGTGGAATCAGATCGAAAACGCCTTTGGAGATGCCTTACTGACAAATTTCGTAGAGGACCCATACTGGTTATTTGGCGCACCTAAAAAATCATGTGTACATATGATTAAGTTTCTTATACACTGGGCTGGTACGATGTCTTCTTTAGTTAGCATACTTTTGATGCGGGTTTTCCAGATAGCGATGAAACTATATTGATGGACATTCTGACTGGAGCGGAATTTTCTTCTCCACATCGCCGCTCAGAATTTTCTATTCTTGTGCAAAGCGTTATAAATGCCATGAAGCAAGGTGCTGGGTCTCGCATAAATGTTGGGGAATCCTTTGATCTGTATTGGTGGATTGAGTTGAAGCATGTTCCTTCTGTGGATGATTGGGTGGAACTGATTGGCCGTGAAGGTCTGCCAGGATTGGGCCATGTAAAAATTTTTGCTGATAAGGATTGGCGTTCTGAACGTACTTCAGCCATGAACTTTATTAAACAATATGAAGTGAAGTGGACAGATGACGTATTGAGAGAAATGTTGCAAAAGCGTCTAGAAAGTTGCCAATGGGAAGGCCAAGGGAGATGGAATAGAAGAATGATAAAAAATGGACATCCTGTATCGAAGGATGAACTTATACGCAAAGCGGAAGGTTCTCCTCGAAACCTGATCCGGTTAGGAAATGAGATCCTAGTTCATGGATTAGAGTAAGGGGTATATATGCCAAGTTTCAACAACCAAACGTATATGTTTTTTCAGCGCGATGCAATTTCTGAAGTAAACAAGCCAGAGAGAATCATCGAGGATCGAATTGACTTATGGAAGCAGGAGACCTTGTCGTTTCCTGTGGATCGTGTTTTGGCATTGTCTGGCCTTCCGGGTGTGGGACAGACGAGGATGGCTAAATATTTTTGTGAAACGAAGAGGCAAGGCGTCTATGTGGATTTAAACGGCTTTGCAGAATATCGGACGCCTACTGAATATGTAAGCAATATTCGAACACGCATAAGACAGGAGACTTCACAAGCGGAGAACAGGCACGTTTTTTTTGTTGATCACGTTCCTGGAACACCTCTTCACCCAAATTTAAAAGAAGTGGAGAATCGCATATTTTTCCCGGCCTTGGAAGATGGTGCGCTATTGGTCATGTTTCAACAACTTCCTCATTCATGGTGTTGGGACCGTATACCGCATCCGCCTGTCACAAAGATTGGATACTTAAATAGAACTGACACAAGGAAGATATCAACAGAGATCAGGAACCTGCTCCCAGAGAATGGTGAGAGAGGATACGAACTTTTTTTAATGCTCCTATTATGTTACCGGGCTTGGTCTCTGCTTGGTGCGAGATGCGTGTTGCCAAGCAAAGAGAGCAGGTAGCTTGGGAAATTTTCTTGAAGCGCTGGCTTGACCAAGTTGTTCCCTTTGACGGTATTGAATTACAAGAAGCACTGCTGCTAGGGGGAGCATTCACTTGTGTTGATGATCTAAAAAATACCAGACAGGTTAATAACGTCTTGCGTTTCATCGAGAGCCCTCTTTTACATGTTGAGATTCGCGATAAGTTTGAAAGATACCTGTGGCTAACAGCACTGGCGTTATGGGTAGAGCCTGTGCGCTCCGTTTTAAAGCTCTGGTACGAAGAGGCAGAGCCAGATTCATTTTATGCTCTTCAAGAATATATAGGAGGTTAATATGATGGAGGAAATTAAACAAATTTCGGGATTGCAGCGCATTAATCTTGTTGGGCGTGAGAGAATTTTGATGGAAATTTATCGTCGGGCAGAGCAAGCCGAGGAGAAGACACGCCCTGTCTTAATTTATCTCGAGGGAGCTGGCGGAGTTGGAAAAACGGCGATACTGGAAAAAGTCTTAGCGGATATCAAGGAAAGGGATGATGTAACAATTGCCGAGGAAATATTGGACCTATACTATCTGGAGAACCAAACGGTTCGAGGTTTTTGTAATTCTATGGTTGCGTCTTTTCCAAATCATGAAAGTGAATTTAACAAATATATGCGTTTGGTCAAAGAAGTTGATGAGGCCTACGGAATATCGGATTTTGATCGAGCTACTGAAAAATGGTGTGATGCCGAAAATGCGTTAGCCGAAGCTCTAAAAAAACTCATGCGCGAAAATTCCCATGATAAGCCGTTGTGGATTATTGTGGATACGGCCGAATTATTGAACAATGACTTACCTTTTCAAGAAAATGTACTTAAAATGGGAACGGAGCGAGTTGAAGAATGGCTCCCAGCCTTCTTGCCTCGGTTGCGTGGTCAACCTTTTATTCTGTTGCTTGCTGGACGCCCAATAGAAGATGGGCACAAAAAGTATTTAGAAGATTTGGACAATCGTGGGTGGCTTGTTGGAGAGAATATTACGGTTGAGCCGCTTGATGAAAAGGCTTGTGAGGATTATCTTAGGGAGGTTGCCTCTTGGTTGGGTGACCACAATGATCGTGACGGCGCCAGAAAGATTCGGGCATATTTGAGTGAAAACGATCTTCAAAACCTTCGTACCGAAACCAACGGCGAGCCCTTGTATTTGGCGATGACCTGTGATATTTTGCGTGTGGGTGGAAGCCTCCCGATAGGGATGTATGGAGGAAAGAAGGCTAGTGGCATGGAAGAGCTTACTAATAGTTATATGAGCTTGCCAAGTCCACTGCACCGAACGCTTCAGGCTATGGCGTTGCTTAGAAAAGGTACAGATGCCAAATTATTAAGCAGAATAACAAGTGTTGATGAACAGACGTCTTTTAGGAATCTTAGGCTTGCTAGAAATTTAACTCTGGTCAAAGAGCGCCCTGGTGAAAATAAGCGGCGATATTTTTTGCATGATGAAGTCTACAGATTGTATGCAAAACAGTTGATGAAGGATGAGCTTTTTAGGGAAGAAACGTTTGCTAAAGTTAAGGAATACTATGAGGATGAATGCCAAAAGGTTTGGATAAAAATGGAAAAGGAGCCAAACAACCTGGTTGAGTTCCAGGCAAAATATCGGAGAGATTTAGTTGAAAAAATGCACTACGCGTTTTATTTTGAACCTTGGAAGGGGTTTGAGGAATATCTTGGGCAGAGTATTGAGGCAGTCGGTCAAAAAATACTGGATTGGAAGAATTTACTGGATGTTGAATGGAAGCGCACTCAGAACATCTTGGAAGGAGAAGAGCGCTATCCTCAGAAGTTGCCTGAGTACATGGAGTGGGATGCGAAGATAAAGGCTATTGACTATGCGTCAACATGGAGACTGGATTTGTCAGGCGATAAGTTGTCTGAATTGAAAAAACTTGGCGAAGCACCGCCCATCTACCAACTTTATGGTTGGCTTGTGCGAGCACTGCTGGCCTTTCGAAACCAAGATAGCGAAAAAGTGCTGGACGATTCTTTTGATTCCTGTATCAACAATGCCTTGGAACTGGAAGGTGCCTTAGATTTTTCTCCAAAAATTTCTAAGGCGACTATGATTCTTAAGGCTTATGTTGATAATTATGATGGATTTAGGAAACGTAAACAAGGCTGCTACCAACAGGCTTTGGGAGCATATCACCGTGCTGCTGCGACGATGCGCAGGGAAAAACTAGGAGGCCTGAGTACAGTTTTGATTAATCAGGCTTATGCAATGAGCATGCTGGGGTACGATCGCCGTGCTCGAGAAACAGCATCGGAAGCTTACTTTCTTGCTTTAAAAAACGGTTCCCCGTCTTATCAAGCGCGTGCACAGAATGTGCGTGCCTTGGTGGAAACATCAGCAGGCTCTCCCGACTTAGGTGAAAAATATGCATTGGAGGCTTTAGAGATTTTACAGAATTACCCAAACGAGAGAATCAAAGCTTTGGTGTATATCTCCCTTGCACGGGCCAATCGGTATAAATGGAATCAGACCTTTCAGCACCAATTGACTAATGTAGAACAGCGGGGAAAAGCGTCTTTGGGACGAGCATTAGCTTATCTTGAGGGTACTTCCTTTGTAAAGAGTGCTGAGGATGGCTTAGGATGGAATATGTTGGACCTACCTGATATCAAGAGTGGAGCTATTGATTTGCTGTCCCAAACAACAGACAAAGAGAATTGGGTGACAGCATTGAATGAGTGTGGTTCGGTCTGGCGTGAAATCGCATGGTTAACTCGCGAGCGGGGTGACGAAAACCCTGCAAAAAAGCTAGCCTTAAGAAAAACAAAGAAGCGCCTTGAAATGGCCGCTGGCATTCAATCTGTTGCTTATCATAACTGGGAAAAGAATGTAAAAAGACGAGTTGCAGAAATTGGGGGTAGTTATTATTGGCCGATATTGGCTCTGGTTAATTTAGGATGGCATTATCTTTATTTGAAAAAATATCCCTATGACCAACAGGAGGATAATTCCCAAATAGATAATGTTTGTGAATTTGTAGCAAAAACGATTCCAACTCAGTATGTAATCAAACCCTGGACAGATGATGGGGAATGTCGAGAGTGCGACGATGTGCTAATCTGGGCTGTTCTTGGGAAAATGGAGATGTTGCGTGGTTACAATATCTGGCGCACTTGGAGGAAAGATGAAAATGCTCTAGAACAAACTGTGCACCATATTTACCTAGCTATGGAATACAATTATAAAATTGGTAGTAGTTCCTATAATAATCGTCGTGCGGAAATGGGACTGGAAACACGCATTCGGCGGAGCTATAATTGGGAAACAGAGTTACTTCCAAGATTCTTCGCAGCGGAAGAAATTGTTCGAAAAAAAATAGTGGGAGACAGAAAACCGATTCGACGCGCACATGTCTTAAAATGGCTTGAAGAAAGATATGGGCCTGCATCTTTATGGAAAGCTGGGAGGTAGAAAGCGAATGTCTCAACAGCGGCTTAGCCCTATAGTCTTTTTGGCAAATATACACGCATATGATTTTGAATGGGATTGTGATTGCGCTTGTGCCATCACCCCCTGTCACGATGTTTATCTTCCTACAGCAAGTAGTATTTGGCAAAGTGCTAAAGCGGCTACCACAATCGAACTTCTTGGTAACTGGCAAGGACTATACCTGTCTGAGGGCGCAAACTCCTTAGCCGTCCTTAACCAACCAGCTTACTCTCTATGGCGCAGTTTTCAAGGAGGCCGCCCTCTCTTTGCGCTAACCGTAGAAGAAATGCAAACCGTCCAAGATATGGCAAAGGCTGGATTATTAGTTTCTTCAAATGCAGAGTCCTCTGTATCCGAGCAATCGCAGACTATCCAACTCTCCTCTTGGCTTCACCTCACCGACCGTTGTAACCTGCGCTGTGCTTATTGTTACCTCCCGCATAAAAGTGAGGATATGCTTCTTGAAACGGGCAAACTTGCCATAGAGGCGACCTTCCGCGCCGCGCGCGAGAATAGCTACCAACAAGTCAAATTCAAATATGCAGGCGGGGAACCTTTACTCAGGTTCCCTTTTATTTTCAAATTGCATTGTTACGCTCAACAATTAGCCGAAGAATACGCCCTCAAACTGGACGGAGTCATTCTCAGCAACGGGACTTTGCTCACCGAAGAAATTATCGTCTCCATGCAAAAGTTGGATTTGCGCCTCATGATTTCTCTGGATGGAATGGGCGATTGGCACGATGCGCAACGCCCCTACGCGGGCGGGCGCGGCACTTTTGTAGATGTGTCTGAATCCGTTGAACTGGCTTTATCTTATGGTTTAATTCCGGATATTTCGGTCACTGTCAGCGGACGTAACGCTGAGGGCTTGCCCGAGATTATCGCTTGGATTCTCGAACATGACTTACCCTTCAGCCTCAACTTTTATCGCCAAAACGATTTCTCGCTATTTCATACGGATTTGAAGTTGGAAGAAGAGAAAATCATTCACGGGATGCTCTCTGCCTTTGAGGTGATTGAGCATAATTTGCCAAATCGTAGTTTGCTTGCATCTCTGGTTGATCGTGCCAATTTATCTCTGCCGCATTTGCGAACTTGCTCTGTAGGCGAGAGCTATCTGGTTTTCAATCAACACGGGCAGATTGCAAAATGTCAGATGCGCATGGCTCAGCCGATTGCCGACATCCATACAGAAGATTTGTTGCAGGTAATCCGCGAGGATAAAAGCGGTATTCAGAACATCTCGGTGGATGCGAAAGAAGGTTGCCGCGACTGTGAATGGAAATACTGGTGCACTGGCGGATGCCCGCTCGAAACCTATCGGGCAACGGGACGTTATGATGTAAAATCCCCCAATTGCAATATTTACAAAGCCATTTTCCCCGAAGTGTTGCGACTGGAGGGTTTACGCTTACTCAGGGAAGCCGGTGAATTGGAACAGGTTTAATTGTATTCTTGACATCAAACAGCCTCGCAGTCGCGAGGCTGTTTCTTTACAGGGAAATGTTTTTTTGACGGAAGCAGGCTTCCCCCATGTTTGACACGTCTACTTTGCAAAATCCACTGCGCGGGTTTCGCGGATGACGGTCACCTTGATTTGG
>JAJRWK010000131.1 GCA_024276795.1 archaeon | reverse complement strand
GTTTTTCTTCTAAGCCAAATCTGTCCCTCAGACTTACGTCATAGTTTTCTTCGAATTCTTCTTTTGTCAAAACAGAATCTTCGCCGAATAAGAGCCGCAAAACCGCTATTTTTTCTTCAAATGGAGCTACTTCGTATCGTTGATAGAACTCGTCTCCTTCCATCTCGATGAGCCAGCCGATTAGTCTTTGGTCTCTGCTTGCAGCCATTCTCAGGAAATAGCGGCTCAAGAGATCCCGAGTGATTCTTTCCTTGTATTCTTTGTTGCTCTCATGTTGTTCTGTTCTCAGATACTCTACTTTCCCATTAACATAGTGGCTCAGTAACTGTTGGCCTAGCTCTTCGAGTTGAGAGATCTTGATCTCGCCAATCTTTGGGCGTAGTAATGGATACCAAGGGATAAACGGGAGCGATTTGGACGTGTTATCATCACCTTTTTATGCACTTATTTTCAAATCTACCTTGACTCTCTATACTTTTAATCATTGAAAGAGACTAAAAGATCATCGGACGTTGTGAGACCACTTATGTCAAGCAAGAAAATACCTAATAACTGCCTCGTCTCGAGCTAGAGAATAATGTGGAGGACAGAGTCTTGACTCTAACAAAAAGCGACTTAAAGCGACTATTCAAGAAAGAAAACTACGAAGTTGAAATATTCAAAGAAAAAGGCTTCATGAGGAAGCAGTGTCAATCGTGCGGAAGCTTCTATTGGACATTAGATGCAGACAGCAAAGTATGTGGAGACACTAAGTGCGTAGGGAGCTACGCATTTATTGGGCAAGACACGCCCGAACCATGGGATCTACATCGAGCCATTAGCGAGCTAACTGACTTTTTTAAAAAACATGGTCATGAACCCATAGACCCGTATCCCGTTGTTGCTAGATGGAGAGACGATTTAGATTTTACAATTGCATCCATCGCAGTTTTCCAGCCATGGGTCGTTAAAGGAATCTTGGAGCCACCAGCCAATCCTCTTGTCATCCCCCAGCCTTGCCTACGTTTTGGGGGAGAATTCAACGACCTTGACAATATTGGTCGCACTGGAAGGCACCTTACTTGTTTTACGATGTTTGGCCAACATTCATTTAATCGGAAAGATTGGCCCGGCGGTTATTGGATGGATGAATGCATCAACCTGAATTACCACTTCATTACAGAGCGTCTAGGTGTGCAACCTGAGGAGCTCAAATATGTTGAAGGAATCTGGGCCGGCGGGGGGAACTTCGGTCCAAACCTAGAATCAATGGTTCGTGGATTAGAAGTTGTGAATTCAGTATTTATGCAATATGAGATCTATAATGGCACAAAATACCGTGAAATGAATGTGAAAACCATTGATGTTGGCTGGGGTGCGGATCGGGTTGCTTGGTTCATGAGTGGAACACCAACAATTTATGAAGCCGTCTTCGGCCCTGTTCACAACTGGGTTTTGAAGGAAACGGGAATCCGCGTTGATAATGATTTTCTGCTCGAATACGGCAAGCTCTCTGGAACTTTAGACATCAATGAAGAGGTCAATATTCTTCAAGCCCGCAAAGTCATTGCTGATAAAATGAGTATGAGCTTAGAAGAGCTGAATGAGTCCTTAGCTCCATTGGAAGCGCTCTATGCAATTGAAGATCACATTCGTTCTATCGTTTTTGCAGCGGCAGACAGTGCGATTCCTAGTAATGTCGGCGGAGGGTACAATCTCCGCTTGTTGCTTCGAAGGGCTTTCTCTCTTCTAGAACGCTTTGAGTTTAATCTAGACCTACATGAACTCGCCTATCGACATATGATCTTTCTCGAACGTAGCTATCCAAGAATTCGTGATGCGGAAACACTCGTACCAACGATTCTTGATATTGAGCGCAAAAGATATGAGAAGACCATCAGCACAGGCCGAAAATACGTGAAAAGAATTCTTTCCAAGAAAAAGAAACTCAAGCCAGAACAACTATTCGAGCTTTACGAATCACGAGGAATCACGCCGGAAATCGTTCAAGAAATCGCTCGAGACTTAGGTCAAACCGTTGAGATCCCTCCCGATTTTTACAAACAGTTAGAGCTTCGCCACGAGCAGTCTCAAGTTGCTGAGGAAACTAAATCTGAAGATCAAGCAGAAATTCCCATAGAAGAACTCCTCCACCATGAGACCAGACTGCTCTACTACGAAAACCAGTATCTCACAGAGACTGATGCTGAGATTGTAGAGGTCTTCCCCACCGGCCATCTCGTGCTTGACCAAACTATCTTCTATCCAATAGGTGGCGGGCAAGCAGAAGACCACGGATGGCTATATGTTGGTGACAAAGAATATACCGTTGTTGATGTCAAGAAATTCAACAAGGCTGTTGTGCACAGAGTCGCTGAATCTGTCAAGGGCCTCAAGAAAGGTCAAAAAGTTCATTTGAAACTAGACTGGAAACGCCGGTCTGCATTGATGAGGCACCACAGCGCAGTCCATCTCATTGGGGGCGCTATTAGAGCTGTGCTTGGTAAGCATGTGTGGCAAGTGGGAGCCGATAAAACCCCCGAGAGAGGGCGTCTTGACTTTTCTCATTGGGAATCGTTGTCACGAGATACGCTTGACAAAATCGAACGAATAGCCAATGAAATGGTCATTCAGAACCGCCAGGTTCGTTTCTACGAGCTACCAAGAACTGAGGCCGAAAGAAGATTTGGATTCATAATCTATCAAGGAGGTGCCGCACCTGGTAAATTCCTCCGAATCGTTGAAATTGAGGACTTTGACACACAAGCCTGTGGTGGAACTCACGTATCACAAACCGGCGAGCTGGGTTACATAAAGATCATTGGGTCCGAGAGAATTCAAGACGGAGTTATTAGGATCACGCTGACAGCTGGTGAAAGAAGTATTGATGTTATTCAAGAACAGCAACATATTATAGATGCTGCCGCAGGCGTATTTCGGGTTCAACACGAGGCTTTACCAAAAACTGCTAAGAGATTCTTTGAGGAATGGAAAACTCTCAACAAGCAAGTTGAAAAACTGCGAAAAGAGCTCGCAAAGGCTAGGCTCCCAATTCTAATCTCCGAAGCTGAAGAAATTAAGGGCATCAAGGTACTTTTGTTGCATCTTGAGGGTTCAAGAGAAGAGCTCATTGATATTGCAAACTCAATTGTTGCTCAAGATCAAGCTACCATAGCAGTGCTAGGGTCTGAGGATCAAGGAGCTGCTGTTATAATCGGAGCCAAAACCAAGAATGTTGACATTAACTTGGGAAATGCTGTTAGAACCATGGCCAAGATAGTTGGCGGAGGGGCTGGCGGACAAGGAAACGTCATTATTGGTGGTGGCCCCAAAGCTGAAAAACTCGAAGAAGCCCTCGCACAAGCTAAGCAAATCATAGCTAAAGAGTTGAATGCCTGAAATCTACCATCTCTCTCACTGTTTTTTCTCTTCTTTTCTTATCCTTCTGTGATCTGGCGAGTAGTATGCAAATGATTTTCCGCATTATAGGTTCTATTCGTGCTAGAAAATGTCTTAATCATTCTATTATGATTTGGGCACTTAGGAAGAATGTTTGTCCTTACTATGTCCCTCGCCAATAACTACTGAGCTCAAGAGCTAGTGATGCTTCATTTCTTACCATATTGAGTAGTTAAGCTAACAACTTGGCTACCAAAAGAGATCAGTGCCAAAACCCGTGAGGTCGAGAATTGTTCGGTAAGTTTAAGCAGTTCCTCAACGAAACCGTTTTATTTCTGCCTCAATTGGCAACAATATAGAGGTTGAAAGATATGGCAAAGATGTTCATCAACATCGGTACCAAATCCGGGAAGGCCGTGAAAAAAATCCTGGAAGATGACGACTGCACTCCACTTTACGGCAAAAAGATTGGAGACGTAATTGACGGTACTTTGATTGGGTTACCTGAGGGGTACAAACTAAAAATCACTGGAGGCAGTGATCATGACGGGTTCCCCATGCGCTGGGACGTAGAGGGGACCGAACGACCCAAGTTACTATTGGCAAGTGGTCCTGGATACCGCCCCGACCGAAAAGGCCTGAGGAGAAGAAAAAGAGTACGCGGAAACACTATTGCTCAGGATATCGCTCAAGTAAATATGGTCGTCGTTGAAGAAGGTAGCGATCCTCTCGAATAAATTTTCAATTTTGCCTCCTAACTTTTTCCTACGCACATTTCCACTCTCGTAGCCCCAAGAATTCACAACGGGCTAACAAAAAGGATTTAAGCAACAATAAAGGGTTCAAACATAGGTCTTTTCATACATCCCTAAAACCATAATAATGGAGCGTGCTTATGTCAAAAGCAAAAAAATCCCCTAAAAAGAAATCAACCAAAACATCATCTTCAGAAAAGAGCAAAACCACAAAAACTACAACAAAATCAACCAAAACGAAAACCAAATCCACAAAGGATACGGCTAAGTCAAAAGCCTCAACAAAGCAAAAAACCAGTAAGAAAACAACCAAGAAAACTACAAAGAAAGCCGTTGAGAAAACCGAGGCTGTCGTTAAAGAAAAACTTGAACAACCCCAACAAGAGGTATCTGCAAAGAAAGACGATGACAAGAAAAGAGAATCTCCCCAAGATCGTTATCTGGTCCGACCAAAGAAAGTTATCCAGCCTGAAGTAAACATCGGCACTATTGGCCATGTAGACAATGGGAAATCAACACTTGTGAAAGCAATCACAGGCAAGTTTCCAGATGAACACTCTGAGGAACTTAGAAGAGGAATAACAATACGTCTAGGTTACGCAGATGCCGATATCCGTGAATGTCCGAAATGTCCAGATCCTCAAAAATTCACTGCCAAAGAAAAATGCCCGCATTGTGGTTCTAAAACAAAAATGCGACGTCGCATCAGTTTCGTTGATTGTCCTGGACACGAAATTCTCATGAGGACAATGCTCTCGGGAGCTGCATTGATGGATGGAGTCATTCTCGTCATTGCTGCAAATCAGACGTGTCCACAACCCCAGACTCGTGAACATCTTGCTGCAGTAACTGCTCTAGGCATAAAGAACGTAATTGTTGTTCAAAACAAGGTAGAACTTGTAAGCTGGGAGAAAGCACTGGAAAACTATCAAGAAATTAAGAACTTCCTAAAGGGAACCATTGCTGAAGACGCCCCCATTATTCCCGTCTCTGCCATGCATGCTGCAAACATCGATGTCTTGCTAAAAGCTATTGAAAAATATATTCCGACTCCAAAAAGAGATCCTAATGCGCCTGCACGAATGTTAGCAGCAAGAAGCTTTGACGTGAATCGCCCTGGCACTCTACCTGAGGACTTGAAAGGAGGTGTTCTCGGCGGCTCTATTGCCCGTGGCACCATAAAGGTTGGTGATCGCATTGAAATCCGCCCGGGCTTGAAGAGAAGAGGAAAGGATAAGAAAATCGAATACATTCCAATCACGACAACAGTTGCTTCCGTAGTTGTAGGAACAAGAACTCTCACCGACAAAGCAGGACCAGGGGGCTTGGTTGCGATAGGCACACTACTAGATCCCTCCATGACTCGAAGCGATAACCTTGCCGGATCCATCATTTCTGCGGAAGGGCATTCTCCAGAAATTCTTGATCGCCTTAAAATAAAATACACACTTTTCGAAACAGTAGTGGGGTCAGAAGCGATGGAAAAAGTAGACCCTATTAAAACAAAAGAACCTCTCATGCTTAATATCGGGACTTCTATGACCATTGGCATTCCCGTGAAAGTTACGTCTGACGTACTCGAAGTGTTTCTGAATCCCCCCACTCCTGTCGACACTGATCTAAAAGTTTCAATTTCCAGACAATTTGGACAACGATGGAGACTAATCGGCTATGGTGACCCATTATTGGAGTGAAAGGTCAAGCAAATGCCTAAGCCTCTTGTGATCTTGGACAGCAATATCCTAATTCTTCCACTCTCCATGCGATTAAATATTTCTGAAGCTGTGCTGGAGGCACTAGGCCAACCCGCTGATATCGCTGTTCCTGACTTCGTGCTTCAAGAACTTGAATATCTCGAAAAGGAACATCGTCATCCAAAATATCGTTTTGCCCTCTCGCTCGCCAAAAGGTTCACGATTCTCACAACGACAACCCCTGACTCTAAGCACGTTGATAACGCGCTAATTAACTTGTGTCTAGAAAAAAATGCAATTCTTGCTACGAACGATTCTCGTCTCAAGCGAAGAGCCAGTAAAGCTGGAGTACGGATTCTGGGTATTCGAGGCCGGCACGGGCTACGACTAGAATAAGGTCTTCTTATTCGTAAATCTTGTCTTGAACATAGGCAAACGAGACCCACTTCACATTTTGATCGCACCACCGAATTGAGAAAAATCAAAATCAATCCATGATTCCGTGTCTGCAGGATTAAAATACTCCATTCGCTTTTCAAGAGCAGGATCTTTACTAGACTTTCCAAACACCAGCGAGCTTCTTATGCTCTCAATCTGGGCTTGGATTTCTCTTGCTAGCTTGCCCTCTTCCCCTCCCGGAAGATAGATCCTTTTTTCCTCATAGAATTGAGAGATTTCCTCAACAACTTCGTTTGCATCCATCTCGTTTTTCAAATACGAAATAAGAGCATCCAACATCACGAGGTTGGTTTCTGCTAAGATTTTCAAAGGAAACTTAGACAGCGTGCGCTTGATATGAGCTAACCCGCGGGACACACTTTTCATATCCCTATTTTTCAACCCATGAGCGATCATTGTTCGGCCGTAGATGGTATAGTCACTAACTCTGAAAGCAACCAAAGGATCACTGAGATATTCTTTCAGATTCAACCAAGTCACCATTAGATGGTCGCTTGTCCTATTCGAAGAAGATAACAATAATGCGGCTTGGCTTCTCATAATTAACATTGCAAGCTCGCCGATCAGAACCAAGTGTTTCTCTTCTTCTGCTTGTTGTTGTTGATCATGCCCAGGCCTGTACCGGGTCGTATAGATGTCAATCAACCGTAAAGCCTCCGCTGTGACCTCCTCAAGTTTTTTTGAAGTGTCGATTCCATTGAGATGAGCGAGAATGTCCAGATAGTTCTTCAGAACCAATCTGTTGACTTGGGCGAAATCTAGTTGCCTCTTGATGGGAGGATGAGAATAGAGAAGATCGATGTTTCCTCTGAAATAATCGGTCTTGTCAAGTTCTGATATCACCCACTGCAAAAACGTATCAACATTTGAGGCCATGTTGTCTCCAAACGCGATGAGGTCTGTCATGGAGTATTCTTGCTGATAACCAATCGGTCTGAGGCTTATGGAGTAGTCATTATAACGGCCATGCAATAAAAGCGATCTAATAAGATAGATCAGTTGTCCTCGAACGGAACAAAACGCTGTAACCGTTCTTAGAAATGTTTCCTTATCAATTAACCGTTCTTCGTATATCGCTTCGTATAAATACCGCGGATTAAACCTTGATCGCTCCAATTCGAGAACTCTTCCAAATTGCTCAATGGCTTTAGTCATGTACTCAACAAATTCTGTTTCACGGATTGCTGGCAAACGATCAGCCACGAGGAAAAACTGTGTTGCAGACGTTACAAGTGAATTATATACCGACTTTAACCCTTCAATATCCGTTGCCCTTATTCGTGGGATTTCTCCCTTGAAGTATGGGCTTTCGGTTAAGAGCTCTGCTAAGAGAACAGCGATTCCCTCTGTTTCCTGGACATCCGTCAGCATGTCTGTACTGAAAAGCCGGATTCTAAGTAAAGCACTGATTGATTGAAGAGACGCAAACACTTTGTTTGAAATATTTATCCCTACTAGCTCATTGTTCAAATCGATCAAGTGCCGAGAAAATGTTCGAATCACTTCAACTTTTTCAAAAGTCTTAATCTGGGGGTTCCAGAGAAATTCTTCAAGCCCTTGTTGCAATTCCTTCAAACGATTAACTAGTAATGCTTCTCCAGACTCTTTAGCAATACTTGCTGACTTTAGTCTCCTAATTGTTTCTCTAATAACCCTTAATATTGAATCCCCGTCAAACACTGGTCTTGTGGAGCCGGAATATCCCATTCACCTAACCTCTAACAACTCTGCTCCTTCTTAGTCATGCGTTTACATGAATTTCTAGCAATAGAAGGGCAATTGCTCTTACTGTGTCTATGCTCTCTAAATTGATAAAAATCTTCCCTACAGTATTTCCCTAACACGCTTTTCC
>JAJRWK010000011.1 GCA_024276795.1 archaeon | reverse complement strand
CGTATTTGAGCACTATCTCGTTGAGTTCGGATCGCTCTTTCCAGAAGTCTTCAATGTGCGGCATGTGAATAACAACAAATCCTGCTAATTTATGACTTTGCGTCAAGAAAAGGAACAAGAAACTTATGCTTCATTTTCCAATATAATCTCTAGCAATTTGGAAATAAAGGATCTCTGAGAGAAAAATATGTGAACAAGTTTCAAGTTATGAAGATTGAATTTGATGCTAGAGCAATTCTGATAGAAAGAATCAATCGATTCTTAGCAAGGGTGAAACTAAAGAACACTCAAGGGCAGATAATAGAACCGTTGGTTCATGTTAGAGATCCGGGAAGACTCGAAGACCTTCTTTTTCCAGGAAATGAGCTTCTCATCAAACACAAGCATGGAAAGAAAAGAAAAACAGAATGGGAAGCCCTTTTTGCCAAAAATGGAACCAAATGGGTCTTGATAAACTCTGGCTTCCACAGAAAAGTCTCAGAATGGGCCATTGGTAAGCTGAAGTTGTTTAACAGCAAGATTACTGACTTGTTACCTGAACAAAGACTTGGAGAGAGTAGAATCGATTTCATGGTTAAACTCGAAGATGGAAGCAATATTGCTGTCGAAACAAAAGGTTGCACATTAGCTATCGAAGAAAAAGCTCTTTTTCCCGATGCTCCCACAAAACGGGGAACCAGACATGTTTCAGAATTGCTTGAATTCGTTAAAGCTGGGAATAAGGGATTAGTTCTCTTTCTTATTTTCCGCACTGACGCAAAATGCTTCGCTGCAAACAGAAAAGTTGACCCTGATTTTGCAGATGTTCTTGAGCGTGCATATTCGAAAGGAGTTCAGATTGTTTCTTTGCAATTCAGTTATGACATAGATGAACAGTGGCTTTGTTTCGAGAGAATGTTACCTTTATGTAACAAAATGTTGCGGTGAGGGGAGTCAGCTAAGATTGGATTTCTGAACGTCGATAGTTTTGAATGCTAGTGATCTACGGGTGATTCGTATTCAGCCAAGTCTATCAGAAGACCCTTACCGAGGCTTAGAACAAGATAGAATGAGAAGACAATCGTCAATGAGAACAGTAGGTAGAATAACATCGTGGAGTCGGTATAACTTGAAGCAAACCCGACATTCGCGGTTGGTGTGGTGTCTCCAGTGAAAACACCTATGAGAGCGACGAATGCGCCGATAGTTATCATAGAAATTGAGAGCGAATGCAAATCAGTAATAATGCCATTGCTTAGTTCCATTGTGCTGTTTTTCTTGGGCCAGTCAAGGTAAGCGACAACAGTAAGGACAACTACGAGCAAAACCCAGTGGAGATAGGCTGCCATTGAGAACTTTGCCATTTGAATGGCCAACATCAGGAATAATGCAACGGCCCATATGAATCCAACAATATACACTTGTGCAGCCAATTCTTTGGAATTATCTAGAACAACATCGACTTCTCCTGCTTGGTATCCGATCAAAGAAGCAATAACAATAGTTCCTAAGCCAAGAGTAATTATGAAGAACGCTAGGGGGTTGTTTTGAGAAGAAAATAAGAAAAAGAGCACAAATAAACCAAGAAGACCATTAATCGCATAGAATATTTTTCCGCTAGTCATCATTAAGGTAATTAGGAGCTCGGTTTAAATGTTGTTTGCAACTCAAATGTAGACTCGACAACGGAGAAGTCGAAGATCGTGTTGAAATACTCGTCTCCTGCCCAAGCAAGCAATTGATCATCATAGTGAGGAGAGGAGAGAATTCCAATTTCTCCGGGAGGCGTCACAACATATACATCATCAAAACCAGGAGAAACAACTGAAATTAGCCTTTCTGAAGAACCGCTATATTGTGTGAAATCAAGTATTAGCCCTTCATCTGCCTCGACCCAGAGGGGTGCGTTACCTACCTTGACTGTGTAAAACGCTCCGTCCGCTTCCACACTACGCGGATTGAGGAAACCAAAAGAATCTCCGAGCATGTGTGAAAAAGTGGCCTTATGAAGAGAACCCCACCTCCAAAAGCCAGCATTGGTACCAAGTTCATTTCTCAAGAATTCATTGGCTTCTTTGATTGCTTGTATAGCAATATCGTCAATGGTTTCGATGGTGTCTGTGTCGTTATTGTCAAAAACAAAATAGGTCTGATTGTTTGCCACTAGCCGAGCGAGAGCAAATTTGAGATTCCAAGCTAGGCCACCCGTGAACAAGTCTTTCCCTAGGTCGTCGAGCCAAGTGTCCCGTTCGAAGTATCCCAGCCAAGCAAAGAATGCTGCCGCCCCAGGGCTTTCTCTGTCAGCAAATCCATCCCAGTTTAGGAGGAGATCAAGCATTTCTTTTTCTTTTTCATTGAGGCTAGCTGTTGAGAGCTGATTCAAATATGACTTGAATACTTCAAAAGGCAAGAAATAGGTATCTTGTTGAATGGCCATCATGTCTTCGGGACTCAGCTTTTCGTAGCTTTCAATCAATTGAGTGATTCTCTCAGCTCTATAGGGGGGAGCATAAACACTTGATAGGAAATAAGGGTAATCATCTGGAACTACTTTTTGGTTAGCAGTGGCGAAAAACCCTCTTTCAGGATTTATTTCGTAGTAAAGATCATTGAATGGAATAAAGCCAGTCCAATTGTATTCTCCTGAGGATCCATCATGAGGGATAAGACCATAACCTTTGGATCTAATTGGTATCATTCCAGTGTATTGATAGCCAAAATTTCCGTAAATATCTGCAAAGACGACGTTTTGTCCGGGAAGGGAGAATTTCTCGAGAGCTTGTCTGAACTCGAATGCATTCTTGGCATTATTCATCCCCCAAATAGCCTGAAACACATTGTTTCTCTCCATTGGATAAGCTAGGGGCCATTGAAAAGCAAATGTTTCATTGCCGATATCAATCATTGGTCCGTATTTCGAAATCTTGATCTCAACCGAGACTGTGGTTCCATTTCCAAATCTAATGGTGTCTGAGATTAATTCATATTGGTATTCAGTACCGTTAATATAATAGCCCCTACCATCTGTTGTTTCTTCGAGATAATACAGATCAGCAACATCAGCCATTGTATTTGTAAATCCCCACTGGACGTATTCGTTATGCCCAACAATTACGGTGGGCACGCCAGGCAGTGCCCATCCCCAGACATGATATCCCGGAGCTTGCATGTGAACTTCATACCAGATACCTGGCGTCGTTAAAGCAAGATGCATGTCATTGGCTAAGATTGGAACTCCCAAGGTCGATTTACTAGGCCCAATTACCCAATTGTTACTCCCAAGGCCTCTAGCGAGTTGCATCAACTCCTTTAATAAAGAAGGAACTCTCTTGCTGGGCTGGATATTGTTAGTGGGAGTTTTTTCCACATATGAGGGAGGTTCGATCTCGCTT
>JAJRWK010000130.1 GCA_024276795.1 archaeon | reverse complement strand
TCTGCATGTTGAAAATATTATTGATCCAGTCGGTAAGCCATACTCGAGCGGTGTCAGTGGTAATATCTCTTTTCTCATCAATCGTTGAAGCATTAAGGAGTAAGTGATCCAAGTCATTAAAATATGATGGATGAGCTTGAGTATCTTCATTCCAAATCGCACGCCATTTCAAATACCATTGGAACGCTGTCAAATCAATAAAAGCAATATCAGTTCTTTCAGTGAATGCGGCATACGGAAATTTTACGTCATAATTCAAGGGATAATCCCATTCTAGCCTCCAGTAAAATCGAGATCTGCCAGAGTCAGGGTCTACTTCAGTAATGTTAAACCAATGATCTTGGTCACCAGAGTCCAGTCGGCTCAGATTCAACACAAAGAGAAAGAATTTGTTTCTATTGGGAATGCTGGAATCAGGAAGATTGCTGGCAAGCCACTGTTCAGTAGCTCGAGCATCAATTGCAGTTCCCTGCTTCTGTGTAAAGATTTTTGCACGACCGAAGTTGCTAACTTGGTTTCGAAGTGCGGTTTCATTGAGATCTGAGGTCCAATCAGGAGTAGAAATACCATCGATGAATTGATTAAAGGGATCCTCAAAAGTGCTGTCAGTAAACAAGATTTGATACGTCATTGAATAAGTTATCCCTAGGAAATTCTCAAAAGCATATATTTTTTGGATTTTCTGGGGCAGAGAAGCTTCAAGTAATGTTTCGTTGACTAGGTTCTGGTCATAATTAACGAAAGTTATCACCATATTCATGTCTGGTTCAAATATTGGGGTGGGTGTCGGAGATTGAGCTAATCCTTGTTGCGGAACCAATGAAACAGCGAGCAAAATAACTAACAAAACGACTAAGGTTTTTGACATGCATGACTCATTATGTTCGGATCAACTTAAACCTATTCAATTTCAAGCAACACAAGCGCACCCATGTAATCATTCAGAAACAAACGGCTCAAAGCATCAACTGTAGCTTTTGTTTTTTTACAAAAAGTCATCCTCGACTAAGTAATTAAAAGCGGAAAAGTAATTGAGGAATATTAAGGAAAGAACTAGTGATGAAAAGAAACGTGGTGTCAGTTAGCAATCAAAGGCTTGATCTTGAAAGCGAGGAGGAGGAGGAGAAAGAAGAACCAAGAGGCCTTGACATTTGTCCTCTCTGTCTAAATAAGGGAAAAAGAGTGTTTAAGAAAACGATGTCGAATCATGTCTGGCCAAAGTACTGGAAGCTCATTGATGAACAAGGATTCTTCTTCTGTGAAACAAGGCCTTGCCTAATCGTATATTTCAACAATGATAAATCAATCTACTTTGGATTAAATGATTTGCATTCGGTGGTCATGCATAAGCTAGCAATAGAGAGTCTGTTCAGACCGGTCTGTTATTGCATGAGCGTTTTGGAGGAAACAATACTGGAGGAACTTCTTGTCAAGCAGTGCTGCGATTCCTTGGAAGACATAAAGGCCTACACCAGTGCGAACAAGGGGAAGAGCTGTGTAATTACTAATCCCTCAGGACGGTGTTGTGGTAAACCGATAAAGGAAATAATCGAGTGGGCAAGGGAGAAAAGAGAAAAAGCAGACGAGGAAGTTCTACAAGAAGCCGAAGCTTGCTGTGTTGCTATTCTGGAACACGCGGATCCAGAAAGCTTTAGAAACATAAGTCTTTGAAAACCCAAGCAAGAGGTTTGAGATTATTTAAGTAGGTAAATCTGGCAATTTAAATTGTGGAGCCTACGACAACTGCTGCACTTGGCGGGCTTACTCTGAAAGCGCTTTGGGTCTTGTCCAGATTTGCCTCAGAAAAACTAGCCCAAGGTAAGGCAAAAAACCTAGTAAATAAGGCCTACCAGTCAGTCACGCGCTCCGACAAAAAGCTAATTAAACGAAAACTCGATGAAGAGGACTTGGCCAATATTGAAGAGCAAATTGGAGATATTTACTCAATTCTGGAAGTTGTCCTAGAAGAACTGAACGATCCACAATACGCAATAGAATTTCTAGATCGACTTCAAGAAGCGGTTCAAGAACTTGAAATCAAGTATGACGAGAATCTAAGACAGATCCAATTTCTAAAAGAATCCTCAGCAGAAATGGATAGAATGTATTTTCATAGGTTCGAGATCGTTTATGAGTCATTAGAAAACGTGTTTCAGCTATTAGAAGCGTACGAAACCAGAATTGCTTCCCTTGAGGGAAGAATGAAAGAAATTAGTGAAAAAGTACGGCAAATCACTAGAAAAATCGAATCATCGGAAGAAAAACTCTCCAGATACTTAGTTCCGGCAATTCATCAAGAAGGTCCTCTCGATAAAGAATTCGAAAAAGAGTGGGAAGAATTTGCTACAACAAATGAGTTTGGTGAGATGGTTAGCACAGTTGGGACAATGAATTCCTCCTTTGACGAATTTCAGATATCTGTCCAGCTTGGGAGAGATATTCTGGAAGCGTATATCGCGGGTGCGATTACTTATCACGAAGCACTATCGACCCTGCAGATTTTGAAAGATGAGGTCCAGAAGGGGTTTGAAAGGTCAAAAAATATCGCCGAGAGAAGAGAACTTTTATTCTTGATCGAAGCGATAAAGGAACAGATCGAGATCTTGGATCCATTACCTCCTCCCCCGAATAAGACCTCAAAAATTGGAGAAAAGAAGAAAAGGATCAAGCAAGAGGAACGCGCTAGTCAATAGAAAACTATCTGTTCGGACCTAAGAGGTCATCCAGGACAGACACCAACAAATCGATCCTGCCCTCCAAGAGGCGCTCAAGCTTCTTAGACGCAATGGGTTTTCCTCGATTCTGCCTAAAAACAAAAAGTATTGGTAAAAGCAGAAACTGCGAAATAAAAGGATCTCTCGAAAAGACTCCTAGATTGAGGCTAGATAGTTGCTCATTCCCCCACAAGATCAGCAAACCTTCATCACTAATCATTACAGCT
>JAJRWK010000129.1 GCA_024276795.1 archaeon | reverse complement strand
CGAGCCGCACTATCTGCTCCTTGTTCATGACTCCGGAGCTCCAATATTCAGTTATGCGTTTCAGCAGAGTGAGATCACTAACCAGATGAGCCAATCTGTCCAAGATCCAAGTGACAAGGATTTGCTTTACTCTTCGCTTCTCTCTGCGATATCCACTGCTATGTCTTCGGCATCAGGAAATAAGGAGGAAATAAAAGTCATCGACCAAGGCCGCGTCGCCATTCTTGTAGAACCAGGCGTGAATGTTACTGCATATCTTTTTGCTGACAGGAACACCCAAGAACTTCGAGAAGCCCTTGCTGGATTTGTTTCCACATTTGAGCATATGAATGCTGATCAGCTAAAATCCTTCAAAGGAGATCTCTCCAAAATGGACTGTCGTAGCCCATTGATAAAATACTTCAAGCCTTACGTGTTTCAAGATATTCTTGTCTGAATCTTGATTTTAAAACAACTTATTTCCTTTAATGACGTGGTCGTGTCAAGCCGTGTTTTGAAAGGCGTGGGAGCCCTTCAATTCAATTATAACGGGACAATCTATTTAGTAGTTGGTTACTATTTTGATTCTGCTTCTCTCATACAAGTCTTTGAATCATCTGAAGCGACAAATGCAAACAAACGTGTAAAAACGTATGATGAAAGAAAAGCGTCTCGTTTTCTTTTCCTGAGATTCAAAGAGCTCATAACTAGACCCGATACGATTTTCTGGAGAATTCTCTATCTCCCTTCTCTTGATAAAGCGATCCTCGGCAATGCATTAATCGCGTGGAGGGCCTTTGATGTTTCACCCGATCAAGAAGATATAGAACGAGTGTTTCAAGCTTATATTGAGAGTAGCATTCTCCCTTTGATTAGAATCATTCCAGGCACTAAGAAAATCAATCCTTTTTTTTTAACAAAAGTGATAATTCCGCGTTTTACGAAAGAAGGGTCTGTTACTTTTTTCCCCAGAACGCATAGCCTTCTAAAGTTGTATCGATCTGCAAAACACGTCCCTATTTCTTCTGCGCTTCGATTTCTTAGGTGGATTGAACCTTCCCCCTTTCTAGGAGAAATAAGTGTAGCTCGCCGTCGGTTGCATGCTTCTGCATTCAGTAAAGACGATCTTGAATTTCCAATTTTCCTCATTGCTTATGAGAATCACCTACGCTCGATTCTCTCGCTCTTGCCTGGAAAAAGAATTGTCTTCACCAATAGGCCAAAGTATTATCAAGGAACTATCTTGACTCCTGGGAAGAATTTATCAATTGATGTTTTTCGGGAATTTGATTCCATAACTATTGGGAAATTACTTGCAATCACCCAAGGAATCTATCTTGATCGTTTTTTGCCTGATTTTCTCCAATCGTATAATGCCGTGAGAGAGCGTTTTGCCGAAATTGGTAAATCGGTTAATACCATTGATTTTCTAACTGAGTTGGAAGAACTGTCGGGTTTGACGATAACTATTGGCACCCAAGCTCGTGTGTTGAGTGTTCTAAAGCCAGCTGTGGAAACAGGAGATGCTTTCTTTGCTACTGATTTAGATTATCTGGCTAGCATCGAATCAAGACCTTACGATCTCATAGTGGATCTTTCGGCTCTTCAGATAGAAGAAAGGGCATTCTTTACTTTTTCATGCCTCTTCCAATTGTCCGAGGTGCTCTCAGAAACCAAGACAATCATTGTCTTAGATTCGGTTGAGGAAATGATACTAGGAGTGGATCGTATTTATTCAAGTGTTAATTGGCTCATGGATCGCATCTTGTCTCTGAAATTGGTCGTTATTCGTAGTAACACTTCTCCGTGGTCTATTTTTCCTCTTCCTGCAAAGACATATCTTGTTGGAGGAACAACCAGCCGACGCTTGCAAGACTGGATTATGGATCTTCTCCCTCAACAGTCTCGTGATGCAGTTCTCTCTTTTCTGACTAATATTCCCGATTCTGAGGTCCTTAAGATTTCAGAAAAAGATTCTTGGCATCCAGTTCTAGTTGAATTAATTCCTCCCAAATCGCGCTATCAATCCCTAGCTCCCGCAGTCGTTAACGAACGATCTATTTTACCCACGGAGGATAGAGTAGAACTGAACATCTATGCCGATGCGATGAAGATGTTTTCCCATCATGGTTTGGGTCTGTTGGATCTTGAGAACCACATTCAAATTGCTCTTGGGATAAAGAATGCCGGAATCATTACGACTAATCTTCAGAGAAAGAAACTGATTACGGCGGACTTTGAAAACCCCCAGATCACCGAAAAAGGCAGAATGCTTATTTTCTCTGATGATGAACTGTACGAGTTCTTTTTGATCATCAAGCAGCAACTAAATGTGTCTTCAATTGGAGTCAATGCAATCTCCCCTCTCCCTCCCGCGATCCGTTTCTGGATATCTGTCTTATTGTGGATCTATCTTGTGAGGGATCATGATACTTTCGAACAGTCAGCAGAATATGCTATTAGGGAGCTTCATAACCTTGCCCATAACGTCTCTTTTGCCGAGGAACGTTTTGAGAATGGCCTTATACACAAAATGCCCGTTCCAAGAAACATACACAAGAAACTCGATGATCCTCAAACCCCGCAATTGCATATAAACTGGGAAATCGATCCAGATCTTGACCAAGACTTCCAAAAACGAGTACAAGATGATCCAACAATTGGCAGTTCTCTTGAATTTCAAGTAGGTTCACTACCAAGCTCATTTGATGGAGAATTATTTGTTTCAAGGCTTATCTCGAGAATTTTAGCGTGTAGTCCTGAGGACAGAAAGTCAGTAGTAGAGATTGAGAAAGGCATTCTTCACACATTTTATGAGTTTCTTGGTTTAGAATCGCTAAATAATATGAAACAAACCTTTTTTTCAGTTGCTTGTCCATTTTTCCCTACTGAGATGTGCCGCTACATTGAAGAGGTCCCCATCAAAGTAATTCAGCTATTTGAAGCTTTGGAAGAAAGCAATACTCGCCATCGGATAACTGGTATTGTTTCATCACTGGAAGATCTTTTCGAGCCTTTCAAGGATCTCCACTTAGACTACAAAGATCTGTTAACGATCCGTTCTAAGCTCCTACTTTCCACGAACAGAAAAGACTGATATTTAACGATCTTTGAAAAAAATCTATCTGAAATTCTCCACTAAGCTTCGTAAGGCTTAAGATGCAACCATCTAGAACAAGCGTAGGTTGAAATGCCCGCTTTGTTTATTCTAAATCCCAATGCCCATAACGGAAAGGCCCTGAAAATATGGCGACAATATGAACCTGAGTTCAAAGAACACGTTGATGACATGAATATCCTCATTACTAACACAGTTGAGGAAGCCAACCAAAAAATTCCTGAAGAAATAAAGAATGGCTATGATCAAGTTGTAGCTATTGGTGGAGAAGGAACAACAAATGTAGCCATGAACAATATTCTTCGAGTGGGGATTGAGAAGCGAGTCTCCTTAAGTGTTGTTCCTCTAGGCAATATGAACGACTACGCTATGACGATTGGCCTAGAACGGACTCCGAAGGCTGCTCTAGAAACATTGTTGGAGGGAGTTAAGACTTCTGTTACTGTTATTGAACTAAGGACTGAGACTCAGTCCCGTTTTTCTCTGAACGTCGCCGATGCCGGAATTGCCGCATCCACTGCAAAAGCACATTCCGTCGATCGAAAGCTACGTTGGGTTAAAGGAAAGATGAAATACACCTTGTTAGCGCTAAGAACTCTGATGGGATGGAAAAATGTTCCTGGAACTATTGTACTTGACGGCAAGAAAGAACTTCATGGAGACATCGCGATAATCCTCGCGGGATTGAGTATCACAAGTGGAGGGTATTATTTGACCCCTCATGGTTTTCCCACCAATGAGAAATTTGCAGTCACGATAGGGCGAAATCTTAGTAGAATTGAGATGCTGAATTTAATGAACAAAGCTGCAAAGAACAAGCTCATACCGTCTGATAAAATCATCTTCGATGAAGCATCAAGAATGGAAGTAGAATTAGAAAGGCCCTTTGTGACAGAGACTGATGGTGAAACCGTTGACATTAACACAATGAAGTTTGAGTTTATCGCACATCCCCACAGAATCAATTTCATTGTTCCTCCGAATTCTCCCCTACTTACGCGTGGCAAAACTCAATGATTTCTTGAAGGTTTCGTGCTCTAATTTCATAGACTT
>JAJRWK010000128.1 GCA_024276795.1 archaeon | reverse complement strand
GGAATATCATTGATCTCTTGGAATGGTTCTGGAACACTGCTAACAAATAAGGATAAAACTTCTTTTGCTCCAAATTCTTTTCGAATGTGATCCTTTCTTATTTCCATTTTTTCTACGGCCTTTTCGTAATAGTTTCTTTTTCTTTCAGATCCTCCGAAAATCCATCCTGCCCAGAAGCTATAATCCTTAACCTCGATCAAAATGTATTTTTCGGGGTTTTCAGTGCTTCTTGCGATCATGTCGATTTCCGTAATGACACGGTCATCGTCTCCTTCATTTTCGACAACTTCGTATCTCGTGTTTACGATCTCCCAAACGGGGGATTCTTCAATAATATCATGTACTGCTTCCTCAGCTAACCTTGCTTTATCTTCTAGTTCTTCTAGGTCAAATGATTCAAGAAAAGTTGTAAATAGCATGAATGCCTCGAGGCCGATAAGGAAAACAATCTTGCTGTCCTCATCCCCTTCGTATATCGATACTTGATGAGCGGGTTGTTCAATTCTCTTGAGGTTGACGTCACTTAAGGCATAGAGTGCTTTGGCAGTTGGTGAATGAATTTTTAGCTTAAGTTTAAACAAAGTTCCATGTGCAGTGGAGATTTCAGGCATTTCTCTCAACCTATGGCTAAGCCTTATGAGAGCCTCGATCTGTTCGGGTGTAAGCATTGTCATGGATCTGTAGAAAGTTACAGGAGATCTCAGAAACATCAAGAATGCGTTTCGACGGTGTAGTTCTATAACAGATAATGGAACATCCCAATCGTGGAAACCCTTTCGATAATGAGTTCTTCTTTGCCTCTTTTTCCGCCATTGTAATCGTGCTACGTCAAGAGCGGTTCCGGCTACCTTGACATCGAACGAGTGCACACGTGTGAAATGTCTTTCACCTCTTATAGTAGGGCGTAACTCACCATCGACTTCTTCGAAGAGATGATTCTTTATCGCTTGTCTCAGTGTGTGGATTAGTACTAGTTCTGACCCAAAAATTGCTAATTCCCTAGCTGCACGATTGATAGGCAGACCTCTTGAAGGCTGGGGTTTCCAGTCTTCCCAGCGAAGAATTGTATGTAAAACAACGTCACAACCCGAGAGCATGATAATCGCGGGTAAACGAATCTGTGTGGTAAATTCCTCTCTTACCTTTATGAGTTCCTTGATTAACTCTCTTTTTGAATACTCAGAGGCTAGTTGGTAAATTCTGGTTTTTACATATTTCCAGCGATCCTCTATTATTTCTTGAGCGTTCTTACTTGATACTAGTTGACCAACATTTGTTTTCCGAGGTTCTCGCTCCATTAAGCTCTCCAACCCTAGGTTATAAAATGTCTATTATAACTTGCTTATTTTGCACCACAGCGTGGAAATATGATCGGGAACATTTATGATTTCAGCAGAGTAAGGTAAAGTCATGGGAATTATCTGTCCAAGCTGTGGGGCAGAGAATCTGTTAGATGCAGAATTCTGTTCTGAATGTGGCAAGCCTCTCAGTGGGATCAGCATTGTGGAGAAAAATGGGAAAGTGTCTTCTCAAGCTAATAATAGTAAGTCAAGGTTTTATAAGACGAGGGGTTCTTTGGCCAAAGCCCTTCCTGTTTGGTTTTTCCTCCTTTTCATTGACTGGGTGACCGGGGAAAAAGGGATCAATTGGGCGTATTGGGTGATAATTCCGTGGCTCGTCTTTGGCCCACTAGCATCATTCATGATGGAACTCCTGGTTATCCAAGAGGATGAGGAAAGTCTAGCTCAGCATTAATTTGTCCCCGATCTAGACGTGGCAAACGAAAATTGGCGGTTGGGCAATGGATTCATCCAACCTCAGTAGATTGGGGATTTTTTCCTAAGATTTTGTCTTCGCTAATGTAATGCATTTAAAGTGAAAACATAGACCAAGCTTGGGAATGAAGAATCTCCATAAAGGAAAGCAAAGCCTTGGCGTCAGTTCTAAGACGGATCGAAGTTTAACCAAAACCCAAGCTAACGTAAAAGCTAAATGTCATGGATGCGGAGGGATTTTCCCTGTTACTGAACTCAGAGCATTACGGTCTGGCTTTGCAAGTATCATTGATTATGGAGAAAAAAAATCGTATTGTTATGATTGTTCCTTTCTTTACAGAAACCCTGCTCATTGGGTTAGAATTGCTTGGAATCGTGCGACGATCAAAAGAAAACATATTCTACTTGCTTCGTTTCTTGTCTTATTGTTCTCGCCGATCATGCTTATTCTCTACTTGGCTTATGGAACTTTGTTGCTCACTCTATATCTAGCATTTCTTATTCCGATTATTCCTTTACGCACTATTTGGGATGTTCTTGGGAAATCTAGAAAAGGAACCAAGATAAAAAGGAAAAGATTGACACTATTTCTTAACCCCGGAATCCTTGGCAATTCCCTACGAGAAAACCATGACTTGTGGTGGCAAGGGAAACTAGGAGTCAAGGACTGGGGATATCGCCGTGACACTATTCTGAAAAACATTTTTTCATTGACAGCAAGCATCTTTCTTCTCGGCGAAATAACATACTATGGCCTAACCAAGACATACATTATCGATCCGTTTCCAACGCCACTTAATGTCCTAATCATACTTTATTTAGCAGCAGTCGTCTATTACTGGATTCGAGCTGGAATTGCTGAGAAACTGTTTCCCGTTATTGGAGAGTTGCTCCTTTTAGGAAAAGTGTTTTATTTTGATCTTAGGGAAATTGGTATTCATTCTTTTTCTTATAAGGAACGTCCGAGTCATAATAATCCTATTTATTGTGCTCAGTGCGGTGAAAAAGTAAAAGAAGGAGAAGACAGGGCTAAATGCGAGCAGTGTGGATTCATATTTCATTCCAAAGAGCTATTCTCCTTCATCTGGGACAATGGGTATTGCCCTAATTGCAGAAATGTTAGCTTTCCAAAAAGAATCAACGTAGATGATTTACATGACTAAAGAGTTTGAAAACAAACCTCTTGATCCCAGACATTACTTGCTACTTCCGCTACTCGTCGGAGGTCTTGATCTATTGTTTCAATTGCCTTTTTGGCCGACGCAATATTTTCCCGTTTTCTTGATATCTCTTTTTGCGGGAGCGTTTTTCATTGGCGTGGTAATTCGTGATGTGCAGCTAAACCTACCTGAGAGAAAGAAACTCATCGTTAAGCAAGTTATTGTGGTAATTGGTGTTTTAACAGCAACAGAACTAATCAGTGGTCTGTTCATGTCTCGAGGGTTATTATCGTCCTTGATCGATGGAATAGCCTTTGGTGTAATTGTTGGTTTCATTGCTTGGGTTGGGGGCAAACTAGGGCAAAATGCGAATCTCCCCGAAATGAAATACAAGAAAGAAATTATTCTCGATAAGAAAAAAAGAAAGCGAAAGAAAAGGAAAAAACAAACAAACACAAGTTCTGACGACCGCAACGCTTAGATTAGCAACGCTTAGATTAGAATCCCCAAACAGAGGTTATTTTGAAACCTTTCACCATTCTTTTTAGTTCCGGTGTCATTTTCCTTGCCTCTTTATCGAATAGCCAGAGCTTGAGTATTTTTAGACGGCCCGTGATTCCTAATTTGTCGAGATAGACGTTGTTCAGAGCTCTGGAGAATCGACTATATGTCTGGTTTTTGAAAGAATAGAAAATTCGATGGGCGTCGAGG
>JAJRWK010000127.1 GCA_024276795.1 archaeon | reverse complement strand
TGACCTGATATGTTCGGGATTAGAAATCACAACCAGAAGCGAGTCCTCTTCAAGCTTAGTGAAAACTTGCTCTCTCCTCATTTGGTGAACATTGGGATAGACAATATGCCCAATGTGGGTCCGTATTCCATCAGTAGATTGCATGTTTATGAGCGACTTAAGTAATTTATTTTAATATTCGCTTTCCGTAATGAATGAAAAAAGAGTTTACTTCTCTTGAGCAATTCTTCATGTTAGAGCGCTTGAAGAAGACCATTATAACAAACTCTTGGCTCACACTCTTCGGATGAATTTATCCTACTTCGCCAACTCTTCAACAGCAAGCTTCAGCCTATCTGGATGAGCTCCTACCCATCTACCCGCAAGCTCTCCATTCTTGAAAACAAGAAATGTAGGGATGCTAAAAATACCTAACCGAGCCGCCAACTCAGTATTGTGATCTGTGTTTAGCTTGGCAAAAATAACTTTATCATGATACATCTCGGCTAGTTTTTCATACAATGGAGCAATTGCCAGACAAGGACGACACCACGCCGCCCAGCAATCAACAATTATTGGTTTTGTACTGGACTTTATAACCTCATCAAAGTTCTCATTGTTCAATTCTACGATGTATTCACTACCCATACGCCTTCATTCCCTATATTCTAGGATTTGCATTTCAAATTATTGCTCGAACCATATATTTCCCTTCGAGTTAGATAGGATTCATATCATCAACCCTCCATGCGTATTCCAAAGGTAAAAACAGTAGTTCTAAATTCTGAAAACATAGTTTCGTTGCTGTTTTTCCATGCAACCCATTAAGAAGGAGTCTAAGATAGTCCTCTTGTGAACAACAAAACAAATGAAGACCAATTGAAGTCTCTCTTAGCAGGATTAGTTTCAATTGATACTACGGTTTCTGATGATTTTTCCAAGAAACCTGACAAAGCATGGGTTGAATTTGTTCTTTCACACACCCAAGACGTTAACGCAAAGTCGGAACTTCTGGAGAAAAATGGATACTATTCTCTTGTTTTTTCCCCAAGGATTTATCCCCAGAAAAACCGACTTTATTGTTTCTTGGGCATGCTGATGTTGTCCCTGTTGATGCTTCCCATTGGAAAACTGACCCATTCGTGGTAGAAGAATCAGAAGGCAGGTTTTGGGGAAGAGGAGTCGCTGATATGAAAGGCGGTTTTGTTTCACTTATGCTAGCAATGCATTCCTTCTTTCAAGATACAAACCAGCACTCTGTGCAGACGATAGTTGCTTTTACTAGTGATGAAGAAATTGGTGGAGGAGCTGGCGCAGCATATGTCCGAGATTTTCTGAGCAAAATGGGGATCAAACCGAATTACGTGGTCACGGGAGAAGTCTCTAACTTAGACCTAATTGTTAGGCGACGAAATTTGTTGCAAGCGATTATTACATTTGAAGCTCGACCAACCAAGCAGAGTGGAAAATTAGAAACAAAAGAATTCCAGACACAAATTCATGAAGGAGAATCGCTTCATGCGGCATACTTTAATTCTGAAAAAGATCAACACTCCCTCATTAAAGCGGCGGAATTCATCACAAATATCGGGGCTCCTGTGGCTTCGGTCGAAGGAGAGTTTTTGAAATCTAATTCGATACCACGAACCATTCGCATTGATTACATTCGTTTGGATCCTTCGCATGATCAGACCCATAGTAGTGATCGGGCTCTCACCGGATTTCTCAATGCTATCCCAGAACTAACTCGAGCTCCTCTTCCTGTCAATGCTCATAGTGATTACGGAGTCACAATCACACCAAATGTTCTTGAGTTCTCAGATTCAAACTACAAAGCTTGGGTTGATATTCGGGCCATGCTTAACGACAAGGACGTTGTTGAGTCGATATTCAGCTCGATTCTTGAAAAGCGCTTATCGAACTTCCAAGTCGAAGTGAAATGTTCGGGACACTATGTTTACACTCCTAAGGATGCCCCCCTTGTTACTGCTGCTCGCTCTGTTCTTGAAAGACACAGACTTAACCCAAGATGCTTGGAAAGAGGAGGAGCAACTGATGGTAGGCATTTTGCATCTGAAGGTGTTGAAGTGATTGATCTCGGGCCAGTGGGTGGAAACCTTCACGGATCGAACGAATGGGTTGAGAAACGCTCTCTTCTAGCTCTGGTGAGAATATACCAAGAACTGCCTCAAGCATTAGAACGAGAAATTAAGCGACAGGGCAATTTTTGAAACCTCTTACTCATTAAGATCAGAGACTAAGTCCGGGTCTTCTGCATAGTAATAGCTGATCGCGAACAAGGAGAAGAATAGAGCGGCTGAAAGAATGATGACAACAGACCGAAGTCCTGGGAACCTGTTAAGAAAGTTTACTGCAGTGAATATCGGGATCATAGCGTAGCCCATCTTGGATTCCCCTTTTCGACCTAGTCCCTTTCCAAAACGAATGGTGAATTCAATTGCTGCTGCGACCGTAGCAATAATGGTCACGAAGTTAATGATGGGGGAGCTGTAATTCGGGGAATTGAATAAGATGATGAGCAGTATTACAAAAATTATGATTTTCAGCAAGAGCACGATTTCGTAAGGCACCCTTTCCCTTGGGTTTACTTCAGCACCAGCTTCTTTGATCATTAGCCAGAAGTTTCCGATTGCTACGGCGTCCGCCAAGCAAAGACCAATACCATATAAGAGATCTACCTGTACCAACCAAGTGTCCCATACGAACCCCAGCAGATTGATGTATTCTAAGAAAAAAGCTAGCGTGAGGGCTACGGGGATTAGTGCCAAGAGTAACCACATAATGAGTATCCCAATTGCCTTCAAGAATCCTGGAAGCGGTATTTTCTTAAGAATTAGGACGGGAAGCACCAAAGCGCCAATGAG
>JAJRWK010000126.1 GCA_024276795.1 archaeon | reverse complement strand
CTGCAGTTTTCAATTGGGGCAAGAGCTTTGAATTTACTAAGTCTTGGGCCTGTAACAAATTGGTTTGGTTAACTTGTTCGATAGCAGCGATTAGATATCCCGCTCCATAAATGATCTCCTTTTCATTGACGAACTGATCGTCGATCTTGCTGACAGCCTCGTGGTAGATTGTTTTTGCAACGTCAATTTGGCCATTTGCAACCTGACAAATAATTGCTAGTGAGAATGGAGCGACAGCCCTAGCCACTTCGCCCATGTCTCGATACAGCGAAGCAGCCTTGACTAATTCTTGGCTTACTTGATTTAGCAACTCTTGTTTCTTTTGCTGGTCTCCAAAGAAGTCATAAATCATAGCGAGGTAGAAACTGACCTCAGCAGCCCGGCGGTACTGTTTCTCTTCTATGTACTTCTTACCAAGAGCTGGAATTCCCTCCATGATCTGTTGAAACTCAGCCTTTGCGACCTCGATTTGACCTTGCTTCCATGCTTCGTAGCCTTTTCTGAAGCGAGAACGGAGCTGATCAAAAGTGAGAGCTCCTCCTCCTAATCTCCCAAGTAACTCTCCGCGGAACTCGTCGTTGTTTTCCATATCACTCGATATTTTTCACGCATTTCAAACATAAGACTTTTTCCCATAATATTTTTCCAGCTTCAATGTTAGGTGTGTTATTCAGAGAACTGTAAATAGGAAGTTACTTCTGCTTGAAAATCTAAGAGGAATGATAGCAGATCTGTACTTAATTCAGTTGAAGAACCGTCAGAAATTAGAATTGTCTTGACTTCCATGACGACCGCGCGGATGACAGAGTTAAGCCTTGATATTCGGGTAATAACAGTTTCTAGAGCGGGATAAGCGGCTACGGAGAGCATGTAGTCTCTCATGCCTCCCCGAATGGAACTATCTTCAATCGTGAACAAAGTATTCATGGTGGCCCAGTTGTGGCTTATCATAAGGAATGGTTCTTCTGATTCTGTGCCCACGAGATCCATATG
The DNA here is from genome assembly GCA_024276795.1 of archaeon. Classification (GTDB taxonomy): domain Archaea; phylum Asgardarchaeota; class Heimdallarchaeia; order Heimdallarchaeales; family JAJRWK01; genus JAJRWK01. The sequence continues at coordinate 16,073 of JAJRWK010000126.1, read as the reverse complement.
TTGAGGAATCTCGCTGATTAGGCGTTTTTTTGTTAAGCCCTGAGGTGTAGGTATAGCAGCCAGTACTTTCGGTCCTAAAACCGCATCAAATGCCGATAAAACCACATAGATCTCAAGTGTTTCCAAGGAATGCCCCAACATATTTTCCCGTGGAATAACGCTAATCGAAGAGACTTTACTCTCCGCTACCCCTTTTAGAATAACTCGTTCTCTAGGAATTTGGGGTTCAACAAATTCTAAGTAGAAGCCGTCAACTGGCGGGAAAAGATCCTCAGAGTCAAGACCGTGTAAGATATGACGGTACTCATAGTGGAAAGAATGATACGCGTCAGTGAAGAGCCCTTCAGTAGTTCTTTTTCCAAGTCTTCGACAAAATGCACGATAAACGTTCTTATAGAAGACACCCAGTCGTTTCTTTAGGGTTTCACCTCTCACGTATGGAACGGGAATAAATGAAAATGGCTCGAATTTTATGTTTAGATATCCATTGAGATCTGCCTTCGAGTATGCTTCCAAGGTTATTTCTTGGTAACTGTCAACTAGACTCGGGAGAAGATACCGTCTTAACTCTTGAAAGAACCCAGAATAAAGAATGGCTATTATCTTGGACTTTGATAGCTTGAGATCAGAAATAGGATAGAATGATCGAAGTACTGCGAACAACGCTCGGGTCTCGATGGGTTTAAAAATAAATGAATCGGCTTCTCTGCCCAAAAGTTCTTGAATAAGCGGTAAATGTAGGAGCGGACCCATTAGAATAATCCTAACATCAGGGTTAATTGATTTCAGCGCTCTAATAACATCTATGACTTCTGCATCGGGGATCGTTGTATCTAGGAGAACTATGCTTGAAAGGGATTGGGGATATTTTCTCAAGGCTTCCTTTAAAGAGAAGGCCTGTCCACTCAGAAAAATTTCTGTTCCTCGAAATACTTCGCGTAGGAAATTACCAGTGTAGCCGGAATCATCAATAAGGAATACGCGTTTCTTCTCTATTGTTGTCTTAGTTTTTCCCATTTTACCGACCTTTGCAACATTAATGAATATCCTACGCTACGGGTTTTCTAGACAACTCTATCTTTTTCTTGTAATAATGCTTTTTGAAGAATTACTAGAAAGGCTGTAGTCAACAAACCAGTGAAAACACTACTCTTGGGACTCAGAGATCCCGCTTAGACTTTCACTTTTTCGATTTAGAAAGAAAACAACGATCCCACTAGAAATCATTAGAAAAATTAGAAAAATCAGGATCGCTGTGAAACGATCTCCGATCAACAAGGAAAAAGCCTCAGTCCCGTAGATAATAAGTGCTAGCCTTATTGCTGTCCCAAGAAATGTCCATGTAGCATATCTTTTGAAAGGATACTCTAGCGGAGCGCTGATCATGTTAAGAGTACGGTAAGGAATTACAGGTACTATGCGTAGTAATAAGAAGAAAGGATCACCATATCTTAGAAATAGTGTCTTTATGTACACGACTTTTTCGGATTCGAGTTTTTTCTTGAGCCGAGGATGATTGGCAAAGTGCCCTGTCCACAAGTAAGATGCAAGAGCCCCGGCAAAAAGGCAAACTAGGGCTATGAAGTACAATTCGTTTGCCGGAATCACTAAGAGTGCCCCGAGAAGCAAAGCTTCAACATGGATGGGTGAAAATGGAATTGCTTCTACCAGAAATAACAGTGTGACTAAGCCGATCCAGAAGAGAGGAGATGAGGAATCAAGAAAGGCATCGAAGAATGTCACTCGTGACGCTTTGGAATGTAATTATTATTGTGTATTTCTCTTGGCCAGAAAAACTGTTTCTCCCAACATTGTTATTAATAATTCTAATCACTTGCACGATTGTGCCATTTTATTTTCGGTACGGAAATAACACCCGTCTTACCGTTCTCGATTATTTTATCCATAGCCATATGAATAAACAAGAGTGCTTCTGAATCTACTTGGTTATACTTAATCATGGCTCTTTTTGTCGAATCAGAGTATTTACCCGATTCGTAGATCAGAGCAACCTTGTATCCGTCCATTTTTCGATAATGTGAGAGCTCGTCACTGTATCCTCTGAACCCCAAATATGTGCTGAAATTTTTAACCCCTAAGCCGACAGGAGAGAGGACGAATTTCTTCAATTGTTTGTAAAGATTAACACTCCTCATCTTCTCGAGAGCATAAAGGTCTAAGCCTTCGTTTTTAAACAGACTCATCAATGCGCGGTAGTCCCAGTCATCCTCGGAGAATGAAACAAGATAATGCTCAGGCCGACTCAACAGATATTGATAAATGGATTCAGCAATGCTTTCATTTTGTTCTGCGAAGAACACAGTAGTTCTAGGACTAGAAATCGAAGCAAAACTTGCTAGAAAGATTTTCCGATTTTTGCCATGAGGTGTTGCCTCAAGATCAAAATACAAGCAATGCTCAATAGGAGGTAGGTTGGGGAAATCCGATATACGGATATGTCTTTTCAAGAAGAGTTGAGCTTGTTCGAGAATACGCTCGCTCGTGTGATGGTTTGGTTCTTCAAAAATGTCAGCAAGCTCCGAGGGTGTTAGAGAGGCGAGCTCTGCAACCGTTGTTATTCCCTTTTGCTCAAGTTTTCGAAATTTTTTCTTTCCGATCCCAGAAAGAAGCAAGATGTCTGAACGCATGTATTCCCAAGCTAATGTTTCTGAGCGGTAGTTTTGTTCTTTTCTGTTTCGCTATTTTTGACCTTGCAACTGGTTTCGCAACGTTTCGGCAACTTCCTCAGGAGGGTAGGAATTAATATAAGTCTTAGTTAGAAACTCGATGCCACCAAAGACCTTCATTTTATCAGGTGTTTCATGGGGGACATGAATAGAGATGTGGAAATGATAATTGTTGAAATGGCCTTTAGGGGGCAAGTGCCATGCGATCAAAGAGTCTTTGATTCTTCCCCCCAGATTGTTCTCAATTGCATGGTAAATCGTTCGTAGTGCATCATTTATGGCTTTTAATTCACGAGTTTCATGGGTCTTGTGTCCTTCTTTGAGGAAAATGAACAATTCATAGGGAAGTAAAGGATACGGACTGACCTCGACTACGACTAAGTCATCCTCATAGACGACTAGATCTTGATCTTGAGACTGGCAAAAGAAGCAGTTACCCCTCCTAAAATTTCTCCAGTATAATTCTTGTTGGCGTGATATCCAACTCATTGCCCAGTACTGGCCATGAGGGTGTGAGAGACTGGCACCAAAATAACTTCCTTTATTCTCGAACGCTATAACGAACGGATATGTTTCAAAGTCATCTTGAGCTTTAGACAATATTTTCCGAATAACTTCTGAGCCGGTTTCTCTGGCCTCCAAAAGTTCTTCTCCGTGTTGTTTACTATAAATGATTACGCCACAGAAGCCCTTAGCAATTGTATCATTTGACTGTACGGCCGTATCGACGAGAGAAGGATACTTATTGGGTATGATCACAGGAGTGTTTCCTGCTTCTTCGCACAAAGGACACCGTTTATCAATGCTTCCCCGAGGTCGTTTCCTACGATGAGGAGCAAAAACAATGTCATCATTTGTAAAAGGGTTGATTGTACGGATGGGATTAGGAAAGTCGACCATTGGAGGAACATCCCCTAGCTAAGAATAAGGTTTTGGAAGGATAATTATTCCTAATTAAAGGCCAATTTGCTGGCGAAGCTTTTGAACAATTGGTTGGAAAGCAGTACCAAATGGAGAATCCGAGACAGTAACCGGTGGTTTTCCTTGATCTCCCATTTTCCTTGCTTCAACATCTAGTGGGATGTCCCCTAGGAACGGAATTCCTAGCTCTTCAGCTAGGTGTTTTGCTCCTCCTTTACCAAAAATATCGATTTCTTTGCCGCAGTGGGGACAAGGAATACTGGACATATTTTCAATCACACCAAGAATAGGCATGTTTGTTCTTTTTGCAAATTCAACTGCTTTCTTAACATCTAGCAAGGCAACTTCTTGGGGAGTAGCTACAATTACGGCCCCGGCGATTTCCGGGATAATCTGGATTATGGAGAGGGGTTCGTCACTAGTTCCAGGTGGCAAGTCGATGACTAAAACGTCAAGGTCTCCCCAATAAACATCGCTTAGGAATTGCTTAATAGCGGCGACCTTTAGTGGTCCTCGCCAAATAAGCGGGGTCCTGGCGTTTACCAGGAGTTCCATGGAAACAACTTTTACCCCATATTTCTCGCCGGGGATGATTTTCTGGTCTTGAACCGTTACGGATTCTCCTTCTAACCCGATCATTAAAGGAATATTTGGTCCGGTAATGTCTGCATCGAGTATTCCCACTTTTAACCCAGATTGGGCAAGGGCCACTGCAAGGTTAACGGAAACAGTTGTTTTCCCGACTCCTCCTTTCCCAGACATGACGGCGATTTTTTTCTTAATTTTGGAAAGAGTTGATTTAATCGCCATATCTTGGCTTACCATTGGTGGCTTTGAAGACTCAATCTTGATTTTGCTCGGATCTATCTTAACTTCCATTAGACTGCACCTTGAGCTTTGTTATTTTTTGCCCTTATTTAATGTCTCATGTATGGATATTTCTCCTTTGAATGGTTCTGCTTAGTTTTAAGGGAAAAAATTGAAGACTTAATAATGGAACAAATCTTCAGTGCCACTATTGGGCAAAATTTTACTAGTGGGGTAGGAAATAACCCTTGATGAGTTCGGACACGATCAACAAATTGAAGAAATTATTGGAAACGGGAAAGGATTGGGCAGAGTTGAAAACACCGGTGCCGGGGGTTGTTGTTGTGAAATTACCGGGGAGGAGAGGATCACCTGGAAGACTAGCAATTGCTCTTAACCCGATTGATCCTGAAACCAAGAAACCAATAAAAAGAAAATCACTGTATTTGCTATCAAGCAAGGATTATGAAGCATTTCTAAACCTTTTCGAAAATCCTAAGACTGAAACGCTATTTTCAATGATCGACCAGATCAATATTGAGGCTGCCGAAAAAGCAAAGGAAGAGGAAGATGAAGAAGAAATACTAGAACTTTAACAAAAAAGCGTATTGAAGACGAAATACAGTTCTTTTCATTTTTTTAATCATAATTCAAAGGAATTAACGGAATCTCTTTTGACAAAACATAAAATCCCCGCCAATAAAAGACAATTGGAAAGCCTCTTCCCCGGAAGGATTCTGCTATGGCCCGCCCCGATATTTGGACAACTTATTCTCAAAAGCTCTATGACTGGATCAACCAGAAATACTCCTCTCTAATGTATGGAGGGCTTTCTGAAGACGAATATTATGCTTGTTTGCAATTCTACGAGACGGAAATTCAGATGGTTTCCGTGATTACAAGCGGAGATTCACTGCTTCTTCAACTAGACGAAGTTAAGGAGCTAAGAGAGCTTCTTGAAACAGAGGAATGGCTCAACTCTCCGAACACGCTAATTGAGCTGAGATTCCAGCAGTCTAGGTCGGAAAAAGAAAATGGCAACGCAGGAAGCGACATTGCAACAAAAGTTATTGCAGAAACGGCCAAAGCAGAGTTGTCAGAATTAGAAGAAATAATACCGTCAGCGAAAAAGAAATTCACTGTTCCTCAAAGCGTAAAGAATAGAATTCAAAAAAGTATCCAAGAGATGAGCACAACAAACGAGTTGAAAGTAGCGATCGTAGGCTCGTCTGGCTCAGGCAAAACTACAATCAGGGCTGCAATCGAGGGAAAGAAACGCACAGTACGCCATCACAAAGGATTTGGTGCAACGATTTCAGTTGCCAAATTGCCTCGTGGTGAATCAACAAATGAGAAGGTCAAAATTTTTCTCATTGAACTCGACTCAGGTAGACAAAATGAAGTTGCTAGAAAAGGCTTTTACAAATCGGCAGACAAGCTAATGATTGTTCTTGATTCATCTGAGGAAGAAGATTTGTACTTTTTCCAGCAAATATTAAGGGAAATTCGTGAAGTCAACGCTGGAGAAAAACCATGCCTAGTAGTACTAAACAAAGTGGATAAGAAAAGGAAAATTAAGAAAAAGCAACTCGAGAAGTTGATTTCACAAGTTAGTGCTGGACGCAGTCCTTTGTTCAGTCAGCTTCTGATTTTGGAGACAACCATGAAAAAACCTAAGACCATCGAAAGGATCAAAGCTTTTCTGACAGCATGAAGGTTCTCAAGCGTCCTATGGGCCGGCTTGGTATCCCAGTATTCCGAGCAGGTATCTAGCAGTGTCTTCTCTCAGTCTAGATAAGAGGTCACGGACATACGATTGGAAATACTCCAATTCTCGTTCCCCGATCTCGTCAGTAACAAGGGATGATCCAAAAGATTCCAAGGCTTTCAAGTATTCCTATCGATACTGAAACATGAGAGCCCGAATTTCTAGGGAGGCGAAAATCATGGCGTTTTCGTAAATGTTTGAAATAAAGACATGGAGCGAATGCATCTCCATTTCTCCGCGAGCCATGGGATTGGGAACCACAAAAAATAGGCTCAGCATGGTGCCTTCCGTAGGCGTAGAAAATTTAGAAGAAGAAAAGACATGACCGATCCTTGCGGTTAGATCAAAATCAATTACGGAATAAGGCCCTACGACATTCATCAGATTCTGAGACTTGGCAAAATCAGGAGGATCAGATACCAGGAATGTGGGACCCATTGTTTCATCCATATACGCCCAGAAAGCTACAGGAATTGCCTCATCGATAGTGGATTGTTCCAAAGTCGCGGTAATCGGTTCTCTTCTGACCTCTGGTAGAGCAGTGTAAGCTTCTTGAAGTTCTCTGGCAATTTTTTCCAATTCCACTAATAGTTTCCTAGACTCACCTTTTTCTAATAACGAATCTAACAAGATGAAGCTTGTGTTCAGTATGGCTTTTGCTGGAAATTCGATGACTTTTGGGTTCTTATCTCCAAAGGGTTCAACAAATATGAAAAAGAAAGAGTTGTCTTTTTCTTTAACTAGCGGGAAAATAACTCCTAATGGCGAATAAATAGGATCAATTTCTTCAAAATGAATTAGTGAAATATTAAAGCTACCTTCCCATCCTTTTCGAGCAATTTCCATTAATTTTTGAGCGGGGTCATTGCCAATTTTTTCTTCTAAGTCAATAGTGGTCCATTTCATGGTTTGCTTGTCAAACAACAATGATTTCTTCTCCCTCGTAAGTCGTAGAAAACCGATATTCCTAACACGTGAGACCGTTGAAAGACGTTGGATGAATTTTAGTAGGATTTCCTCCTCTGGCTCATCGCTACGTATTAGACTTGAAAGCAAATCCAAGTAAGGCTGATCCATCATGTTGATCCAAATTAACTTGAGTCTCTTCGACTTGTTAATACTTTTGCAATTGTTTTGGCAACATAACGATTAGAGATAAGTAACGCTTGGAATATCCAGTTAGACGTTATACCGTCAAATCTCAAAAGAGAAAACTAGTTGAAGTGGTGTGTTCTTACTTCGCGCCTATGAACGTGAGGATAATTCCCCAGCCGTATGTGATGAGAACCATAAGCCACCCAATAAGTATTCCAATGAGAAAAGGTTGGAGCATGCTTAGGTTTCCCAGTGGATTAAATCGGTATCGTAGGAAAATGAATGAAGTTACAATGCCACCACCCAGTACTGCCAATCTGAACAAAAGAGTAATATTGACAACCCACGCAAAGAAAGATGGAAGAAGGTAAATCATTACCAACGACAATTGGAGTAAGACTGTGATGAATCCCCATTTTACCCCTTCCATGGTAATTTTTTGTTTCATTTCATGAATGCCCTTAGCTGCCAAAATTAGATTTATTCGGGGTTTTTTGGCGAATTGTTCATAGGCATAAACTAGATCATCTTTGTCCACAGAGTAGGCATACGCCAGCCTTACAAGAATCATTTTTGCCCGCCGACGTTCTTCTTCAGTTCTAGCATTGGCCAATTGAGACATAGCTGCTTTCACAAGCCTTGCATCCTGACTTAGGGGATTCTCTGGTTCAGTGTTGAAGTGTTCTTCTCTTTTTTTTTCTTTGCTTGTGATACCGCCTCGTAAGAGACTATCTTGTTGCATTGCTAATTGGGGATCCTCCTTTCCACTTAGTTCTTTTTTATCCAAGTCGATGTCCGCAAAAATTGAAGCAGTCCCTCTATAATATCCAGGCATTTTTTCAAAGATCTTCTTGGGATCTTCTTCTAATTCTTCTCGAGGACTTATCTTGAGTACTCCATTATCAATCACAACTGTATACCACTCATTAGCATCAAACGTTTCCTCGGAGGTAGGGGCCTTCGCGATACCGGCAAAAGAGATTTCTCTGGTGAAAAGATCAAAAGTCACAGCCTCTTCTTCCCCGATTATCGCAACCCTGTGATCATCGTCTATGAAAAACACATTGCAATTAGATACATCACCGCCAAACTCCCACTCATCAAGGAAAATGCCGAGTCCATAATCCCAGATCGTTACTTTTCCGTCACTTGTGAGAATTGCTAAGAGTTTGCCTCTTGTGTTTTCATTCCAGTCAATAATGGGAGCCTCATATTCAAACCTTCGAACAAGCTCTAAGTCCTCTGCTCGCAAAACAAGAACTTCATCGGAGGTCCCTACAAGGAAAAAGTCTCCGCTTTTGGAGAAACGTAGTTTGACGTTCGCCTTGTCCTCATATTCTATGGAGTATTGACTAATTATTTCTCCGTCAAGTAAACGAATAAGAATCAAGGCTCCTCGCTGTGTGAATGCAACAGCGATCGGATCGGTAGGTGAAATGAAAACACGACTAAATGCGTCATCGGGCAACCTTAGTGTAGCGACCATTCAAACAAATAATCCTATGTTGAGGTCCGATTAATACTTTTAGATTTACAAGGCAGGGTCCATGCTGAGCTTCAGTCCACTATCAAATAAATGAATTAAACCCACTCAGTTTTTGATGTTGAAGAAAAAATAAATAGGGAAAGTGCCTACTCGTACGTAGTTCTAACTTGAGAAGTGATTGCGTTGCCCCCGTATGAAACCCCTCGAATTTCTATCAAATTATCACGATTGCTAAAACTGGGAATACCTCGAACTCTCATGTTTTCCTTTAACGGACTTGGCCAAGATTCTGATCGGTCTCTGAGACAGATGCTTGCTTCACCAAAAGGTGACGTCCTGTTTTCAGAAGGAACCATTGAGATCAAAGGAACTTATATCGATCCCGAGGGATGGATCGGTGACTTGGAAGCATTTTTCAATGCTCACCCCGAAATCCTAGCTAAGCTTAAAGCTATTGAAATCCAGTTTCAAAAGGGAGAAACTGGAGAGCCGTTCCTAATCAGGGCTCATTATTCATCATTTGCACCAGAAGTTGAGATCTCAGGAAATGCCCCCACAGAAATAAGCACAGCAGCAATAGGCATAATGTCAGAATTAATCTCAGTAAAAAAGGGATAAGAGCACAAAGACGGTGCTCAAAGTGCTAAAAGAGCTCAAGGAGTTCTCCATAGCTCCATCCCAATAACGTGATCCTTGTATATGAAAAGACGAGGGACATAGTGGGGAGAAAAGAACGCTCCTTCAGGTAAACCTTGGACGAATTCAACGACTTGTTTTCCTTCAACTTCTTGGACAATTCCAACCTTGTTGTGAATAATCACGTAATCACGAACCATTCCTTCGACAGGAGTTAATTCGTTGAGCTTTGCGAGAACTTCCTCAGTGGTGAGGTCATCGATGACATGTGCCCGCGCTTTGGTAGCAGACTGTTCGGTACTTTGAGTGCTGGACTTTGTTTTTCCAGCGACCCTCGCTACAGATATTTCTTCTTTTCTAGGTGTAACTTCTTGAGGTACAGCGGATCTTTCCCTTGCTGGTGCAGAAGATGCCGCTGAGGAGCCACGAACCTGCTCAATCCATTTTTTGTAGTCGATTTGAAATATGTCCTCTGCATTATCGTTTTGCACATGAATAATCGGATAGCCAGATTCCATTCTCTTGCTTCCTCCCTCCCGAGCCGCGACAAACTTTTTAGCCATTCCAGCCTTGGGCCCGACCCAAATGAAAGTTCGCTTGGAAAACGGGCTAACAAAAATAATTGCCATATCATCAGAAAGTTGGTCGGGAGGATTCACTAACTCAACTAGATCTCCGTCGCTCATAACCTCAAACAACATCAATTAGATCTCCGTTGATTGGGCATAAAGCCTTTATGGGCGTTCAATTCTGTCCGAAGATGCATAATGTTAACCAAGAAAAAATGAGTAATGAAAGAAACCACGGAAAGGATTCGGGGTCGCTCTGCATCTGTTAGATTTCTTGAAAAGCAGAGAGCCGCTTTTTCATATCTACAGAAGCACAACACTCTTTTACGTACGTCACCTTTGTGCGCTTGATCCTTATGCCAGCTACACTAGTTGTTGGTGGTTTTTTTGGGGATGAAGGTAAAGGGAAGATTGTTTCCCATATCACATCATCTCTTCAACCCACGATTATTGCAAGGGGCGGTGTAGGACCTAACGCCGGTCATACCGTCGTTATTGGAGACATAACTTACAAGCTCAGACTGATACCTTCGGGCTTCCATTTTGAGAGCGCAAGATTGCTCATTGGTCCTGGAGTGTTAGTAAACCCAGCTGTTCTCCGTAAAGAGCTGGAGGTCACTAAGGTCGATCATCGTTTAGGAATTGACTATCAATGTGGAATAATCGAACCACAACATATTGAGCGAGATACTAAAGACAAGCACCTAAGAGAAAAGGTCGGTACTTCCGGCTCAGGTTGTGGTCCCGCAAATGAAGATAGAGCAAAGAGAATCCTCAAGCTTGCAAAAGAAATTCCAGAGTTAAGCGATTTCCTTACAGACGTTCCGGGCGAGCTCCATGAAGCATTGGACAAAGGCGAAACAGTATTAGTCGAAGGATCTCAGGCAACATATCTCTCTTTGTTTCACGGGACATACCCCTTCGTAACTTCAAAAGACACGACTGCAGGCCAGCTCCTAGCCGATGTAGGAATAGGACCCAAACATGTGGATGATGTCATTATAGTCTTCAAAGCATACGTCACGAGAGTGGGAGAAGGCCCCTTGAAGAATGAATTATCCCCCGAGGAGATTCAGAAACGTGGATGGGAAGAGCATGGAACGGTTACAGGAAGACTAAGGAGAGCTGCGCCTTTTGATTTTGATCTGGCAAAACGTTCTGTCAAGCTAAATAGCGCCACTAAGATCGCAGTTACTAAGCTTGACAAGGTTTTCCCCGAAACCAAGGGGGTTACAAGAAAGGAGGATCTGAGTCAACGTGCAGTTGAATTCTTGGAACAAATAGAAGAAGAAACAGGTATCCCTGTCTGGCTAGTAGGAACTGGACCAAAATCAAGTGAAACGTTGCACTTCAGAGAAGAATAGCGCTCGACCAACTCGAAACTACACATTTCGTTCAGACAGCGGATCAAAAAGAGAGAAATCCTAATGAGAAAAACCCTAGATTCTTAAAACGTCAGATCTATTTTCATATTAGAGTCCCAAATCCATTTTTTCTCTTTCTCGTCCCAAAGTTGCTCGTAGTTTAGCGGGCTAGGAACCCTTTTCACAGTTGGACTCACAACAAAACGATCGAGCTCATCGAGATGGTTTGAAAGAAACTCATGAAACAGAATTGGCAAAGACGTTACAGTAGGGATATTGATTTCGATCAAGAGAGTTTTGCGTTCAGGGTTATGATAGTCATGACCTTTAAGAATCGCACTTTTCGGAAACGTAGCGATGGTAGCCAACAAAAGGAATTCCAACTCCTTAGAAGGATTTTCGACGTAAATCGTGAGAACTCGCGAGGATAGAAGATACATATTCGGTCGCCATCGAAACACTTGTTTTCTGGCAAGTTCATCGATCTTTTTCCGAATTCTTGCATAGGGGATAGACAAGTTTTGGCCGAGGTATAGCTCTCTAACAGCATTTGCATTCGGTTTTAGTTTTTTTGTAGTGCCTGACGCTCGAAGCAATCCATGCAAAGTGAGCAGAGTAAACATGTCAACTTCAATTATTCTTTCTCCGCGGTTATTGAATTCCACGTTGTCGTGCCAGAATTCGAATTCGGATGAAAGCGTCAATGACATATTTTCTAAGGCGTCAAGAGGAGTCGAAGTGAGCAATTCCTTCAAGCATTCCTCGTCAATACTCCATGAAGACCCTACTTTTCGGATGGTTTGTGGATTCACGTTATGCGCTACTCTTTCGAAAAAGTGAACTTGAGGCCGTTCAAAACTAGGATTGAGTCGAACTTCCCGGATCACATCTTCCATGTGATCTCGGGGAGGGTTAATCGCAAAAACTGCTAATTTCTTGTAGCTATCTTCGAACAAAACACTAGTAAATCTCATATAAGGATGGTCTATGGTGATTTTCTTGCCCATTTCGCCTTTATCGATCCAAGCGGTGATGAAGATCGGAACAAGACCAATTCGGTAATAATCAGTAATGGGAACAATTTGAAACCGCAATTTCTTTCGTAAATGATGGACTTGATTGAGAAATGAGGAAAACAAGATTGGTTTGCCCAAGCCTATTTCTTCACGCAGAACATTATACTTTGCCCAGACATCCTTCTCACTGAGATCCAAATTACTAATAATCATGTCAAGAATAAGCTGTTGATCCGGAGATAATGAGACATTATTAGGTACGCTTGTTTCAAGCATGATTTCGAGCAGAGCATCAATCGTAACGGGCTTCCCGATCTTAATTAGCCAGTCTATGTAATAGGTCAGTCTTTTCAAGAGTTTCTCAGGATCGTTGTTGTAAGCCGGAACTAAAACGGAGGGTATTCTTTCAGCTCCACCTTGGCCAGTCACGACGATCTTATCGAATTCGTGTGTGATTTCCATCATATCTAGGATCATGGGATAGTTGCGTTCTTGTAAATAAGACAGAAATTTGTTTAGGAATTCTTTTGCTCTCAGAGAATACTCAACTTTTCGAACGATGTGCTCAAAGGATCGTGTGATATGTCTTGAGATTTGTCTTACCATCGGAAATTCCCTTTGAATGCCCTAATTTTCCCCATACATCCATCTTTCAAAAATATATCTCCTAGGAAAGGCAAATATCACCAATTTTTTCTCAAGAAACGATCAGAAGCGCTATTTAAAAATTACCCGCTATTTCGCAGTCTCAATGCTTATGGGTTGAAAACCGTGTTTTTTCAACCCTATTTTCAATCCCCATTTGGCGGCTCCGGAGCACTTCGCTAGTTACGAAAATTAGCGAGGTGTTCTAATGAAAGGACAAGTATTTGCATACCTATTAGCTATAGGACTAGTCTCTCTTACGGCCTCAGTCGCAATTTTTGCGCTGAGTGCAGAGAATCAAGCGCCAGTTTCATACGACGGATTTTCCCATTCTAACACTAGATTCGTTGCTGAAACCTTACCAGTAGGTTTCCAGGGAACGAGTACGGCCTTCGGAGCGAGAAACCAACTATTTGAGCGGCCGACCCCCCTAGGCACGGAAATTCAAGATCCATGGCCTGACTCGGGAACAGGATGGGATTAGTTCTTCGCAGAAAGAACACAGCAATCTCTTCGAAAGGCGGTACGTACATGAATTCAGTAATTGAGATTACATATTTTGAATTAGTTCCTAACACCTTATTCTTTACTATCCCCATAAACCACGAGCGGGTAAGCGCAAAGTATGAGACGAAAAAGCGGGACTACATAGAACTCAAGAACGAAATAGTTAAGGGCAAATTAGAAGCGTTGACGAGGCTTATTGGATCTTATCGGAAAGGCATGCTTGAGATCAGAGAAATTAATGGTGTTCAGCGGCTCGTCATTCCGACGAATATTGATGCAACAGACATTGAACAGATCACAAAGGCAATGAAAGAATTGGTCAGCGACGAAATTAGTTTGATTGAGCGAAAACTTTGACAAGGGCTGAAAAATCATTTCACTTATCTCCCTCAGCCCTTCCTTCTTTTTCTTAAGGCTGTGGTTGGTCAGAGATCCCGTCTCTAGAAATATAGAATACTGCTTCATATTCTGGAGAGCGGGGAGAATCAAAAAGTCGAGCTACTCTACTTTGCCCTCTTGACCTTCTAAGAAGTATTCTTTGCTGTGGGCGATGGGACCATGCTAATCCCAAGGCGGGCTGAGTACTACCTATGTTGAAATCATCTATGTTGGCAACAATTTGATTTGTTACAACAACACCAAGATCTAGCACAGTTGCGAGATTGCTAAGCTGAGCAGCATGGAACATGATTTTTTGCTGCCGATCGATGATTCTTTCTTTCCCCATGTACTCGGCTCTGAAATGAGAGGCAAAGGAATCAATGATCACTAGTTTTATGTTTTGTTCGCGTGCTATATTTGCCACTTCTTTTACTAGTTCCATTTGATGGGAAGCGTCGAGTGCTCGAGCAACCAGAATGTTTCTTAGGGCTTCCATGGGATCTAATTCAAATGCTAAACTGATTTCCATAACTCGTTTTGCAGAAAAGGTTCCTTCCGAATCGATATAGAACACTTTTCCTTCTGCACCGCCTCGATCGAGATCTAGTTGTGTTGTTATAGCAAGCTGAAAGCACAATTGTGTTTTTCCTGTGCTAAAAGGGCCGGCAAATTCTGTGATTTCCCCGGTCCAAATCCCTCCATCTAGTATGCTGTCTAATTCTCGTGATCCTGTCGTGATTCGTATTCTGGTTCTTTCTTCTTCTAGAAGGTCAGCTGCTGTCTTAGGCTTGAATTGCTGCATCATCTCTCGAGCTTTAAGGACAATGTGTTCTGCAAGCTCGTCTGGAAGTTTGGTATCTGTGGAAAGACCCACGGGGTGAGCAATTGCGACAGCTTCAATTGTTTTGTAACCACCTTCAACTAGCCGTTTTGCGGTTTCTCTCTTGACTTCCAATTCTTTTGCTAGCTGAGAGACTTTTTCCTTAGACACTTTTCTTCTTTTTCTAGTTCCGATTCAGACATAAAAACTATTCTTGTCAGCCAAATTGTTGAATTTTTAATAAACAAGGATTTCTCTGAAAGTTAGGTTAGTGCAGGCTCGCCCGTTGGCAAATCACAAGTTTTTTGCGATGGAAAGCAAGATTATTTTAAATAGCGTAATTTTCTAGCTAGTCGTGTCATCGAACAAGCTGGGAGCTAAGAAGTCTACTTCTACGTTCAGTATTTTTGTTCCAGGGCGTGCCACTCTGCTAGGCGAGCATCAAGATTACTTGGGATTGCCGGTTATGCCAACCCCAATAAGATCAGGATTAAATTTTGACGTGACTGTTGGCGCAGAAAAGGGGATAACCATTCATTCAACGAGAAGCCAAGAAACGCTCAAAGTGCAGAAATGCGAGGTAATTGATAAGAAAGACGATTTCTGGGCATTAGCTAGGATGACGATTTGCCTTTTTCAGAAAAGAATTGATTCCGAGATTCTTAACAAGGGCGTCAACATTTCGATTTCAGGTTCTTTACCGCCGCTTTCGGGGCTGTCGAGTTCTGCAACATTATCTGTTGGGTTGTTAAGGGCGTTGTTTCAAACCATTGGAGAAAAACCCCATCCTGCTGTCATTGCAGAGCTTGCATATGAAGCAGAACATGAGATGCTAGAAGTACCTTGTGGAAGAATGGATCAATACTCTGTGGCCTACGAAGACACCCTCATTATCCATTTTCGTCCTTCATTTAGCGTGAAACCAATGCGCATGCGATTCCCACTTGTAATTGTCGATTCCGGAATTCCGAAAAGCACATCATCAATTCATGTGCCACTTCAAAACAAGTTAAGAAAAGCACTGAAGCATTGGCTTGGTTCTGATGATTTTCTTCTCCTGCACTCTTTGAATGATGAAGAATTGGAAGAAGCCAAGTTTCACGAATTCAGAGATCGTCAAGAGGATTGGAGGATCATTAAAGGATTCGTAGGATTAAGAGACACTACTGCTGAAGGAATCAAGCGAATCCATGACGACCCAGAAGACTTGGTGGCGATTGGAGATCTGATGACAAAACAACATGTTTTTCTTTCTCAATACTTAGACGTTAGTCTTCCAAAACTAGACAGAGTCGTGTGGTATGCTTTAGAACACGGAGCTCTTGGTGCCAAACTCACAGGAGCAGGAAAGGGAGGCAGTGTTGTTATTTT
>JAJRWK010000125.1 GCA_024276795.1 archaeon | reverse complement strand
CAGTCCTTCGGCAGAGATATCAGATATTTGGGTCGAGTAAACCTGTTTCAACCGGTAGTATCCCACAGGCAATTAACTATATGCGCTCTGTGTGGGTCAATGATCCAGTAGAACCGCTGTCTGGTGTTGTCATAACCCGAGTTCCCAGTTCCATGACTACGGCATATCAACAAGTTCAGGAATTTTTTCCAGGAATTTTTTCTGCGCGGATTTTGAAAGCCCTCTGAACTTCTCGATAAACCATTCTAAAGCAAGCGATTCAAGACGCTCTTCAACACGACTAACTACCTTTGATAGTCGTATTCCGTGCTCATCCGTAAGTATTGCCGGTGGATTTACAACTTTCGAGTGCAATCGATTAGCATCCCCAACAGACATTTTATTAATATCCAATACATTAGTCTCAATAGACTCAATCCAGGTCAAACTATCTTGCTTCCGTTGTGTCGAGATACTACCGACAAAGTTTTCAAATATCTCGTCAACCGGCCATGGCAGTGCCTCTTCTTCTCCAAATGCAGTGCCAGCCTCTTGATGTAGCTTCTTGGCTAATGATTCAAATTCCTGCCAGGATAAGCTATTATCATGTAATTGATTATAATAGCGCTTGTATGCCTGCAGCGCTCGTTTCATGATGCGCAAATCATCGATATCTATTTCACAGCCCTCGAATGCATTTATCAGGGATTCTATTTCCTCAATATGTACATTTAATTCTTCTTCTGTACTTATCTTAGAATTCCAGAGGCGTGAAGCGCGTTCTGTCAGAATAGATTCAGCCTCCTGCAGCTTGACTAAAAAATCCGAAAGGTTAGTACGAAGATCAAAAATTTCATTCATCTCAATACGTCGGGACATTCCCTGTAGTTTGGCAGAGAATTTTTTCCCAACATCCCTCAATCCTCGAATCTCGGCAACACGCTTTAATCTTAAGGCATCAACATGTTGATCAAGCCAGGAACGAATATCCCGAACTAACTGGTTTGCCTCTGCAATGGTTTCCGCCTGTCGGATGACGTGTTTCGTGTGGTGTTCAAGTTCTTCCAACAGTGCAGTCAGCCCCAATTTATTCAAATTACTACCAAGCAAACGAAGCATTTTATGCTTAAAATCTCCGACGGCTTCCGGGGAGTCACTTGTAGGCCTTTGCTCGGCAAGCCAGATTGGGAAGATCTGTACAACCATCTGGGCAGTCCGTTCTAAATGAGGTTCCAACTCTTCAATCTGGTATTTCTCCCAAAGTGGCGACTCGGCAATCATTCGCTCTTTTAACTTCAGAAGTTCTGCAGCTCCCCAACTTAGCAAGCTGGCATTCTTCTTTTTTTCCCCTGTTTCAAGTTTGCTGAAGGCAGTATCTTGCTTTTCCTCCATTTTTCTAAGGACCTTGACTGCTTCATGGGACTGGTCTTCAAGGTGAATAAAACGATAACTACATGTCGGCGGAACTGGAATACGTTCCTTAAGTTCCGACGCCTTTCTAAGGAAAGATAACTTACCCATATAACTCTCCGCCTGTTCCCACTCATCCAGGATGTTCTCCCACTCTGACGATGCTTCCCCTATAAAAGCCAACTCCACATTGGCGAGCGCGGTTACATCAAGAAATTTTTTCTTAAACACTCCCTCTTGTAGCCACTGGGTAAGTGCATACTGCTGTCCATCCCGAACTATGACAAGCTGTTCACTTCTTGGGGCCACAAAGACTCCTAACAGCAATCCTGCGGAGGCAATATTTGCTCCGTAAGGGGGGAGACACAATTGCCTTAAAATTTCTCCTACGAGAAACTGTTGGTGGTCAGATTGCAGAATGTCATCCCATTTCTCAGTCACATTTCGTGCAACAGGATGCGTTGGTCTCCTCGAAATCTTACCGGTTTTGGTAAAAACGGACCATGAATTGTTTAGCGTTGTTAGCGCTCGATTTTTAACCTTGACCGGCTTTGAAATCACAGCATCATAATCAAGACTTCCCCTTAATAAATCGATAATTAGTTCCTGACAACTGTCTGCTGCATTACCTCGAGCCGTTGAAAAACCATCAAAAGGAAATGGCAAAGACCGCTTATAAATCCGCTCAAACAGTTCCGTGCCAACCCGACTCAATCGATTGGTTTCGAGTTCGTCTTTTAGAGCCGTTATATATCTTCGCTGCTTGGTGAGCTCTTCTATCTGACTTCGAACCACCTGGCGCATTTTCTCTTGGTGAGCTCCAATTAGATTGCCAAAACGGGCACGATCTTCCGCGCTGATGGAATCTTCCAGAACCGCTAATTCCGCTAATGCTTGACCAAGTATTCCCTCCTCATCGCAAAGAAGAATGACAAGCATTGGCAGTGCGTTAACCCCCACACCAAGGTCACGAATCGTCGCACGAAGAGTTTTCTTAACATTGGACGTAACAGTTTGAGGATCACGGCTCTGTTCAACATAACAATAAATAACTGTTCCACGTGACTCATTAACATCAATGGCCTTCGTCCACCTATCTGCGGCGATTCTGACCTGGGGCTCAATGGTCTCTAAATTTGATGTCACTCCTTGATAACGCCACTCTGTCGTAGTAATTGAATTTCTTTCGGCAAAATCACACTCCAAATCGCCGAGCAGATCACACCACTCTGCCGCCTTGCTGGCAAACAACTTTGCCTTGCCGCTTTCATCGTAGGTGCTCGCCACCCGCTGCCTGATGAACGAAAGAAACTGTGTGCGCGGAACCGCATCACCTAAGATATCAAACTGTTTGAAGCGCTCATCCCACTCGAGGATATTATATTCATCTTGAAGCAGGTCGATCCCTTCACGAGTACGATAGCTTGACAAACCGGCAAACTTGGCCAATGCGTTGATT
>JAJRWK010000124.1 GCA_024276795.1 archaeon | reverse complement strand
TCAATCTCAGAAAGGGATTTTGACTCTAAGGCCTTGTATTCGAGCAAATCTCTCGCAATTTTCAAAGCCTTCTTGTCTGCCAGAATTTCAGCATCTTTTACCTGGTTTTGGTGGACGAGAAGCACGATTATGCCAAAGAAATACTTCAATTGCGTTTTTAGCTCAGTAATAATATCTGCAACTTTTCTTTGTGCGTAGTTTTTCGAGTCGAGATCCTTCAAAGCAATGTCTCTTATCTGCTCAAGTGCTTCTGGTGTTAATTCCTCTATCTTTTCTTGCTGGTTCTCTCTCGATGTTTTCTCAAATGTTTGTAAAAGCAGCTCAAAATCTTTTTCCGAGTTTTCGTAAACATCAGTGTAGGCATCAACTACCTTTAGCGATCCGTCCTTTTCCTCGAGCAATAGATTTGGAGCATACGCAACTATGCGGTCCGTTTTTTTCACAAGCACTAAAATCATGAAAATAACAAGAAACACCATACCCAAGATAATTGATCCAATAGATGACCAATAGATGATTTCGGTCGGTAGTTGAAACATTTCATAAGGTATGAACCACGCTGAAAAACCGAGCGTCATAAGCAAAGTTGACAAGAAAACTGCTGCTTTTTTCTCGGTGTCCATGGGGGCCTTTACTTCTTTTCGCTCGATTTTGTTGAACAGGACAGGAGATTCGTCTTCAATCAAGTGATATGCAAACAAGTGCTTCTTGATCCGAATCTCCACGGTGTAGCTGGTCATCATTACGTAGCTAATCCATCCTGCCAACCCCAAATTCGCTACTAACAAGAAAAGCGTCGAAATATCGAAGTACAATGCAGGAGAAAAAAGCAACTGGAAATTCATCCACGTGCTGAGAACTGCATAGACCAAGAGAAACGGCAAAGCAATAGCCTCAAAGTTCCCGTATCTTCTTTTTTTCCGGTAAAGAGTCGAATCAACTCCATGAATAATCGGGTAAATCTTGTTTTCTATGAGGAGCGTTGTTGATCTTGGAGTTCTCGAGAGTTCTTCAACTAAGCCGTTTTCCAAAGTGATGATGCTCGTTCCTTCGAGAATTTCCACGTTGGCCCTAAATTTTCTCTGTGGTCTTAGATCGACGAATCTATTCTTGACTTTCTCTAAGAAGCTCAGAATAACCACCTCGTGAATTTGATGCCTAAAAATCCGATAATGAAAGCGAAAATTGCGTAAATCAGCTCAGGGATAAAGAAGAGCAAAACAGCTCCAAGAGCCATCAAAAAGAATATTGTTCTAGCGCCCATTAGTACTTGCATCAAAAAAGTATTGCATTTTGATACACAAAAATGTATTGCCTACATAGTTTCGATCATGATCTGTTTCCCTTCCATTTTTCGTTTCAAGAAAATCCACGTCTTCACGATTGCGTATATAGCACCTAAGACAGATCCAGTAATCAACAATGCGTTCAAAAGACGTCCCATGTCGAAAATGTTTGATGGCTGCTTGAGAACAAATTTTACAGGCTCCAATTTTATCTGGTAATTGCGTAACGTGGTAACGGCTTTTTCTGTGAGTGTGTCGGTGGAAGCAATAAATGCAGGAACCTCATTCTCTTCATATATCGGGGAGGCTGAAATTCTATATTCACCTTTTGTTGTCATGTATTGAATAGACGAATTTGCAGGAACGATGAATTGCACGCTACCAGATCCTCGTTCCAGATTCAACGAAACACTCACATTGTACGGATTGACATAAGACACCTGGTAGATTGGAACGGAAATCCGAATGTAGTTTGTTCCCGCGCTGTTTAGGGAATATGTCTGATTCCAAAGCACATAGCCCCAGTAATCAACTGCCAGGATTGTAATATTGTCACTTGGCCATAGAAATTGTTTTGGCAACCGATTGCTGTCTGAAATATTGTCATGATAGAATGCAACGGTTGAAAACTCTAAACCAAGTCCGAACGCATCAAACAAATCAATGCTTACCTCAAATATCTCAGCTGGTTTCGCTATGGTGAATCCCGTAGTGAGATTCAAGAGCCAAGTAGATCCTGAATACAACGAAATTGTAATGTTGTGCAAACCATAGGACGAGATAAATTTCACAGCGATGCTTTCTTCAAGTCCAGAGCCAAGAAGAGTAGAATTGTCGTAAACATACGCTGAAGTGTTGCCCCAATTGGATGACCAAGAGAAATAGATCACCGCCGCGTCAGTGTCGTAGGAGAAATCTGTAAACAAGAGTTGGAATGCGTCTGTTTCTTTTGGAGCATTTTTGAACCCAAACTGGTAAACAAATGCAGCAATCTGGACCGTGATGTTGAAGTATTTCCCAGGGTCCAGCGGCCTATCGAACACAGTCACGACGTCTTCATTGACCGTGCCCAGCAAAGTTCCGTTTTGAAAGACTTGAGCCGTTTGATTTCCCCACGTGGTTCCAAACGTAACTGAAAAAGTCTCATCGTTTACATCATAGTAAAAATATTCGACAGAAAGATATTCCCCTGCTGGGTTTGAAATCGTTACGTTGAACCAAGCGGTATCGCTTCCATTTTCAAAGCTTATCTCTAATTCATATTCTTTTCCAGGAGTCTGGTCACGTGGTATAGAAATAGCCGTGCCTGTCTTGGTCAAAGAGCCGCTCCCTTGATATAAATTGTCGAAATAATACTTGTAAGTCCCGCTTTTTGTCGCAGTAACATATAAGCTGACATACGAATCCGATAAGCTAAATGATTCAACTGAAACAACGAAAGAATCTACGACATCATAGAGAAATTCTACTTTTTGTTGATAGTTTGGGAAAAATACTCCAGGAAAAGATTCTTTGGAATCACTAAATGGGATCAGTGTTAGATTATGGGATCCCATAGTCATGTTTGCTAGAATTGTTTCTAAATCATTCGCGTACCCTGCGAAACTATTGTCTGAAAATATTGCATATGAAAGCGAATTGTTTTCGCTTGTACTATAAGCATAAGAGTCACCTACACTTAACGAAGAAATTTTAGTGTGCACTAAACGAATAAAATCCAGCCAGATAAATTCGTTTCCTGTTGTTGTACCATTTGACACGTAACGGAACTTAAAGAACATGGAGTGAGTCGTTGCACCCGTAAAATCGGAGTCACTACTAACGTCTATCTCAAAAGTCTGCCAAGACGTCCCAACAATATAATATTCAGACCCTATCAGATGCCAGTCTATGCTTCTAAAGAATCCAATTTTTAATTGATCTGTCGCATTCGTTCTTAATCTAACTATTATTTTAGTCACAAATGAATTGTATTCTTGCATTTCTAGCGGGTATTTAAGATAAACATCGCTCCCATACACACGATTCACCGATTGTATGAGAATAGTGCCGTCAGTTTGCGGGTAAAGAATAGCAGAACTAGTGTATAGTGATTCTTTTGTCCCCTCGCTAAAATCCCATTCTTGGTTTTCTTCGTAAGTATAGAGTGATTGACCTGCAGGGAGTGGAGTGAAAAACGTCGAGGTAAAACCACCATCGGCATATATCCGAATATTGTCTAAGTAAATCTCCCAATTTGTGCCAGTAAATGGAAATTCGAAAACGATACCCATCCAATCATTTGTTTGTCCATCCCAGGTGTTTCCAGAATGTGAAAAACGCGTCAAGTCAAAAACATATTTTTTGGGCATATCCGATGGAAACAAGATGTCTCCGCCTGTCCCGTAATAATAGAAATAATTTGAGCTGGGAAGCAGTGAATCCGCTTTCAATCCATATAGGTGATCTGAATAGTCGGTGGGTGTCCAGACCTCATAAGCGAGATAATAATATTTCGAACTATCAATATCTGGAGTGAAGGGTCTCCTAAATTCCAAATATCTGGTAGCAGTGCCAGTTTGCCCATAAATTGCCTGGTCACTTTGAGTAACACTTGAACCAAAAGACCCCAAAACCCAATTATCAACATCTTCGTTGAAATCAGAAATGTCTTTCTCAACTTCATAGAAATAGTCTCCAAATGAATTTTCAAGTGTAAATACTCGAATCTCATATTCTTTCTCTTGGAGTTGATTCGTATAGGTAACGCTAAACGCTCCAGAACTGTCAGTTTTCACGTCTTGCCACTCAGCAATAAGACTATTAGCAGTTCTATCCCTAAACTGAATTTGAACCTGAGAATTTGGCATTGGTGGGTTTTGGCGATTATCCCAGCTCCGAAGAACACCCTGTATTGAATATTGATTCAAACCTGTTGTGGAAATTGATGTTGAAGCCTTGTAGATTCTGAAATTGTCGATGTATGCTACGAGCCCGTCCCCTTTTTCCTCAAACCCAAACCACCAAGACCAACCACCAGAATTTCTTGGACCGTCTAAATGCACGTAGTAAAAAACTTGCACCCAACGATTCGTAATAGATTGATCTAACGCAATCAGGGTAGCACTACCACCATTCGTGGCATAAGAAAACGTGAACGTAGTTGCAGACGGAGATTCTATGTAATACGCGAAACTAACATAGTAATATCCATCAGGTATTTCTGTAGTCATGAACAAAGAATCATAGCCACCCACAAGAGTTTCATCCAATACAAGAGAAAAACTCCCCTCAAAGACAATGCTCGTATCAAGTTTTAAATCTGAAAACTCTGACGTGCCCGATTGCGGTTGCCACTCACTAAAGCTCCCGTCCTCAAACCCGTCAAAAGCTTGCACATAGTCCGAACTATAATCTTGAATAGCGAGGAGCTGGGGCTTGCGGGCATAATCAACGCCAAATCCGTCGCCTGACAAGAACGTGAACTCATAGTTTCCAACAGGAATGTTTGAAGCTATCCATGTAGAACCATTCCATATGACGTCAATTATTGGATTTACCGTTGAGAAATTCCAACTCATTGGTGCGAATATGCTAATATTTGCCCCTGTCCATTCATTCGATACAATTAGTGTATGTTTTAGTTGTGTTGAAGAAACATAACTATATGATGAGCGCAAATCATTGATTTGATCATTTGGTTTATAGTATAATTTGTCAACAATTACTTCAAACGTAGAAACAGGTGCTGTGTCAGCATCATATGAAACAGATAATAAGATGTTAATGGTTCCATCTGCGTTAATCAAATCACGTGCGTCTAAAACGTATTCTGTTGTTGGGTAAAACAACATATTTTGAATATACATAAAAACAGATGGCGAACTGGGATCTATATTATAAATGTTTGAATATGAGAATTTGATGACCAGACTTCCAGCACGAATACGCTCACCAACATTAATGACGAACAAAACGTAGAATCCTAGTGAGGCACTTGCTACGTCATAGGTTGATCGAACCGTTAATCCACCTGGGGCTTCTGTTGCTCGATAATAATTATGGACGGAAACATAAGGCATCGAAGTTGAAGGTGAGGTGTCATCCATGATGCTAGTCATACTGGAAGAAGGAGGTAATGCCGGATAAGAAATCACAGTTTTTACGGATTCCCCCAGTATGACAGGGGTATTTTCGTTTAAGTTATATTCTGAGTACTCGCCTGCTGAGCTGTTCTTAGAAGTTTCGTATTTTGTAGTAGTTTTCTGTGACTCATTGAACCCATTATGTATGTCTTGAATACTTTGGTCGTTTTCGTTGATATCGCTGAGTATTGCAGTCATTGATTGAAAAGCTATTGCTTGGAAGGAGATTATGATTATAATTGCGTATACTATTGTTTCCTGTGCTTTCATTTCAGCACCTCCCAGGATAATATTGTAAGTAATGCTAGGAACAGGAACAAAGACAAGAAACCAAAAAAAATAGTTGAAACAATCAGCATGATCTCAAAAACTAGTCGTTCACGAGAAATACATCTATGCTCACCAGATACAGATACCCCATAATCGACCTCGCTTAAATATTTAGTACCCGCTAAACGCATCTCAATTAACACCTCAAGTACGTATTGCTAAAAACAACACAAAAAAGTATTGCCTAGTGCATTACAAATACTCTGTTATTTCACTTTGCCGTCTAAAAGGAATTTGCGAGCTTCAAACTCACTCATTCCAAGCCCTTGACAGAATCCCAAGCATGAAGGATCGTAGTCAGTTACGCTTGGAAAATTGCTTTTTCGTTGGATTCTTTTAGGAAACTTCATCTTTTTTCCTCCAGATAATACAAGTATTTTCGTCCCCTCATTTTTCGAGATAAATACCCTGCTTTCCAATACGCAGCAAGAAGTTCGGCAGCATACGTACGCGCTATTCCTAAAGCACGCATGATCTCCACGTACGACACGGACCCATGCGATTCTATGATTAACTGAATGGCCGGCCACCATGAAGCATATTTTGGGGGAAGTGTTTTTGGCCGCATTTCTGATCCAGATTCTTCTGATCTAGATTCTTGGTGCGGTGCCGCACTACGATTATAATTCTGATTCCTTTGAATCCATTGTGAAATTGTAGAATGATGAGTTTGTAGCAAGCGTGCTAGTTCTCGAAGACTTCTAATCTGGAGTTGTTGCGAGTGATATAGTTCCAAGATCCTTTGCCTTTCTTCTTGAGACATTTCAACCCATCTCTTCACTTCTTGAATTTCTGACAGAATAGAGTGTGTCCTGGTTTCTATCCTACTTAGGATTTCGGTCTGTCTCTCTGAAACTTCTGAGACCGATTCAAGAACTTGTAATTGCCGGTCCTCGAAAGACCGAATCGAAGAAATGTCTTCTTGGATCCGCTCAACTCCTATTGTCAAACCATCGATTGTTTGCTCAACTCTCTGAGAACTGGAAATTGCATCGGTAAGAAGAACTTGATGCGTGTCAACTACTTGGGCCAACTTATTTGAAACGGAAGAAACTTGGTTTATGCTTGCTATTGCTCGATGTCCCAATTCTTTCAATACGTTTGCGGTCTTCAAAATACCGTCTTCCCGAAAAAGTAGAAGCTCGGCTTCGTCCTGTTCTAAACTCACCCCTCTAAACTTTGCCTCAGCACGAGCAACAACCTCACCATTGTCCAAAACCTTGCGATATAACGCCAAAAACAATTGGTCCTCAAAAACTTCAATCTCTAAATGATTCCCCCTATAATGAATGTCTCGATGATCCTGGTTCGTGTCCCAATTCACCCAAACAAACCTTGGATCCTTAACACCCAAACCAAACTCCAAATATCCACGAGCATACTCCAACAACTGTAATACTTGAACAGGATACAAAGGACTACCACTACAATTAACATACAAATCAATCCTCCCATTCTTACGACCAAAAAACTTCAACAAATACTTCTTCTTCGCACTCGGACTAACCCACTCAACAACATCACTCCACTGTCCTAATTTGTTAACATAACCCTTAACGAAAAACTGCAAATTATGCTTCTGAACAGGCTTCCGAGGATCAAACAAACGAACAAACAAAGAATCAGACACACCCCGACCCCCACCCTCAGAATAGGACGCCTTTCCGCGACGAATGTGACCGCTTTTGTCCGAATTGGTCACATCTCCCGCGACGTATTTTGAGAGCTTCCAGTTACCATAGAACGGGTTTTCTATGATTCCTTTTCGTTTCAAGCGTCCAAGTGCTTTGTCAATCGCAGCAACTGAGCGAGGAATCTTTTTCACAAGCTCATTTCGTGTTACAGTTGGGATTCCTTGTTTATGTTTTTGTCTTAAATAGTCAATGATCAAGTCGCTAGTGGTCACTTCCTTAGTGAAATCAGACAAATCATCTGTCCTAATGTGACCACCCGCGACCATATAGACCTCCGACCTCCCCTTAATGTTTTAATAATTTGCAGAGAAAGTCTGGAATCTTAGCATGATTACTGGGAGGATTTCGAAGTATCCTGCCCCACAAAAGAACGTATTGGTGATCCTTGAAGTGCTGTGGACAAAAGCCAATAGAAATTTCTTGATACGGCCCCCACGAACCAGGTTTCGAACGAACGTAAAAGGGACCTAATATTTT
Source organism: archaeon (assembly GCA_024276795.1). GTDB lineage: Archaea > Asgardarchaeota > Heimdallarchaeia > Heimdallarchaeales > JAJRWK01 > JAJRWK01. The sequence continues at coordinate 2,085 of JAJRWK010000124.1, read as the reverse complement.
GAAACGATTACCACAAATTCTGCAAACATTATATAGAACTGATTTTTCTAGAAAAGAATCTAGAGGATTTGGTGCGGGGGATGGGATCACCCCATCAAGACCACTAGAAACATTTCTAGAACTCATCTTTCAACCTCCTTTCCTTTTTTTGCCTCTGCTTAACAGATTCTAATTTCTGACGAATAATATCTGGCTCGTCATCAGGCCTAATTCGTAAATACCTCTCAGTAACCTCAGGACTAGAATGACCTAGTAACAACATCACTAAACGAATATCGCCTGTCTGTTTCCATAAAGTAACCGCAAATGTATACCTCGCATTATGGAGGGACACTCGAAAACCACAACGCCTAGACAAGATCTTATTCATTAAAAAACCTGAATTGTGATCTAAACGTAACCGTTGGCCTAATCTATTTACAAACACATAGTCTGTCTTTGCATCCAATAAAAGCCGATGCTTCAAAAAATACTCTACTTCTGGCACTTGATCAGACGTAAAAGGAATATAGCGTTCCTTATGATTCTTAGCTATTTCCGCACGAACTTTTACGCCCTTCGTATCCATATCACTTAAACGTAAAAACATAAGCTCTTTTCTTCTTAAGCCCGTGTTAAAAGCAGTCCACCATAAAAACCGCTCATTAATAGTACGACAAGAATCCAAAATCGTCCTCACCTGGTCATCAGTATAAGCAAATCGCTCCAATCTCTCAGAACGCCTAGACTTGGGGATCGGTTTCAGCTCTTCTATCTCTGAGTCCAGCCAAGCAGGAAAAATTCCTCTATATTTTCCCCAATTATAAAAACGTTTGAGTTCTGAGACCAAAGTAGAAAACCTCCAATCACCAATCCTTTCATCATCAAAAATACCCTCAAAAAAAGACCAGAAAAATTTAGAATCATAATCTAAAATATGTTTCTTGACCAATAAAAATTCCAAATTACGCTTATACGTCTCTAAAGTAGCAGTACGTAACCCTTGAAGCTTCTTTGACCGAATATATGAATTGATTTCTTCTTGCCAATCACTCATCCCTTAACCACCTCAAACGATCGCCGGGTTCAATGACGATAGAACCACGACGTTTTAATTCATGTAAAATATCTGGAACAAAATCAAGCATGTATTGATACGGCAAAAGCTCTTCTAACTCAGAAATTGTTCTAGTTGTGAATACTTTCGGATTCTTCAACAAAGACTCAACCATATCTGAGATCTCAACACGCAAAGTATTTTCCTTAATCCAATTTTTTAAACCAACAATCTGCTGCGAAATACTTTGAATTGTAGAATGATTCCGTTCAATAAGGAAGACTAAATTCTTCTCAAGATCCCTGATTGCTTCACTAGGAATCGTAGAAGACGGAACACGAGGCTGCCCCTCTGTTAAAAGTTCAGGATACGCAGCAACTAATCGAAACGCCCTTCGACAATACTCACTAAGAGTCCGAACATTTGGAAGCTCTCCTGACTTAATCATGGAAACAACACGGTCTACTACGGTTTTGTCCTCGTAAAAAGTCACAAGCTTCGTATGACTTATTCAACACCACCTCACTTGGTTAACAAGCGTATAAGAAACCTGATCGCTGCAAGGATCTCCTCTTGATTCTTCAATACTTTCTCGCGAAACTCAGAATCCGACAATTCGGCATATGCATCAACTTCCTTCTTCGAAATGCGAGAAAGCTTGTCTCGCTCTGTTTCAACTGTCATTTTTATCAGCTTCACATTTCTCTGCAAACATTTTCTCTTCAGATGATCTGACGGTTTCGATCATTTCACCAACAGAATCAGGAACAGAAAAAACCGAGAGATCGTAGCGAAGCCAATCTAACATGTTATTCACGTTCTCAAAAAGGAGCAATTCCCGATTTCCTTCTGGAAACGTAATATCTAGCTCGACTGGGTCATCGTTACTTGGAACAAACTTAATCGAATGAATAACATATTGCTTGATCTCGAGATCCGAAGGAACATCAAAAACCTCAGATTCTTCGGGAATGATCCGAAACTTGGCCCGAAGGAAAGGCTCGCTTTTCTTCCAGGTCGGATCATGAAAATAAACATGCACAAAATCT
>JAJRWK010000123.1 GCA_024276795.1 archaeon | reverse complement strand
TTTTTGTTTCCATCATCTTTTTTTCTCAAAAACATTTAAGGATAGAATCACAACTCCTCTGTTTAATGAGTGAAGACGTCGTTTCTTCCGAAATCATTAATGAAGTTGTTCGCATTCGTGAACATCTGCACATGCATCCCGAATTAGGATTTGAAGAAGTGGAAACATCAAGGCTCGTCTCCGAAAAACTACAATCCCTTGGATTGGAAGTTCAAACGGGTGTTGCTAAAACTGGCGTTGTAGGGCTACTTCGGGGGGGAAAAGGAGATGGAAAAACTATTCTTGTCCGTGCCGACATGGATGCTTTGCCCCTTCAAGAAATGAATGATGTTCCGTATAAGTCTAAAGTAGACGGTGTCATGCACGCCTGTGGTCATGACGCTCATGTTGCCATCATTCTTGGGGTCGCTGAATCTCTGGCAAAAATAAAGGATCAAATTAAAGGAAACGTGAAATTTGTATTTCAACCGGCAGAAGAAGGACCCGGCGGAGCCAAGCCAATGGTCGAAGAAGGGATCTTAGAAAATCCCAAAGTTGATGCTGCTGTCGCACTTCATGTGGCAGGAGATTTTGATGAAGGGGTTATTGCTATCAGAAAGGGAAAATTCACCGCATCAGCTGATGAATTCCATCTCGTTCTGAAAGGGCCAGGAGGACATGGCTCTGCCCCTCATATGACTAAAGACCTTGTAACAATTGGCACACTTCTAGTCCAAGCCCTGAATTTGCTCGTCTCACGTGAAGTTGATCCCTTGGATTCTGCGGTCGTAACTGTCGGAAGGTTTCAAGCTGGAACTAGACACAACATAATTGGTGATAAAGCCCTCATTGACGGCACGATCAGAGCTCTTGATCCTAAGACAAGGGATTATTTATTTGACCGGGTAAAAGCCATAATCGAAGGTTTTGCAAGTCTTTACGGGCTTGAATTTGAAAATAATATGATCAGAGGATATCCCGTGGGCATAAACGATGATAAACTAACCGATCTAATTGTTGAAGTTGCTCAGGAAACTGTTGGTGAGGAAAAAGTAGATGATGCGATTCCACCAATTATGGGTGCGGAAGACTTTTTTGAATTTGGAGCTGATGGCAAGATTCCTGTAGCCATGTTCTGGCTCGGGGTGAAAAACGAAAAGAAAGGATATACTTTCAGCAACCATTCTTCGCGGTTTGACTTAGGCCCCGAGGCACTTGAAGTAGGAGTTCGAGTGATGACAAACGTTGTTCTAAAGTTCTTGGAATCTGACTAGCAACTAATTTCTCTCGTGGTCAAGAATTATTAGAAACAGTTCTTTCACTTGTTTCTTTTTTTCTCTGATGCTAGGGTCTTCTGATTTTACCGTGTTCTGGTTGATATAGTAGGCCGTCTCGGACGTATCTATCAATGATGCTTCTTACGAGTTGTTCCTCTAGACCCTCGCGCGTAGCATACTCAACAACCGTCTTGATTTCAACCATTTCTTTTGATGGCCCACTAAGATCAGAAATAATGTCAAGTACTCGTTCAACGGCACTTCTCTGCTTTGCGCTGACTCCTGTTGATAAAATATCAATATCAAATTGTTTTGCTTCTTCATCCCAACCAACTTGTCTTAAGGACGCTTTTACCAATTCAATTGCTGCCTTAGCGTCTTCTCGAGTTACTTCGTCTCTTAATGCAACTCTAGCTCTTGCTTCCGCAAGCCTAATTATCCCCTCAAGTTGACGGGCAGTAATCGGCACCCTTACAATCCCGTCCTCTGAGTTTTGGCCCATTGATCTCATGCTGACGTAAAAATCCTCTATTTCTTGTGCCGCCTCTTTTGATAGCACGGGATGGCAGTGTTCTTTTGCATATAGGATGTATCTTTTCAGAAACTCTGGCTCAATGTCCGGCTCTGCTTCATCAGGAATCCCTTTACGATGCAATTGCAAAATATGTTGTGCTCTTTTTCGATCCATATCCGTATCTGGAACGTCTTGAATAATGAAAATGAGATCGAAACGAGAAATGATTGTTGGTCCTAAATTGATGTTCTCAACAGCAGATCGGGTGGGATCGTATCTGCCCAGTCGAGGATTCGCTGCAGCCAGAATGCCTGTTCTAGCATTCAGAGTTGCTACAATTCCAGCTTTTGCTATTGAAACTGTATTATGCATGATTAACCCCGAACTAATGAACGTCTGAGTTGGTTCGATGGTAACATCGTAAACCCATCTCGTCCGTAGTTCTCCTTTGTTTTCGCGTTTTTGTACTCTTGTTATTTGCCACCAACTAAATCTTAGTAGCTTTTGCACAATTTCCAAGATTTCATTCACTATTCCTCTTGTTGATCTTGCTGTTTTCGACATGACTCTTTGTATGGGCACAACCTCATTTGAGCCAATGTCTCTCTCTGGAGAATAATTGATAGTCAAAGAAGTTGGCTCGAGCTTTCTCATCACTTCTCTAAGCCTTGCTTCCACTCTTATTCTTGCTTCTGCAATGTAGTTTTCGCCCGGTGGGATCTCATTTTCTCCAAATGGATAGGAATTCGGCAATTGAGCCATCTTCGCTGCCAGTTCTACCATCCACAAGAGGTATCTAGGAACCAAGGGTGAAGACATTACCTTTGAGTTCTCTGGACTTCTTTCAGCTGGGACAAACATCCCTTGCTTCAATGACATGGCATCAAGCAAATCAATGAAACCCGAGTCAAAGACAAATACAGGATGTTCAGGAGTAACTGTTATTGAACCATGACTTGTAACCTCAAAGTCGATGAAGAATTCTGGAGCGAGGTGCCTGCTCACTCTATTGACTCTAGTCTCGAAGAACTCCTCGAAGTCTGTTGTCCTTACGTGAAATCCTAGATCTTCGACGGAGATTATTTCGCAATCTCTTCCTTGAATTATTCTGTTTGGAAATCTCTGGAAGATTTTATCTACGAATTTTCCAATCTCAACTCTCCCCTCCTCTCGCAATTCTATCTCAAACTGGGGATGATATGAGTGCTGTTCCATTGCTTCATGAATCGCAGTTCTATCAACATCGTTCATTTTGTCAAACTCATCAATGCAATTGTGCACGATCAAGCCTTCTGCAATAAAGTTGTGATATTTGGGAACATAGAGGTCATATACGTATCCTGAATAGTCCTCCTCTTCTATCAGGACGATCTTCTCAAGAGACAAGGTACTTGGTAAGGTTGATCGAGAACTTGGTCCAATCGATTGCTGGAGAACAAGGTGTTGGGGCATCTTGCTATCCGATTCAAGATTTTCAATGGAAGCCATTCTTTCCATAATGAAAGATAGTGCTTGAACTTGTAGGGGACTTGCTTCACGAATAGAAAGCAAATCATTGATTGGCACTTGGAGCTTGTTGCCAGTATCTGTTTGAGCAATGGTTCCTTTGATCCCCAGACGTAAGAGTAAGAGCAAGAAATTCTGTAAGTCCCGGGAATCGTTCAGAACTGTTAAGCTGATGCTTTGGGCATCATGCGAGGTTTCTAATCTGCCTTGGTGTCTAAGATCTTCCTCAAGAATCCCAATGATAAAACCATAGATTACCTGATTCGGCATTCCAAACAATCTTCTAAAATGATCCTTTGTGTAATGCTCAAGTGCTAATTGAATGACCCGGGATTTCATTGTTAGAGAAAGCATTTCAGAACTGGGAGATGATGCGTCGGTTACATAGACCAAGTCTTTTGCTTCATAGATTGGTTTGTCAGATAGCATTCTCAAAGCATTTCTTATTTTCCGTGCGTGGAAAATATCTTCTTTATTGAAATTCAAACGAACTTCTTGAGCATGTACTTTGGCATTCTGATTCGCATAAAATATTCCCATTAGGTATCCCCAATGAGAATCAATCACTGGATGAGGAATCATTTCCTCATACTCACCAACTCTAATGCCACAAATCGCCTTTTTCCACTCACTCTCTGAGAACCCCATGAGTGGAAAGAGTTTCTTGGCGACTTTCACGCTGATCTCTCTTGAATATAAGATTCGTCCCAATAACCCATGTGGCAAGTCACTAGAGGTGCTGGATTCTTTCTCTTTACTTACGATAGCTATTTTGTCAATAATGCTGTCATCTAATAGTAGTGTCCAATCATCCGGAAGAATATCAACGACATATCGGTTCTTTTGGTCAAGTTCGATGGACTGTAATCCAAGAACAAAGTCTCCCTCAACGAATTCTTGGGCTTCCTGCCATCTTCCAGTCTTTCCGTCAATAAGCTTGTGATCCAAGGTCAATCGAAGAGAGAGCCCTGATGAGAGCGTGATTCTCAACAATTTTCCTTGATACCATTTTCGTCTTATCTTCGACGCAACAGCTTCACATAGAGACTCTGGATGTTTAGGATCCTCAAGTGCTTGGATCTTAATCTCAATTTCTGAGACCTCTATTTCTTCTTCTCCTGCTATTGCTTTGAAGCAACTGGCCTCATCGAACAATTTTTCAATGGAAACGAGCTCATCATTTGTTATCACCATGGTTTCTGGGCTTAAACAAACAATTCCTCGATCTGCTAGGACGATCGCTCCTGCTTCGAGAGTCAATTCTCCTGTGTCTGTATCTCTGATAACTGCTGCAGTGTTATGAACCACAAACCCGTTCACAATAAAATTGTGTGTTTGTGGAATTGTTAAGTCGTAAACGAATTCATCTTTTGACTTCAAAATTGAGATTTCACTGATTCTCTCCCAAACTATATCTTGCTGCTTTCCTGCTTGGTGAGCATCATCGCCATTGGCTGGAAGTGTTGCTACTCTGTCTCCTTTTTCAATCAATTTTGCAGGTTTCCAAGCCACACCGTATACAGGGTGTTGGACAAAGAGACCCGTCTCGGGAGTAGTTTTGATGCTTCTGCCAGATTCTGAAGTAAGCTTAATCAGTGTTCCCGGATTCTTTATTTTCCAAACATGCTCAATTACTTCACTATTAACCATGAGATTTCGAGAGTGTAAGGCCTTCTTTGAAGAATCGCTAAATTCTTTTGACTCCATTTCTTTCGTGTGCTGGACGATGAGCCCTCCTTTGCTGAATTCTCTCTCTACAAGCTCCGAAATCTTGAATACTCCGTCTTCCAAGTACACATCGCTATCGCCAGCGACACAAAGTCCCGCTGCAGAGCTTCCTTTTCCAGAAGTATAAATGCCTCGTGGAGCTATTCGTTGTGTATACCTCAACAACTGGCTATTATGGACAACAACATCATTTGCAACGAAGTTGTGGGTGTGGGGAACTTGTAGATCGTAAACCCATTCAGATGGAGGGACGACTTCTCTAATCTCAATGATTCGATCCCACAAAATATCGGCCCTTATTATTGTCTCCAATTGCTCAAGCGTCGCTGTTATGCCGTGTTGTTTTAGTGTAGAAATAAGAACTGAAAGCCCGTCTACAGTCGGAACATCCTCCCCGTTTTCCAGTCTGGGGTATCTGGGGAGAAAATCCTCTAATTCCAGAATTGCCAATTCTCTTTCTTCGCGAATCGTTCGAAGAAGTGAAGCAATTCCCGGAACCGCCTTGATTATTGGAACAACTTCTATCGAGTCTTGTTCAATTTCATCTAGCGTGAACAATGAGGGATCAAGAGTCGCGATGTAATCCCCAATGCTGATCTCATTTGCTCTTCGAGCAAAAATTTGCCCCTCACTCATGATAAAGAACGGATGCGTGGGTGTAACCTTAATTACTCGGCCATGCAACGTTTTTATTTCAAATAATTTTTCTGGAGCTCTACGCTTCCAAAAAACATTGGCTTTCGCAGGAAGTATTTGTCCCTGGAAATTAAGGGTCAGGATCTCTTCCTCGTCTATGGCATAATAACCATCACTAATCTCAACTGCTTGTTTCGCCAATTTCTCCTCAACGATTTTTTCGATCTCAACTTCGTCTCCGCTAGCTAGAAAAACCTTCGTGCCAGGCGCAACACACTTTGCGACTCCAGGATCACCAACTAGAAGAATATTTGGCTGACCTCTTAATTTGACACCCTCGGATAGTGGTTTATCAACACCTCCAAATAAGAACAACATGATTGCTTCTTTTTCAGTCTCAAGTCCATGAATCATTGGTGCAACAGCCTTCATGACACGTTGGTGAACATAAGGACTCTTGGCAAACTCACGGAACTGCTTCTCCAACTCGGGAGTGATTTCTAATTGATCCAGCTCTCTACTCGAAGAAGACACATGCACTGCATCAAGCCATGGATCAAACGTTACACGAGATCCCCTACGTAAACTATCGGTTGACTTGGTTTTGACAATCGCTACAACTGTAATTCGGTCTCCTGGTCGAGCGATATCCACCAAGTCGTCAATAAGCCGGCATCTCATCGATCTTGGACTAGCACCGGGTAACAGATCCTCTGGACGTTCTTGAATCGTTATTGTCTGCCAGTCGGTCATTTTTGACTCTGGTAGCAGAAGTCTGAAATCTTTCTTATTACTACAATTCGGATTAGAACAAGCAAATGGAGGGGTGTATATGCTGTTCTCTTGCTCAATAATCATTACGTCCCCGCAGTGAAGACATTCAAAATGAGCTTCTAATAATAATGGCTTGATTTCAGTAGTCCTAACAACTATTCCTGAAATTTGAATAATACGTCCTACATGAGCCGCTCGCAGATCACGGAGCGTCATTGTTTCTGGTAATGAATGAATTCTTACGTACAATCGGTCTCTTTCAGCTTTTATTGAATCTAAATATTCTGGATCTATTGTTGAGAGAAATTGCTCTAAGGCTTCCGTTGCCCGATTTAGGGTGTACTCCGGATTCTTACGCAGTTCCCTCCCAAGATAAGGGTCATACAGTACTAGATCCTCGTAGCTTACTGAAAGGGACCTTTTCTGCTCCAGAGTCATCTTGTTGACGAGGTCTGAATATTTGCGCTCACCTTTCTCATCGACGAAATCCCGAAAGAACTCGTAAAACCGATCTGTTAAGTTAAAACTTTCAGCAGTTTCCATTTTCTTCCCTCTCGTAACTACTCTATAATCTCAAAATCAGCAGAGATATCCTCGTAGGCTGGGCTCTTCATTCCAAGCTTTTCCTTCCATTCTATTACTAAAGAGGTCAATTCGCCAAACAACCATCTCTCTTCTTCGGTCATATTGCGAGTCGTCGAAGTCTTGTCCGGGCTCGTTTTACCTGCACTTTTCAATATTTTTCTTAAGCGAATCTGAAGAAACTGCTGGAATATTCCTTCAAGTTTTGTCTTTAATTGAATTGCAGAGCCAGATCTTTGTTCTTCCAGACGCTTAATCTCTTCCTTTACCCTTCTAAATAGAAAGCGATTTACGTCAAGTAATGCGTTCTCAACCGCTTCTTCATTCTCGAACAACGAATGTAAAACCGGAACTGAGACAAAGGCCTTGTTCGGTAATTCCGCGACGCCCATGTCTATCAGCTCTCTTGCCACCCAGTAAGGTACCTTTGTAGTGGCCCCTTTCTTGAGTTGAAAATGAATGCCATCAACTATTACCAATTCATGTGATTGAAGCGCTATGACTTCAATCTCTGTTTCCTCAAATTCGAAGTTGATTCGGTCCATTTCGCTGGGTAGTCCCTTCATTGCCTAACACTTGCTATTTTTCTGGTTTCTTTAAGAAATCTGAAATTTCTAGGATGTTACGTGAATAACATCCCTTGACCCTTCGCATCAATGACATATTAAAAGGCGTTTTCATAGTAGTGAACATAGTTCCTCCAGTCCTTAAACCCTTTGTCGCAGTAGGACAAAATGATTTTTCTGAAATAGATGTTCTCTTATGTAGACAATTGAGTCATAGCATATATTTGCAATCATGATTCTTAATTACTCGTATCTTCTTCAACCACTGATAAGTTGTTTGCGACTTTTTAACTAATAAGGGAGAGATAGGTTCAAAGTGAATTTTTTCTGAATCTATATTTATAAACTATTTAATTAATTTTCGTAATTATGTTCTTTTTTTCGTATTAATGTTTAACTGGATGACATGATAGAAATATTTATACAAACAAGATAAAAAAGTTACTTGATACTATATTATATCAATAAGGGATGCTAAATGAAACAAACAAGAATACTTGCCTTGATTATTGGACTTGCTCTTTTTGGAGTTGCACTTTCATCTACTACGTTAGCTCAAGGTACTGTAACCATTGATGGTACCGTTGACGCTAACGAATACGCATATTCTTCAGTTGCGAAGGCTGGCGTTTACACGCTATACTGGACTGTTGACGAGGCAAGCTCCATGATTTATGTGGGAATTGTTGCAGCAACAACCGGGTGGGTTGCTGTTGGTTTTGACGCCAAAACTGGCATGGACAAAGCTGATATTTATTTTGGCTACGTAGAAGGCACCCAGCAAAAAGCAGTGGATACTTACAGCGATGGTCCCACAGGTCCTCATCCTGCTGATGTTGATTCTGGAGGAACAGACGATATCCAAGACTTTGCTGTAACGGAGAAAGATGGCAAAACGGTGTTTGAATTTTCAAGGAAGCTAAATACTGGAGATTCGAGAGATAACGTTCTTGAGAACAAAGAGATAAAGGTTATCTGGGCAATTGGTTCAAGCGATGACATTACTGTTCGGCATGAGCCGAGTAACAGAGGCACAATTAGTGTAAATCTCTTTACTGGAGCTACTGAAGCTGGCGGCGATGGTGACAGTCCTTTTGGAACAGTTACATTCTTCATTGGGTCCTTGACCTTAC
>JAJRWK010000122.1 GCA_024276795.1 archaeon | reverse complement strand
TCTCAGTTCTTCAGGCTTAAGTCCTATGTTCTGACAAGCAAGCTCAACCGTGTAATACGCAGAAACAGAGACCTTCTCCTCCAAGGCTTCCACAACACGATAAAAAACCTGCTTCTTCAAACTAACATCACTATCACTCATCACTAATCCTCCTATTCCTGCCCCTCCTTAAAGGAAATGGTGTATATGCAGTCATACTCATCAAGTATTCGGTCTAAAAATTCCTTGTCGATTTTAACTAAGGCAACGTCTTCTTTGCTAATTGACCGAGTTCCAGTTCCCTTGTCGCATGCTAAATGAATATAATTTAAGTCATATTTCCCATTAACGCTGATTGATGAAATCATCATCTGGCGTAATTGCTGTACTATGTAACAACCAATATCAACATAATTAGAATCTTCGCCTTCCCGGAGATGATGACCATCCAGCACGGTATTAACTTTTGCGTCGGATGTTTTGGATTCGCTCATTTGCGCCATCAAATCTTTTAATGGACAAGATTTCACTGCAATTAGGTTTGTACCTGCGCCTTCGATATCAGTATCGACATCACCATCAATATGGAGAAGTGGTGATTCTCCTGCTTTGATGGCTGCAAAAAAATCTTCTGCGGAAGCATAGTCTTTATGTCCGTGTTCCTTCGCAAGTTTTGATCCAAGAACCATTATTTCTTGCATTATCACATTAAAGGGCTTGCCTTCTTCAAGCAAAGACCTCACAAATTCCAAAGACACGTTTTTTCGTACCTCCACCTTTGACACACCTCTAGTAGTAGCACCAGCATGACGAAACACCTTTTGGAGAGTTACTCCTTGTGATGCATTTTATGTGTTAATTCGGTTTTTTGATCAATTTTAATCATCGAGCAATTTGAGTGCTGATTAGTTCACGAAGCCATTGAGGAACTTTGTCATCCGGCATTAATAGACATGGAAGAATAGGATTATTTCTTTTGTGACCAGAGATATAGGCTTTTCTCTCAAAGCAATGGAGAAGAAATTTTTTTGATTATATATTCTCGTTCAGTAAAACCAATCATAAGTGTTGCTCATTAGATAAAGTTAGTGCGATTTCTTCAGTGGGGCAAGCTCTCTAACCAGTTAGGGGATAATATACCAAAAATTCCCCACCACTGTTTTTGACAACGCTCCTCCTTATCAAGATATATCTCTGAATATCTTTGGAGGGAGATATTGACATAGCATGAAGTTTGATTAGGAACATGGCCTCGTTTTTTCCTCACTGCGGAATCTGCTGAGCCGATAAGTACGATAAGGGGACAGTATGTGGTTACATTTTCTCAATTTATGTCATGGTCTACTCTGGGTGCATGGAGGGTCCTGACAAGGATAAGCATAGAAAAAAGGATTAGTCCCGTAACAGCAAATGGCACAGCTCCACCTTGAAATGGCGTATCTAGAAATCTGAGTTGCTCGTTTTCGTAATGTTGATATAACCATGTGCCGAGAATTGGCCCGACCAGTCCTCCAGTATTGAACATTAACTGAATCCGGCCGAAGATTTTTCCTCTTTCAACGGGCCGAATCGCGTCGGCTTGTTGTGATCTAAGCCCTGGGAAGAAAAACCCAAAGCCACTCATTCGCATCCAGAAAAGAATTGAAGCAAAAATGAGACTCGTCACAAATCCGAGGAGGAATGTGCCGGTTGCCATTAGTATCAGCCCAGCGTACATGACTGGTTTTCTCCCGATCTTGTCAGCTAGAACGCCTCCCAAGGGATTCAGAAACATGCTTATGGCTCCTCCCACACCAATAACGACGCCAATCATTCCTTCGTCATATCCTAGTTTGTCTACGAAATAGATTACGAAAATGGGAATAATAATGCCAACGCCGATTCCGTTGATCAGAGAAATAGAGTAGAATTTCTTATATTCCAAGCTATAGTTGAAGTGTTTTCCGTATATCCCATAACTAGTAGCGAGTTCAGCGTCTCTTTCCTCTTTGTTCATCTTGGAGAGAGACCGAGCTTGTTGTGCGAATTCAGGAACGTTGTGCACGAAGAGAAAGAGACCAATAAACGCTAACAGACCTAGGATTCCCGTTGTGAAAAAGGGAGAAACGATTGCGAAATCCTTGTCATGCCCCAAGTAGATTGAGAAGTAATACGCGCCAGATCCAAGTAGCGGACCTACAAAGAACCCCAGTGAGAAGCTAGCAGCGTAAAGCCCGGTTGCTTCACCCACTCTTTCTTTCGGAACAATATCGATCAGATGGGCTTGAGCCGTAGGCCAGACGGCGCCGACAGCCATGCCTTCAATTATTCTGAACAGTAGAAACATGACCCAATTGTTCGAAAAAGCCATGGCGAAAGTAACAAAGGCATACAGGAGAGTTCCAAATAGCATTACTTTTCTCCGTCCAATGATGTCGCTCAAGGCTCCAGCGTTGGGAGCGCTAATCATTCGCCCGACCATGAACCCTGAAATTATGTAACCGATTTCAACTGCCGTTGCTCCGATTTTTAAACCAAAAGTAGGAATAAAAGGAATTATGACCCCAAACCCAATATTCAGAGTGATAGAAACTGCGAGCAACGCAAGCAATGAACTGGCGTTTTTTCCGTATCGCTCAAAGTATGGAAACACTTTCAACTCAGCCCTCTAAACGCGAGATTTCAAAAAACGGGTTATAATGCTTTCCTTTCTCAATTCACAACCCCGCCTAAAAGAACAAGCTAGGATATAGAAAAAAATAAGAGAAAAGCAAGGAATTAGCACTCGAGTTAAAGAAGAAGAGATGAGAAATCGAGAGGATGCTTTGTGAAGAGACCGTTTTTTTGCGAAAAATGCGGAAAGCCGATTCCTTCACCAGGAATGTGTCCCAGTTGTGTCGAACGAGAACTAAGAACAATTCGCATGGGGAATTATTGTGATCATTGTCAAAAACTAGCAACCGAGACTCAACTTCACATCAATGTCAAAACCAAGAAACGCTATTGTTTTGAGTGCATGAAGATCTTTCGAACAGGATTACTTCTAAATGGATTGCCAGGAGATTACGTTGACAAAATCATGCAACGAGACTTTATTCCCATAAATTGGAACACCCATCTCAAACTTTTCAGAAAGAAGAAACAAGATTGAGCAAGAGCACAACGAGCGTGTTCGCGACGACGGGATTGTTATGAATCATCGTTTGACTCTTAGAGCGATAACTCCTTCAACACATAGAGTGGAGAGCTCTCCCGGGCACGCATTAAGAGCTTTGCAATGGTCGCAATACCTGTGCAGTTCTGCGAAATTCATGTCGAGGGTGTTGGCGGACTTATGCATTACATAGAGTGTTGCAAGGTATTGGATTTCTAAGGGAACAGAGAGAGGCTTCCCTTTTTCGCGAACCCACCATTCAAAGGCTCCTTTTCCTGCTTTGTCAATTGAGCATTGGGTACAAACGATGGCAAGGTTTATGGTTTGCATTGGCCCTCCTCTTTCTTTTGGTACTAGCCTTGTGGGGCCCAAGTCTTTCGTTGACCTACAGAACACGCATTTGTCTCTAAACAGAAGTGTCTTGGCATTTGAGACAAGAGTTTGGATCCACTCTGGATCATCGGCATCGATCTGTTCTTTGATTCGGTTAATGATAGCAGTTTGTTCAGAATTAATCGGCTCAAATTGATCAAGAAGAAACCGTATTCTTCGAGTAATGAGCTCTTTGGAGGTACGAGCTGTTGAGACATGATCAGATGCCATTTTATCCCCTCGTTATTCAACTTATGTTGATATGAGTATCTAAACATATTGGGGAGGGTAGAACGCGAATGTATTTACATTCAAACATTACTTTTGTTAGGGCTCTGTTTCCTTTGATTCAGATTTTGTCCCGTAATTGCTGTGATTTGGCAGATTATCGTCTAGGATATACCCTACGTACTTGTTGGAAAGGATTATAGCCGGGGAAGTTCGAAGCTATTGGTATGAGTGATTGTTAAGTTGAAATGATGTGGGTCTTGCTAGCGAGGAATTTATAAGATAAATAAACTAGTAGGGATGATTAAACATGGCAGATCAAGAAGACCTGTTACAATTGTATCTTTACCGGATTGCGTGGGGTATAATTGCAGGACTGGGGATTATTGGTGCGTTAATGGTACTAGTTTCTGATCAGTTTCAAGCGATTGCCGATTCCATGGGGGGTTTTATCGGCAGTGATCCGCAAGCGTTCCTCACTACTGTGGGACAACCACTCGTTGTTACATTGGTTACCTTGTTCC
>JAJRWK010000121.1 GCA_024276795.1 archaeon | reverse complement strand
GTCAAATTCCAGCCTAGAAAAGAAAACTTCGACCCTGAAGATCAGATATTTGTTTATTGCAAATATCCTTGATTGTGCTTTTGACACCCTATTTGAAATCTTTTCCTTGCTTTTGGTCAAAGGCTTTGTCCTCATCTGAATCATCGACCGTTATGCGCTCATGCCACTCCTTTTCTAGGGCAGAGACTTCTTCTGGCGCGGTCATGAAAAGGCTAAGTTTTCTAATGTCTTCTTTTTTGCTCATAACGACATAGCATCTTCGCCCATCATCTACTATTGTTATTGGAGTCCGAAGCAATGGGGCCAAGTTAGCTTTATCTGTAACCAGTAAGTACTCTGTTCCTGGAGACGGGATAATCTGCTTCTTAATAATATCTTGTTCATTCTCTGGTAACGGTAGAGAAGCAAAATTGTCTCGCAAAAGAAAATATGCAGTCAACCCTACTGACCCCGACAAAATCATTCGAACTGAGGTATCCTCTTGTATCAATGTCATTGCTAAAGCTGTAATAGCCATTGAAACAACAAATCGAGTTCGCAACTTCATCTTAGTTCCTCTGTAAGTGCCATATCGTTTTCATCGGGTATTGTTCGCTTTAAAATCCATATTCGTACAGAAGCTTGGTGTGCCAAGAGTATCTCAGTCATCAACAAGTATGAGGTAAGCAACTCTTCTCCTCATTTTTTCAAGATTCTGACTTGGTTCTATCTTCTTGGTTAGTTGTTTCTCTCCTTTTTGAACCCTAGTCTCTTGTTCCCTCAATTCATATATCAACAAAACCGTTTCATAAACTAGGAATTCTAGAATTGCAAACGTCTTAGGCAAAAAAGCGCTGGTAATCCCGGCCATAACCAATCCCCAAAGTGTAAGTGGAATGACCCAAGGAGAATTAGCTACAAATGATTGAAAAACGAAGAAAACGTTTTCAACTTGTGGTAGACCGCTTACAATTACACATACGAATAGGTACATCACTAGGAATGAAAACCATTGCTGGACCTTATAGGGAAATAATGGAATAATTAAGGCTTGAGTAGCAAGTAAACCGAGGATCAACCCTAGATTAAGCATCGGGGCTAAGCCAATGAACAATGCATGAACGGGGCTCTCAACATTTCTTACCATGTCTATGCTGGTTTTGTCTTTTCCATATCCCTGAAGCAATCTTGCTTCCACTTTATAGCCCAAGAGACTAGCTACGACTCCTATCATGGCTTGTCTGAGCAAGGTTCCCGGAAGCATTGTTGCCTCGACTAAGAACCTAATATCGATTTTTAAAACTCGCTCAATCACTAAGAGCAAAGCTTGAACGCTCATTGATATTAGAAAACTCAAAGCCATTGCGAGTATTATCATTCCAAGGCTAAAGGTTATGAGTGCCGTTATTAGTTGTATTATCATGTTTTCACTCCGTTCTTGCTTCATAAGTCCAGCAAGAACGCGTCGTTACGAGAAAGGGAGGGGAAGAAAATCACAGGTAGAGTGAGCCATGGAGCTAATCCGAATCCCGCCGAAATACCCACTGCTATTACAATTTTTATGAAGAACTCTAGCTGGCTCAACGGCTCTGTGGTTCGAAATAAATCGCTGACTTCTTCAGATTTAGGAAGGATTGTAGCAAACATTGCAATAGACAAAATAGCTAGAGCAACCGAGATAGATGGGGCCTGTCTAAATGCTTGTGAAGCAATCGAAAAACCAAACGCAGACCCGATGAACATTAATGAGAAAGGAACAAACACGTCATTAAGCATCTTGTCGGTGAAACTGTCCGAATCGTTGACTGTTGTTATCTTTCGGCTTCCTTCAGAAATTGCCTGACGAAGTTCAAAGCCAAATGATAGTAACGGATTCTTGAAGGAAGGAGGCAAAAAAGGAAATAATATAAGCCTAGCCAAAATTGCAGTAAGAGCCAGAGTCGCTATTTCATTAGCTAGAGTCAGAAATGCTGACATAATCACACCCCTCTTTTATCTTTTCTTCTAGCTGCTCGAATTCGTCTAGCTTCGGCCTTTTTCAAGGCAGTATGTCGTATTGCTAATGGTGCAACAAACAACATGATGCTCAATAGCGATGCAAAGACAGTATCTGTCCACTTCTGAGTAGGGTCTAACCTTTCTCGCAACACGATTGTGCCACTAACATCAATCTTTGTTGGATGACCAAGTATTCTGATCCTAACCAAGAATTCTCCTCGGGCAATGCTTGTTCGGTAAGCACCATCGACTGAACGATTCACAATTGTGCCTTTGATAATCAAGGCCTTGGGAAGTGGACTAATATCCAAGTTAATGTAGATATCCTGGGTTGATTTGGGCATTATGATTGCAAAAGATGTCTCCTCAGCAGCCTTTTCATTTTCTATTACAGGAATTTTTATTCGTGAAGTATCACTCTGAGTTCCCTCGTTAAAAACCGTTTGAAAAAGGGTAAGTGTGGCAATGATTCTCGCGTCCTCAGATCTAGGATAGATGAGTAAGGAAGCTCTTAATACCGATTTCCTATCTACCCAGGAGGTTAGATTTAGAACTTGTTTTTGATCCGGTTCAATCACTATTCGGCTGAATAAGATATTATCAATCCCTTTTATATCGACGATTAGTTCAATAGACGAAGACAGTTCAACGACAACTCCTGTGTTGTCGAGCAACTCAATTGGTGGCAATGCTCGTTCTTCAATAATGGTTGATCCTTGTATGGTGTAAATCCTCGTTAGAGAAGACTTGATAAGTATTGCTGATGGTAACATCATCGACTCTCCTGAAACCCTTGTATTGGTTGAAAAAAGGCTGATGCAAAGTAGAACGACAATAATTGCTTCACGCTTCATTTTCTCCTCACCTTTCTCACAAATTGCTCCAGTCCAAATCCCATGACCGGAACTAGAAATATGGCAAGTCCCTTAGCAAGAGTCGAATCAGAACTGCTTATGAAGTTCGAAAACCCAAAATCACGGTTACCCAAATCCATTACATCATTAGGGATGAATTGCAAAGCTATGAGAGATGTTTCGTCGTACTTGTCAGATCCTAAATAAGCTAGTTTAACAGTAATTAGAGCGTTCGAAGCATTCAATGCGATTTCAAATTCCCAGTAACCATCGTTGGTAATTGTTGAAAATTCTGCAACTAGCTGTTCTTCTTCATAAAGCAGTAGAATTATTTTTTCTTTGTCTAGCCCTGTGCTAGCTGTTGTTTGTAGCGTTCCTTGCAAAACCAGTGAGGAGCTATAAAATCTTGAATCCGTTACTCCTATTACTGTGGAAGCTTTTTCTATGTTTAAAGTTATCTCGGCTCTAGCATAAGATGTAAGAGTTGTCTCGAAGCGCTCCACAACCAGTAAAAACATTCCTGTTTTATCTAGAAGACGCGTGTTGAACTCGAGAGTACCAGAAGGAAACGATTCTACGTAGACTCTAGTTTCTCCATCAAAAACTGAAATCGTATAATTTGCTTTACCTTCTGGCAGATAGGGTAGCGTCAAAGTTAGTGTTTCTCCAAGTGAAGCCGTCATAGCGTTTTCATAGCTTAAAGGGATTATTCTTTTCTCAACGTACAAGGAAAAGTAAAAACTGACCTTTTTGTCGTAGCCTTCATAGCTTGCAAAGACAGAAATGCTGTGCATCCCTGGTTCAAGATCAATCGATGAAAGCGTGGCAAAACCCTTTTCATCTGTTGTAATCGTTACGTTGTAATCTACAAACTCAAGAGTAACAAATGGCAAGGATTGATTGTGCTCCCCTTTTGCGGCTAGTATTACTTCCCAGTGTTCTCCAAATCTTGCTTCTCCTTCTACGATCGTCAAGAGGGGTACTTCTGGAGTTATCACGAATGAAGTTTCAAATCTTGCTTGTTCATAAAGTGAGAATAAGAATGGCTCGTATGCGACAACGACGGTTAATGTTCCGTTAGTCATGAAATGTGGCAATGTAACTTGCCACTCGTCCCCGATTTCACTTATTAGAAGCCTTGTTGATGTGAGAACCTTGCCCTCGAATGCAATCGTTACCTTAATACTTCCATCAGCCACTGTGGAATTGTCGTTGTCTG
This sequence comes from archaeon, assembly GCA_024276795.1. Classification (GTDB taxonomy): domain Archaea; phylum Asgardarchaeota; class Heimdallarchaeia; order Heimdallarchaeales; family JAJRWK01; genus JAJRWK01. The sequence continues at coordinate 6,729 of JAJRWK010000121.1, read as the reverse complement.
TGATTCTAATCTGAACCGTGATATTCTGGCCATAGCCGTTGTTTTCGAGAAAGACGGATGTCCTAACTTTTTCTTTGACGACTTCTAGATCAAAGCTGTAAGTCGCGATTTTTTCACCATTAGGAAGATAACCATTAATCACAACAGAATAGAATCCGAGATCCATTTCGCTGGTTTTCAGTATCATGCCTTCAAGCACAGCTGTTTTGAGAACCGAAGATCCCAGCAATCTTCCGTCTGAGAGCCGTGCTTCCAATAATATGTTTTCAACACTCTCATTCCAATAAGAAACAGAAATGTTCAAGGACGTAGTCAAGTTGTCTCCAATTTCCACAGTTTGAGCTAGGACTGAAATGAAAATGCTCAGGGGTTGTTCGACCATTGTTTCATGAGTTGAGCTCAAGTAAATTCCTGAATAGTCTTTTAGTCTGACAGACACTTGTACGAATCTAGACGAAGGGAGGTAATCGCGTTCGAGGAAAAACAAGACTTGGTTTCGAATAGATTGGATATTTGATCCATTAATGCTAATAGTCGCTTCAAAATCATTAGAAAGCCAAGCTGAATCGAAGCGGTCGAGTATTCGAATCCACATTCCATCGGTTCCGTTTTCATTGAAACTCAGTTCAACCAACCATGGTCTCAAAGCAAATGAAACGGTTAGCTTTTGGCTCGTAACACTGTTATTTGCCCAAAGATAAATCGTTAGATTAACCATGGGTGAACTGGAAAAATTCGACCACTTGATTTTCAATATTCCCTGAGAATTGGTTGTTAATTGCAAGAATTTAATCGTGTTATTACTTTCAATGCCTAATGAGACTTCTGTATTGACTAGTGCTTTGCCGTTGCTTGAAACAAGTAATTCCATGTCTTCAAGGACAATCGGCTCACTGAGTAAGCTAATGTCTAAAGTAGAGGGCGTAGAGATGGTATGCTGAAGAGAGACACCGACAAACCTGCTTGTGTCATCAATTCTTAAGTCAATTTGGTTGCTTGTTCCATAATCGATGAATCCAGTCGTACCCGGAAATATGTTGACTAGTCGCCACAGTGTTTCTTGAGAATCTTTCCAGTAAAGACCAATGGCTTCGTCCAGTTGCATTGTTTGTTCGTTTATCAGTAAATCGACCCAGAGGATAGAACTCCCATTTGCGTAACCTGGTGTTAGAACTAGAGAAATACTTGCTCTTTCAAAGAAAATTGTTGTATCAAGAATACTCGGGTTAGTAATCGAAGTACCATCGTGTCGAAGGCTTATGCCATATGTTCCCCAATAGCCATCTGGCAATTGAAACCGTACGATTCCATTCAAATCCGTGGTCATCACGCCAATTTGAATGTCAGCAATCCACAATTGGATGCCATAGCCAGTCGCTACAGACCCGTTTGCAAACCTTAATTCAACTTCTAAGAATGATTGATTGTTTAAGTATTGAGCGAAATAGTCTATTACCCTAATGTTAACATCTATTCCTTGGACTTCGAAATTCACAGAAATAATACTTTGCAGATATCCTTGTTTTTCAAACACAACGACCAAAGTGTAGTTTCCCTTATCAAGTATTGAAAACGTAATTTCAGACGAATTCACGATATTAGTAGTAAAGACCAAGGTTCCATCTAAGTATCCGCTGGCAAGGAACGAAATCCCCCTCCCTATTCTATTAGTTCCCTCAATAACCGCTACAACATCCTTTGCAACCGTTAACGAATTAACGGACACATGACCTATGATCTGCCCTGCAACAAGTCTAAATTCCCTGGTTTGTTCTGCAATCATTTCTCCTTTAACAACATATATTCTTAGGCCTAACAACTGCTCTGAAAACGTCGAAATATTTTCAGGAAATGGAAAACCAAATCGAGCAACACCTGTTGAGTCAGTCTGCTCAATAACGAAGAATAAAATGGTAGAAGCGTTCATTATTTCGATTCTGACACTAGTATTACTCAAAACTAAACCCGCGTTCGTTTGTAATGAAACATTAAATTCCATCAATCCATCCAGCGCGATCTCTGACGGAATATTGGCATTGACCAATATCATTTCCTTCTCCACGGAAACACTAGCTGGAAAAATCGCAAAGGAGGATCCCCAAGAATCATGAACTTCTATTGTGTAGTTTCCTTCGCTAAGAGTGATCGACAGAACTGCCCACCCCGAAGAATTGGAGAAAAGCGAATATGATGACCCATTGATCAGTACGACAAACGAATTGCTATAGGGTGTCCCGTTCTCATAGACTAGCTGAAACCCAATTGATCCAGCAACCCCTGAAACAAATGTTTCTTGGATAACACCAACTGAGACTTTCAACGAGTCTATTGAAATTGTTGAGGAAATGGAGATTCCGGCTAGAGAAATAGTGTCATTTATACTTGCTACATAAGCATATGTGCCGGGTAATAAGTTAGATGAAAAACTTGCAACTCCGCTAGGAGAAGTAGTTGCTGACAGTGTTTCGTTGTCTATTGTTAGTTGAACAGTTACATTATGAAGAGGATTATTGGCTTGATCCATGACGAGGAACTCCAATGACAAACTTGGTGAAAAATCAATGACTGAAGCGAACAAGGGTTTAATCTGGGGGACGACTCGGGTCACGTTTACTAGAACCGTTTGATTGGTTCCTTGGTAATTGACACTTGAAAATGCGACAACTGTAAGGCTGCGAACCCCTAAGCTTCCAGACAATAGTATCGAGACATTAAACCTTCCCATAGTATCAGTAGAGCCTCTAGCTAATTCGCTACCCGTCTCGTTGAGCAAGGTTATGAGATAATCACTTACAAATATCCCGTCAGACGAGAGGATTCCGGAGATCCAAAATTCTTTTCCAGCGATTCCTTCAAGTGACTGGTTTTGCAAAGAGATCTCTAAAATACCCTTGGCAACTAGTACCATTGTCTGGTTAAAGCTTGAAGTCTCGTTAGCAGTTGATACTGGCGAGTAACTAACATTGACTAAGTATTCACCTGCTTGAAGAGATGGAAAACCAAACTCAAACCAACCTGTTTCATTGGTGGAAATAAAGTAGTCTACAGTTTCAATTCTCACTTTGAGCTCTCTACCACTCAATGGCCTTCCATAAATGTCAAGTAATTTTCCCTTTGCAAAGGGCATATTGGGAAAAGTGGAATTCATAACTTCTAAGTCTATCACGGTAGGAATAGGTTGCTTGTTGATCCTAATTATCGCATAAGACACATCAGAGTCATTCACACCAACTACTTCGATGGAAAGGAGAAAAGATGTTTCAGAGAAATTGTCCCAAATGGACGCCGAAAATGTTCCCAGTGGATCTGTGAAGTATTTTACCTCAGGATTCAGAATGACGTCTTCTAGTTTGAGCTTTGCTACAAACCTGATTTCGGCATTTGGCACTGGAGATCCACTTGCGTCAATCAACCGTCCTGAAACAGTGTACGAATCCCCGTAATAAGGAGTTATTTCCCATGCGGCGGGCTCAACTTGTATTCCCCCCGTTGTGACGTTGATCTGAAATGTATTCTGAAATGACTGATACGAGGGGATCTGAATCTCTAAGGAAACGTAGTGAATACCTGGAGAAACATTTTCGAAACTTATGTTTACTAATCCTTGGGAGTCAGAGCTATTAAAACGGGATTGATTGTCTAGAATCGCTGTAACATTTGCTCCAATGATTGAATTCTCGAAAGAATTCTTGAGCATGAAGATCAAAGACCTAACCCGCGAAAATGGCTCAGATGGATTCAACAAGATCGGAGTTATCTTCCCCTTGCTTATTGAAAGATTGTAATTACTGGATAGTTGCACGTTATTCGCATTAATCTTGACTTTCAGAATGGAATTATAATTTCCTGCTACCAAGTATGTTGTAAATTGGCCTTTGAACCATCCGGAAGTGTTAGTGCTTCCTTCCGTAACCAGGGTTTTGTTGAGAAATATTCGCACACTTCCATTGACTACACTGTTGCCTCCTGGATTCCACAGAGCGCGCAATTCTACTGTAACCACGGTTTCATTCCACAAACTGCCACTGCCATAGGTGGCACGCTGATCCCAGTTTGAGATTACAATTTGGGGCTCAATAACAGAGATATTTTTCAACCCCGTTAAGCTGGTATTAGTAATACTTACTCCGATCTCGCTAGTCTTGTTAAAATTAAGACGCAAGCTAATTGTTCCTACAGAATCGGTTAGGGTGTATCCCGCACAAAGGATTTCTCTCGTTTCCCATTCGATAATGAAACTTTCTACGAATTGGTTGCCCAAAAAAGTGCTTGCCGCAGAGACTTGCACCGAAATATTAGTATCTAATCCTCTTCCGATGAAATTTGGATTAACAGTGAGGTCTAGACCCGCATTGTCATAAACTATCAAGTCCCATGCTACGGAGGGATCATAGAATGACCCTCCAGAACCATCATTGTAGACTGACTGGATCAGGGTAAGTCCTTTTGTAACCGTAACGTTGAACTGGGATTGCTGGGGAGTTGAGAAAAGACTTTCTGTCGTGGCTAGGAATATTGCGCTGAGATCTGTTCCTTCAACCTCCGTCCAAGTTCCACCATTTAAGACATAAACTTGGTTCTCATTTGTCCCAGTGGAATCACTGGATACTCTTGCAGAAACATCAACTGTATTACCTGAAAACTCGAGTTTCAAAAAAAGGCTATTTGATGCATTTATCTGGACTTCATTCGGCCCTCCAAGCTGTGAAGAGAGCGGGATTAATAGCATATTGTTGGAAGCAGAAGTTAGCACATGCTTTTGAATTATAAATGAAAAGAAATTGTATCCGCCGGTTAGGTTTGTTGACAGCGAGATTGAGACGGTATTCCATGAGTCACTCTTCCAATTGGTGAAGGATGGGAGAAGAATCGAATTGACCCTTGCTGATTCAAGAGCAGTGAAATTGATGGCAAATCCTGATCCACGAAGGGTATTAGTCGTTTGGTCTGAATCCAAGATTAATTTTGAATCCATGCTGTCTGTCTGTATACTTCCCATTGAAGGGCTTGTAGAGGCTCCTAAAACAAGCGTTTCAACGCTTATGGTAGCACTTCGCGCCGATGTCTTTGAGGGTACTTGAAGCATGGTCTCTGTTGATCCTAGAATACCCGCCGCTTCGGTGCTGAGAGGTTTGGGGATAGCTTCATCAAGTAATTGGCTTATTTCTGGACTTAAATTACTTGAAGTACTTGTTGCAAATAAGATTGTGAAAACGGCTAAGACTAGGAGCTTTTTCATCAGCTTACATGGTTTTCAAGTATTTAAAAATCAAGAAAGGGAGGGGGTATACTAAAAGTAATCGTGTGCGTTTTATTGTTAGATTACATTGTGAACTTTTCTAACTGAAAAAAGTGGCAACTCATTTTCTCTAATTCTCATAAAGCTTTGGAAAGGAAGCATTGCTTGTTTCGTTTGTTTCAGATTCTATTCTCCGCAGGACATTCATACTGAGCAAGGTTTGAGCAGCTTTCCAAGCCTCCATTTCTGGGAGTCGCATAAGTTTCACTATTTCCTTAAGTGAAGCCTTGCCCTTGAACCGCACGTAGGAAAACACTTTTTGTTCAACATCATTTCTTCCTACCCAAGTTCTGACTCGGGGGTTCACTTCCAGCTTAAGTTTTTCTGTCTCCAGTGTTTCCTTTGCTCGTGTCTCAACTTCTCTGTCCAGTTTGTTGAACTCAGTTACCGACCCGTCAAAAGCCCTCGAGTCAAACTTAATTCGTTCTCTCAAAGATTCAGCAATTTGCGTTAGCTTTTCTTCAACTAGACGAACCGGAGTTTCTCGAGAAACCCGAGCAACAAGCATTAATTCTCCAAGACTGTGATACACAAACCTAAATGATCTTGTTTCCAATAGATGTGCTTCTTCATTGAGGTTTTCGGAAAACATAGAGATAGCACTGAGAAATGAAGAGACAATTGCGGGATCAAACGTGCTTTCCGTGAATGACTTATGATATAGACATTCTCCCGTATTCTTGATTACGTATAAGTCTTGAAGCATAGCGCACCATTGTGGGTTCTGAAAAAACGCATAAGAAGAGAAATATTATCTGAAGAATACAAATTCAATCCAGAGATTAATTCGGTAAGAAAGCATTGTTTGCTTATTTCGCCCATCGATCTAGTCCCGTTTTCTTGGTTCTGTCATTAAATTTTCTAACTAATTTGGAAGCAGTGATTCCATCTGGGGCCTGAGCTTTAATATGCTTGCTCACCGGAATCCTCGTTCCGCAATATGGGCACTGTCGGGTCTTCTGGCCTTTCTTGGCCATTGTGTGTTTATAACAACGATGGCATTGAACTATTACATGCATCATTTTTTTCACGTTATTTTTATTTTCCAAATTCCCCGGTGGCGGTAAACACTATGCGCCTATGTCTTGGTCTCACGTCCAGTTCAATAAACACTGGTTGTTGCCAAGTGCCTAGGATTGCTTTTCCATTCGAAACCGGAATGCTAAGAGAAGGTCCTAGAAATGCCGCACGAAGATGTGAGTGGGCATTGTTATCTATCCTATCATGTTCCCATCCTTGTTCTTCTGGGAGGATCATTCGAATTGCTCGTTTCAGATCATTGATGCAACCCGGCTCGTATTCGATGGTAGTAATAGCTCCCGTAGATCCAGGGACAAAAAGGTTGACTATGCCATCGAGCAATCCTATCTCTTTTATGAACTGTTCAACTTGATCAGTCAAATCTATGATCTCAATCTCTCCTCGAGTCT
>JAJRWK010000120.1 GCA_024276795.1 archaeon | reverse complement strand
TATCTCGAAAAGCGATGGCTTCCATGGGTTGAAGATCATAACGCTTGGGAGAGTGTCCACAAAGTATACACCAAGCTTTTTGCCATACACCAGGAACAAATTAGACTTGGGGAAGAATACGAACTCATAATTGGCATAGGCCTACTAACTTGGCAGACCCCTGCTGGCCCACTTGTTCGTCGACACCTAATTGTTGCGGATGCAGTGCTTGAGTTTGAGGCGCGTTTGGGAAAATTCACTGTCTGTGCCAATCCAGATGGTGCAAAGCTTCGGCCTGAATTAAACATGCTGGATATTGAAGAACAACCAGTTCGTGCAGAGGAAAGCGCCAGGAGCATATTGGATGATGCTGGAGATAATCCTTGGGAAAAAAAATGCACCGAAGGGATGCTCAAAGCCTTGATACATTCTATCCATCCGCAAGGCGAGTATAGTGAATTCCTGGAGGAAAAAGAAATCCGTGCTTCAGCAAAACCGGTGGTTGAATATGCCCCTGCTCTAATCCTGCGAAAGCGTTCTGACAAAGGTCTTACAGAAACCCTGAAACGGATCAAGGAACGGATACAAAAAGGTGAGGATATCCCAAGTGAATTTGCGGACCTCGCCGAAATTAGAGCAAAAATTAACCCCGAATCGAGTGAGGACCGGGAAGGACATTCCCAAGCATTCGATGGAGAAATATTTTTCCCAAAGCCGTCGAATGATGAACAACGTCATATTGTGGATAAAATTCGCATATCGGGTGGCGTTATTGTGCAGGGTCCTCCAGGCACTGGAAAGTCTCATACCATTGCAAATCTGATTTGTCATTTGCTTGCCATCGGAAAACGAACGCTCATCACAGCCAAAACACCTCGTGCACTTAAGGTGCTTGAAGGATTGATTCCGGCTGAATTGCGCCCTCTTTGCATCAATCTTCTTGGCAGTGGCCATGAAGAACGTCGCTCTCTGGAAGCCAGCGTTGGCGGCATACTCCGCAAGAATGAGGAGTGGAACGAAGAGCGCGCCAAACGAAAGAAGACAAAACTTGAAGAACACCTTCGAAATCTCCGGGAAGAGCAAGCCAAGATCAATAGGCGGCTCCGCGACATTCGGGAATCCGAAACCCATACACAATCCATAGCAGGGGGCACGTATCAAGGCACCGCAGCTCGAATCGCAGAAGCCGTCAACCGAGACAGACCAAAATTTGGCTGGCTTACAGACCGCATGAATCATAATGCCCAATGTCCTTTCCAGCCGAACGAGTTGCGAGTCCTTCTTAAAAAGCTCCGCTATTTTACGCTGGAAAAACGTGCAGAATTAAACCTGCGTTGGTCTGAAACAATGCCGTCCCAGGACGAATTTACAAAACTTGTTCAATATGAGGCAAAGGCTGGTAAGATAGAAGAGATCTTGAAAGTCAAGGCCGATGCACAAATCACCGATCTCTTAACAAATAGCAATCCCGATTCTGTCCAGACAGTTCAAGACGCGCTGTCTGCTTTTCTTAATGCGCGAAGAAGATTGAGATCGTCTTTATATCCCTGGATGACTAATACACTCCTAGATGTGCTTCGCAGAAACACGGCCCTTTGGAAAGAGCTTGCGCGTGTAACCAAGGATGTGATCACATCGGTTGAACCCATAGTTGAAATTGCTGACAATACAAGCATTGAAATTCCAGACACTACCGATATTAGAACGCTGTATGAAGACGCCCTCAAATTGAAGGGACACCTCGAAAATGGAGGTAAACTAGGGTGGGGGCCGTTTCGGGGGAAAACGGTGAAGGAGTGCTTTTATGTAATCAAGACTGTACGCATAGGTGGGCATTCACCCTCTACTGTCGAACATTTGTCTGATCTGTGCAGTACATTGCATGTTCGAATCGGATGTGAGAAGGCATGGAATTTTTGGAAAGTGCGGGCAGACAAGACCCAAGGCCCATACGCTTTACAGATTACAGATCTCAAGTCAATGTGCAACGCCCTTGAAGAGGCATTGTCGCTTGAAAATCTCATTGAGAAATGCTGCCAAGCTATAAGGCATTGCGCAGATATAAATGAACCTGACTGGAATAATACATCGCAAGTAGAAAAGTTTGTTGCATCTTGCCGTCTTACGCTTGCCAGGCGTTACAAGCGGCTGGTTGCCAAAAAAATACAAAATTTTGAGGCTCAAATATCATCCAATAGTACCAATGGCAAAGCACATCCAGTTGCAATCGAGTTGCTTAAAGCTATTCGCAGCAGCAACCTGGATGAATTTGTAAAAGCAGCGAGAAAAATACAGGAGTTAAAAAAATATCGTCAGCACCTTCAAGAGATGGATGAATATCTCTCTAAATTGAGCCACTTGCTACCAAATCTTACAGATGAATTGAAGCGAACTTGCGACGCGTCTTATTGGGACATACGTCTTCAACATATCGGAGATGCGTGGTGTTGGGCGCAGGCCCGAGACTGGATTGAAAAATATATCAAGAAGGATGATGTCCCTGCCCTCGCCAAGCGAGCGAAACAGATTGAGGACGAGATCAACGCAACTATCGCTAAGCTCGCTTCGCTTCATGCTTGGTCGTTTTGCTTTTCCCGTCTCAAGGAAGATCATCGACGCCATATGGAAGCTTGGCAACAGTCCATGCGACGACTTGGCAAAGGAACAGGAAAACATGCGCCACGCCACAGGCGTGAGGCCCAACACCACCTCAATCACTGTCGTGAGGCCGTTCCCGCATGGGTCATGCCGCTCCACCGGATTTGGGAGACGGTAGAGGCTGCTCCGGGAATATTCGATGTCATTATAGTAGACGAAGCTTCTCAGTGCGGTTTAGAAGGACTTTCATTGTTTTACTTAGGCAAAAAGGTGCTCATTGTGGGAGACGATAAACAAATTAGCCCGGAAGTGGGTTTTGTAGACAAGAATGTTGTTTTTCAGTTAATGGAACAGTTCCTGTGTGATTTTGACCTCAAGGATTCCTTTCATAGAGATGCGAGTTTATTCGATCATGGGAAGTTAAGGTATGGAACCAGGAGAATAATTTTGCGTGAGCACTTTCGCTGCATGCCTGAGATTATCCGCTTTAGCAACGATCTCTGTTATACCGATACACCCTTGATTCCGCTTCGACAGTATGGGCCCGATCGCCTAATGCCTCTTCGACGAGTATTTGTCGAAACGGGTTACCGTGAGGGTAGCAATAGTAAGGCAATTAACATGCCAGAAGCCGAGGCTATATCTGAAAAAATTGTCGAGTTGTGTTCTGATGATCGCTACTCCGAGAAGACCATGGGGGTTGTCGTACTCCAAGGAGATGCACAGGCCAAACTGATTGAAAGCATACTTTTGGAGAAACTTGGGGCTGAAGAAATAGAGAGACGACGTCTTGTCTGCGGTAATCCGTATAGTTTTCAAGGGGATGAGCGCGGTGTGATATTTTTGTCAATGGTTGCTGCACCTAATGAAAGAATAGGTCCATTCACAAGGGCGGCGGATGAGAGACGTTTCAATGTTGCTGCAAGTCGTGCCAGGGACCAGATGTGGCTCTTCCATTCTGTGCGATTGGAGGATTTAAGTGCAAAGGATCTTCGGCGAAGGTTTTTGGAATTCTTTGAAAACTCCAGGCCACAGCGAATAGCGGGCATAGATAAGAATGAAATCGAGCATAGAGCAAAAGAGGATAATCGCAAAATTGTAAAACCTCCGTCACCATTTGAAAGTTGGTTTGAGGTAGATGTTGCGTTGGAATTACTTCGAAAAAAATTCCATGTTATTCCGCAGTATAGGGTCGCGGGAAAGAGAATTGACTTGGTGATTGAGGGAGGCCATGCGCGCTTGGCGATTGAATGCGATGGAGACCAATGGCATGGACCTGATCGCTATGAAGAGGACATGCAACGCCAACGCCAGTTAGAACGGTGCGGCTGGGAGTTCTTTCGTGTTCGAGGATCTGCGTTCTATGCGGATAAAGAGCGCGCGCTACAAAACCTTTGGTCAATGCTCGAAGAAAGAGGTATCCTCCCCGATGCGGCCTTTACGGATCCTCATGTTGAAAACATTAAAAAAGACCTGCCTTTTGAAAGACTAGATGATGATATGGTAGATGAGGGTGAAGATAAACTTTGTAGTGATGGATCACAAGTAGATATTGGACATATCCCCCAGTTATCAGGCCGTCGAGCAGAAAATGTTACTAAAGAGGAGATTCTGCAAGCTATTGTTGATGCTTTATTAAAATGTCCTAATAACTCATGCACAATTCATTCTTTAACATCTCGGGTTCTCAAAAAAGTGGGCGTGTTAACACGTGGAAATCCTCGCAAGATTTTTAAACGACGGGTTATGCATGCTCTTAACGTTTTGGAAGATCAAGGTGTTGTACAAAAATACAAATCAAAAAATAATCGTGTCAGACTTATGGTATAGCTGTTTTAACGATACAGGATTGTGTAGGAGGAAAGCGCTTTCGAAATCGCATTGTAACATATGATTGCCTGTCCTCAGGCTGGGGTTAATCAAACAAGATTTTTCAGCCATTTATTTTTTATTGCGCTCAATAAAGGCATATAAGCTTGCTCTTAGCAGACGTTTCAACATTACCAAATCAAACATATCCGATACCCCCAACC
>JAJRWK010000119.1 GCA_024276795.1 archaeon | reverse complement strand
TCGATGATTTCGGGGTCTCGTGAGAGTATGATGTCTATGGCAACTTTTATCCCGTCGTAAAGGCTGGTCATAGCAGTAGTCACTCCTTAATGGAGTCAATCAAGCAGTGCTATAAAAAATCCAAGTTGATTTATCACTTAGGGTGTATGCTTCTTTTTCAATTGCTATTCGAATGGTTGCGGACATACCTTGGCCGGATTCGATATACCACTGATTTTGAGAGGCCCAAGTTGTGTCTGTGGGACTGATCGTAACATTGGCCAAGGCCCAAAGAGATAGTTCTCTGACATTAGTTCCAGAATTGTCCCCGCGAGAGACAAATAACGATTTTGAGGAGTATATGAGACTAAATGCTTCTGTTATTGACCCAGCATTCTTGACTCCTGCGGGATCAGAATCAGGCCCGAGCAACACAAAAGAGTTATACATAAACTCGACTCGGTGAATACCATGACCTTCTTCAACGAATTCCAATTCTAAGGATTTTGCATGCACCATCACCAGATCTGCATTTCCTTTTCTTGCCGTGTCCAAGGCAGCACCAGTACCCAGTGCAACGACGTTTATTCTGACTTGACTTACGGCGTAAAATTTTGGGAGTAAGAAGTCCAATAACCCGCTATCTCTTGTACTAGTTGTTGTTGCGAGGATAATCGTTCCAGAGGCTTTTCCTATCGTAGTATTGCCCCAGAACCATTGTTCTTCATCAGCTAGAGCAGACTCATTAAAGGAAGCAGTAAACAGAGTTGTGTTACTAACTTCATAAGATGCAATGGCTTGTTGACCATCTTCGCTTATGAGCCACTTCAGAAATTCTGCTGCTGCGTTCAAATTAGTGTCGGGATGTTTGTCGGGATTTACTAGAATTGCACTGTACGTGTTCCGCAAGAGTTCTTCATCGCTCTCGTACACGATTCCATACTTCAGAGGCTGGGATGATCTCGGGGTGAAGACTAGATACCCTAGAGCGCCTACAACAAGGGCTGTGATAAATATTCCACCAATGATTTTGAGAGTTGAGTTATCTGTCATTTTCAAGAACAGCCACATAAAACCCTTTTTTTCTTTTTACGTTTCCATGGTGTAAAATTTTGTAGCTAGAATTATGGTATTTCTCCATAATTCCGAGACAAAACAAGAAATCGTTCCCGTGAAACCACCCCGATTATGAATTAGTCTAATGATTTTAAAGCGCCAAAAAGAACTGAGAAGACAGTTCTAGTAGAACCGTCGTGATTCGCAAGATGAAAAGAGAAAAGAGGACTCCTAAGGCTAATAGGTTAATCCATGAAAAAAGCCCCTATCTCCTTCAGCACGCCCATAATCCAGTTGACTGGTTTCCATGGGGAGAGGAAGCTTTTGAAAAAGCAAGAAAAGAAAACAAACCAATCTTTCTTTCTATAGGGTACTCAACATGCCATTGGTGCCACGTAATGGAAGAAGAATCCTTCGAAGACGAGACTGTTGCAGAGCTTCTGAACTCAATGTTTGTTGCAATAAAGGTTGATCGCGAAGAAAGGCCTGACATAGATCAGACGTACATGACCGCGGCACAAATCATGACGGGTCATGGTGGCTGGCCACTCACGATTATTATGACCCCAGACAAAAAACCCTTTTTTGCTGGAACTTACATTCCAAAAGAATCTAGATTCGGACGAGTTGGGCTAATAGACCTCTTGAAAGAGATCAATAGAATATGGCGAGAAGAATCGGAAAAAGTGAACGAAGTTGCTGAAAAAGTCTCTTCATTATTATTGTCTTCCATGCACGTAGCGGAGAACAATGAAGATCATGATCTGGAAGAATTGCTACAAATAGGGGCACAAGCTCTTGAAATACTGTACGACGATGAGAATGGAGGATTTGGCAAGGCTCCCAAATTTCCAACTCCTCACAAGCTTATGTTTCTGTTAAGAATATGGCTAAGAACTAAAGACGAAAAATATCTCGCCATTGTTGAGAAAACCCTACAGCAAATGCGAAAGGGAGGAATCTTTGACCAGATTGGATTTGGATTTCATAGATACTCTACTGATCAGCGATGGATACTGCCTCACTTTGAAAAGATGTTATATGACCAAGCAATGCTTCTCTTGGCCTATGCTGAGGCGTTTGCTGCTACTCGGGATGAATTTTACAAGAAAGTGTGTTTAGAAGTATTAGATTATCTCAAGGATCAGCTCTTGGCCCCACAAGGAGGGTTTTATTCTGCCGAAGACGCTGACAGCGAGGGAGAAGAAGGACGGTTTTACACTTGGTCTTTGCAAGAATTAGCAGAGGTTCTGGGCGAAAAGGAGCAAGAGATTGTCAAAACGATCTTCGATCTGAGGGAAGAGGGAAATTTTGCAGAAGAGGCAACTGGAGAATTCATTGGTAGGAATGTCCTCTTCTTTAGCAAGAATTGGGATGAAACAGCACAGGCTCTCGGCATTGAAGAAAAACAAGTACTTGACAAGTGGAAAGTCATCCGCAGAAAATTGTTCACTCTGCGCCAAAAGAAGATACGACCCCACAAAGATGACAAGATTCTAACAGATTGGAATGGGTTAATGATAGCAGCCCTAGCAATCTCGGCAAGAATTCTAAATGATGGAGAATTTCTCAAGCTAGCAAGAAATGCAGCAGAATTCATCATTGAGAATATGATTGACGACGATTTTCTATTATTGCACAGATATCGAGATGGCGAGGCAGGAATTGAAGGGTTCCTAGATGATTACGCATTTCTCATGTGGGGATTAGTGGAGCTCTTTGAAACCGTCCAAAACCCGAAGTACCTAATGTATGCAACTAAGCTTGCTGAAAGGATGGTGAATGATTTCAGCGACAGCGAGAATGGTGGATTCTTCTTTACAACAATTGCTCAAAGCAACGAAGTACTTTTTAGAAACAAAGAGTTTTTCGATGCGGCTATTCCCTCTGGAAACTCGATTGCATTTTACGCATTACTGAAACTGGCAAGAATAACTGGGACTGTCAAATATGAGCGATTTGCTGAAAAAACTCTTCAAGCCGCTATTGGATTAATAAAAAAGGCACCACAAGGATTTTCAATGTTGTTATTAGGAGCAGACTTCCTAGTGGGACCAACCTTCGAAGTGATAATAGTTGCCAGAAGCAGGGATCAAGAGATGATGCGAGTTTATAGTAAGATCAACTCTATTTTTCAGCCAAGAAAAACCGTCATTATCAAAATTGATTCGGTAGACAATAAGCAATTAGAAGTAATCGCTCCATATCTTGGATCGTATGCTCTGGACGAGGAAGAGATTAAGATTTATGTTTGTAGGAACCAAGTTTGTGATGCGCCCACATCAGATGTTGAAAAAGCATTAAGTTTGCTGTCTCAGGATTTGTGAGTGCTTAGCCGGAACCTCCTTGGCTTCTTTTGCTAAAAGTTTCAGGATGCTTTGTCTATCCCCTCTTCAAGCGGTATATAGTACAGACCGTTTTCTAGTGTTTCTGAAGGGAAAAAAAGAGCCTCTGAAGAAATCTTCATTATGCGAGGCATCGATTCGCAATTAGCAGGTTCACCTTGAAAACGAATGATTCCTGTCTCAGAATCAAAGACCAGATCGTCTGAACATGGAATCTTTGGAGGATGCTGCATTCGTTCGATGCTGTCTCGAATTGCTTGGGCAGTGTTTTTCGCCAGTTCTCTCCAATCATATGTTCTCGCTGTTTTCTTCCCTTTCTTTTTCAGAGCCTCCCTGAGTTCTTCGTCTGCTAGCAATTTTTCAATGGCCTTTCGGAGAACGGCAGGATCATCTTTAGGAATCATGTGTGCTGAATCGCCCACCCAGTACGCCAGACCTCCAACTTTTGTGCAAATCACTGGTGCTCCTGCAGCCATCGCTTCAAGAGTAGATATTGAAAAGCTCTCCCATCTTGAAGGAAGCGCGTAGAGAACTGCTCCTTGGAGGAAAGCGTATACTTCATCATCTGACAACCCACTCAGAAAGAAGACTTTGTGAGAGTTTTTCTCAGTTTGTTTCTCCTCAAGGAAATGTTGCTCCTGGTTTGAAAACACCCCAAGTCCTAATTCCTTGGCTTTTTGAATGAACTGATCGCGGAAGGGCCCCGAACCAAGAATCACAAGCGCGGGAGGATCGTTTTCGGATAGCCCCGCATAAGCTTCTAAAAGAACGTCAACTCCTTTGTTATATAACAGCCTTCCGAGGAAGACAATGTAAGACTTGGGAATAAAATATTTCTTTCGTAAATCCTCCAATAATAAAGCCCTGTTTTTCTGCAAGGCCTCATAATCTATTCCTCCTGGAGGAATTATGGACAATATATGGTATTCATTCAAATGGAGGAAATTCTTGAGGTCTTCTTTTACATTCTTCGACACGGGGATTACACCCCTCAACACTCTGGATCCCATAAGAGCAAGCGCTAAGTGATACTTTGCATCTTTTATCCATCCAAAGTTGGAGTGCCAAGTTCCCACTACATTAACATTCACGCCTGACTCTGAGAGCATCTCACTTGCCAGATAAGTTGCAAACAAGACAAATGGCTTGATCTGAGGGTGAAGAACATTTAGCTCTTCTTTTCGGAACACGTAGGAAATGTATTCTGCAAATAATCCGAAGTTTTCGAGGGTAATCGGCTTGTCAAAAATGTACACGGGCACGTTAATTTTCTGCAAAGCCTCATTCTTCAATCCCGGGGCATATTTTACGGTTTCTTCGTCCAAAGCATCTCTCAAGTCTACTTCATGAAAGATAGTATTTTGTGAATAAATCTCGATTTTCGGGGCTCGAATAACTGGTATAACCGAATTTGGTTCGATGTAAGTGATAAGACACGAAAACGTTTCCTTGTCAAGCGAGAGACCTTGACTAATCCTTTTTGTATGGGTAGAAGTTCCGCTGAACGATAAAACGGGCCCAATGACACCAACTCTCAAATTGTCGACGTTCATGATTCTTCCCGTTAGCCTGATCTGAAAATAGCAGTGTTTACAAGGTTATGGTGATAGTATTTCCTGGGATTAGCCCGAGAAGCGCAATTATGAGGGCGATCATTGCGACGTATTTGAGCTTCTGGTCGGAGTTTTCTCTAAACGCAATATTTGACAAGACAATTCCGGCAATTGTCGCTGCAACAAATGCGATTGCATTTCCTGAGAATGCCAGCCAGAACGCCCATTTCTGCTTCGCCGTGAGTGCAGGTGTAGCTAGGTTCAACAACAATGTGGAAACTTCGCTGAGCAATAGGGCCACTGAGATAAGCACGAAAGCAATTACAGAGGCCAAGGAAAGTTGCCTATTCGTAAGTGAAACAAGCCGATTAACCCCTCTGTTTTCTCTTCTAATCACAAATTGCTTTCTTGCAGGTTTTGAAGTAGGACCACTCCCTTGATTCTCTTGACTCACATTCAAAGCAATGAATATGCAGCTATAAGAATTTTCTAGCCCAATAGTATCTCAATTTTTTCTCAAGAAAAGTATTTGCCAAGAACAATTGGGACAGGTTAGGCTTTAGTAACACTCTGCAGAAACTCAAGAATTGCACTTCCATATTCCTTAGGTCGCGTAAGATATGGAAAATGCCCTCCTGAAAGGAACTCATAACGTCTCGCATCAGAGTGATAGTTTTTAAGATGGGCTCTTGTACGCGGCGGGATCACAGGATCATCTCTACTAAGGAGCAGAAGTTTGGGGATTGTTTTGTCGATATTGGGGGGAGGGAGTTCTTCAAAGTTCCACTCTGCTCGAACCATTAGGTTGTGTTTCGAGTCTTCTTGGAGGTGCTTGCGAAAATAAGAAACAAAAACG